>PMBY01000139.1 GCA_003153875.1 Myxococcales bacterium | reverse complement strand
AGCATGTCCCCCGCCGTGGTCAAGCTGGCCGGCATCCCCGAGGGGCGCCATGCCCACGCCGCCACCATGCTCGGCTACGCGAAACACGAGTACGCAGCCATTCCACCGCGCAAGACCCTCGACGTCACCTGGATGTAGCGGGGCTTGGCAGGCATTCGGCGTCATAGACGCAACAAGGCATCGCTCTTCGGAGCGATGAGACTCTGCGGAACGGAAAGATGAATCTTGCGCTGGTGAACGATGTGTCAAAAGTGGAATTGGCGCATCGTTCAGCATGCATAAAATGTAATAATTTCATGTACTTGACAGGCTCTCCAGGCGTGTCACGATTGATGGATGATCAAAGAAACAACGCATCAGGAACCTCGCTCGACAGAGGGGTGTATCGATCCGGTCGTCACCCTGAACAGTTCCGAAGGCGGGAGCGCCCCGCCCCAAGACGCGGAGTCCCCTGCTGGCAATGGCCCAGATGATGACGGCGGCCAGGACGGGCGGGTCCGAGCCACGAAATCGAACCTGGTCAGGCCGGAGCCCTGCACGCGGGACGCCCTGGCCAAGGCCGTGAAAGACAGGTTCAAGTTCGACATCTCGCCGCTATGGGCGTGCATGCAGCGGGAGAAATGCCTCCCAAAGAATCTACCCAGCGACTGGGATCCGGTGTGGGGACTTCAGGGCGCATGGGAGCATCTCCAGGGCCATCGCTCAATCCGCCAATCCACACCACCAAAGCATGGGGCTGGCAGGTTCTCTCTGGGCGGAAAGGCGCTTCGGCCGGCCTGCAGGCTTTGCGGCGTCGCGCGGACCATCCTGCTTTGTCGCTCCAGCGTGCTCACGCCGATTAACCCTCCGCCCCACGTGGTGAAGATGCGGGGCCGGATCGACCGGGAGATCCGCAGATTGCACAAGATGAAGGAGCGCCTGGCGAGTTACGTCGAAGAGTACAAGGCATCCGAGCGGCAGTATCTGACGGCTTTGCTTGAGGAGGCGATGGAACGTCAGTTCCAGGCGCAATCGACTGAGGAGTGGAAGAGACTCTCAATCATGAGAATCAATTTCTTCTGCGAGAATCCCGAGAAATTTGCCGAGCTACCCATATACAGCGATCTCAAAGTCGAGTCCCGATTCGACAACCTGGAAAAGGTGCTGCGCTATGTACAGCACGACATCATCAATCCCCACCTGCCGGTTCTACAGGCGATCTGGCCGCCACGAGTTGGCCGACCGGCCAAGCTGATCGCAAAAGTGCGAACCATCCTGAAGGATGATGGGTTCTCGTGGAAGGAGGTTGCCGAACTCGTTCGTGACGACGAGGACATCAATGATCCAGACGGCGCGCGGGATCGTGCTCGCAGCCAGGTTCGCGACGCGAAGTCACGTCCGCGCTGAGTGAGGCGCGCCGGGAGGCGTGGCCGGGGGTGGAGGAAACTACGCGGCGCTCGGGGCGAAAATACTGGGCATCTGGATTTCTGCTTCCATTAAGCCCCAGAGATGGGCATCGACCCAGACAGCATCGAAGTCATCCTGAGGCGCTTCATTCGTGAGGAGAGCCGGGCCGTGGCTCGCGAGGAGATCGACGCGGCCCTTGCTCGAATCCGGCGATGTTCGGAAGAGGGCGGGAGCGCGCCGATCCGCGCGCTGCCCACGGCGGAGGCGGCCCGATACCTCGGGTTCAAGACGGCGAGCGGTCTGCGGCAGGTCCATCTGAAAGGGCGCATCCATCCGGTCGGGCGACGGGGCGGCGGCGGACCGTACATGTGGGGGATTGCCGACCTGGATTTGTTGGCCGCAGGAAGGAACCCAGATGGTGGTATCCTGTCCTCGGAACGTCCGGATGCGCCTCCAAACGGAGGCCAAGATGGACAAGCAAACGAGAGAACCAGAATGGGTGCAGCGCTGGAACATATGGATCGCACCACGCCCGTCGCTGCCGGGCGTGTGGCGGAGAAAGGAAGGCGGGTTCTTCGTGCGAGGAAGAGTCCTCGATCCGCGCACGGGGAAGATGAAAGAGATCAAGAAGATCGTGGTCGAGGTCGACGAGCGCGTGGCGGAAAAGCAGGATGCGTTTCGGGTCCTGAGCGACGAGATGCGAAAGGTGAAGGCAGGCGGGGTTCAGGCGGCGACGAAGACCTTCTTCGGCGACTACGCCGTGTCGCTTTTCGAACGGAAAGTGGCCAAGGGCGCGATCCGGTCCGCAAAGGGACGGGAGAAGTGGGAATCGACTCTGCGGCTACATCTGATCCCGCGTTTCGGGCGGGTGGAGATGGCCAAGGTGTCCCGCGTGGCGATCGAGACATGGTTGGAGGGGGCAGGGCGGCAGGTGAAGGCGGGGAACCTGTCCCCGCACACGCCGAACACGCACCTATCGATCTTGAAGGTGATCATGAAGGCGGCGCGAAAGGATCTTCAGCTAGCGCAGGACCCATCGGAGGGGATCGAGCCACTGGACACGAGCGAGTGGGAGACGTTCACCGAAGAGGAGCCGAACAGTCTGCTCGACGGGGAGGTGCCGTTGTTCCTGGCGAAGATGCTGGAGCTGTTCCCGCAACACTTCGCCATCACGGCGCTGGGGTTTGCGACCGGGCTGCGTCCGTCGTCGCTTCGGCCGCTACGGCGGAACGGGGCAACGCCGGACCTACTTTGGGACAGGGCAGTGTTGTTTGTGCGGAGGTCGCAGACGAGGGGGGAAGAGGTGATGAACGTCACGAAGCAGGGAACTCGCTACCGCATCGATCTGCCGGAGGATCTCATGACGATTCTTAGATGGCACGTGGCTAGCCTGCCAACGGGTCCCATGGGATCGTCGGAGTTGCTGTTCCCGTCAGAGACCGGCGGATTCCGATCCATGTCGACGCTGGACAAGCCCTTCCGGACCGTGGGGACCGCGATCGGGTTGAAGAAGCACGTCACGCCCAAGGGCATGCGGCGCACGTTCCAGGATCTGGCACGCAGGGCCAATGTCAGTGATGTCGTCACCCGTGAGATCTGTGGTCACGCTACCGAGGCAATGCAGATGCACTACTCCACGGTGGCGCCTGGTGAGGTGAGGGCGGCAGTGGCCAAGATCATTTCGATGGCCGGGTACAAGGGACTGCTCGAAGGACACAACGCGCCGTGGGCTGCATAGTGGTCTGCATGGCCTTTTGGACACTCTGAGATGCACGAGGACAGAAACGAAAGAATCGGCCAACCCCTTGACGGNNGGGTTCAAGTCCCTTCGCCCGCTCAAAAGCCCTGGTAATTCCAGGGCTTTTTTTGTGCCTACAATGCGCCATGAGGTAATCCGGCTGCATGAGGTAGGAATGAGGTAATCCGGCGATGGGCTGGGCGTGCAAAGGCGCGAGATCCCGTGATCGGCTCTCCCGCCGGCAGGGTGGCACTCTGTACGGTCCTGACGGTTTTGATCGTTTTGACGGTCTTGACGGATTTGATGGTTTTCACCGTTTTGACCGATTCGGTTGGCGGCGGCGCCGCTGCCGCTGACTTGCCTGCGGAACGAGCTACCGTGAATGGGTGCTTCGAACCGCCACCGCCGATCCAACCTCCGCCAAGAGCTTTGGCTCCGGCGTCGTGGTGTGTGGGGCTGATGCCTACGCCGACCCATCCGTCGAAGTGATCTACGGCGACTGCCGGGACGTCATGCCCCTCTTGCCAGAGGGTGTGTTTGACGCCTGTATCTGCGATCCACCCTACGGGCTCCACGTGGCTGACTGGGATCAAGATGTGCCCGCCATTGAAGTCTGGCGCGAGGTGCTGCGTCTTCTGAAGCCGGGCGCGGTGCTGGTGGCCTTCGCGGCCCGTCGGCTGTACGACGTCTTGGGCTGGCGCGTGCGGCAGGCGGGATTTCTGGTGAAGGATCAAGCGATTTGGATGTATCGCGGGGGCCGAGCCCCATCTCTTTGCCATCTGCTCCCCGCGCACGATCCCATTCTGATTGCTCGCGCTCCGGGCAAACCGATTCCGATCAACGTGGACGAGGCCCGCATTCCGTGGCTCAACGAAGAGGATAAGAAACAGGCCAGTCGAATCAATCCGCTGCGAGCGGCTGGTCGCCGGCGTCCCGTCTACCACGAGTCGCTGAATGCCTACGGCCATGAGGCTTTCGTCGCCAATGATCTTGGCCGCTATCCAACGACAGTGCTGGCCACAGACGATGTCGTCGGCGACATGAGCCACATCTTCATGGTGCCCAAGGTCCGGAATGCCAAGGCACATGTCAGCGCAAAGCCCGTAAAGTTGATGACCCAAATCGTGAAGGTGTTCGTCCCCAAGGGCGGCGTGGTGCTCGACCCTTACGCAGGGTCGGGGCCTGTGGGTGAGGCGGCGAGAGCGACAGGGCGGAAGGCCGTGCTGATCGAGATGACCAGGGCAGCGTAGCCGTTGAACCAGCCGGGCACATCGGGAAAGCGGCATCGGCTGTCAACGCAGCGGCAGGCCAAGCACCATGGCCCGCGCGATCTCCATCAGCGCCGCCGCGATCCGGGGTTGTGGGATCTTGGCCACGGCGGCAGCCAGGCCAACTTGGTGAGCGAAGGCGCGAACAGCTGGATTCTCCGCCGCGCTGGCGGCGTGGGATTCTGCCCTCCCAGCGAGAAGGCCATAGTGGTATCCGGCGTCGAAGTAGCCCTGCTCGCGCAACCTCAAGTATTCCAGCCGTAGATCTTCGTATGCGATGAAGGCCTGCTCGTCGCTGACCTCGCCCTGCCATCTTTTCGCCAGGCGCAGCAGTCTGCGACAAACGCTCGCCACCTTTGGCAAGCGATCGATGACAACGTCGACCGGGTGACCCTCGACGCCCTCGGTGGGGCGGCTGGCCTCGTAGAAGGAGTTGGACAGACAAGGACGGGCGCGCTTGGTCGCTCTTGAAGGAAGTGGGCGAGACATGTTCCTTGATTCGCGGTAGCGTTCCGATCTCATTGAGGGTTCCTTGTTGGTGGCCGTGGGCGACTACGCCGCCTTGATGTTCTTCGGCGCCTTGGTCGCCGCCGTGTTCTTGGCGCGCTTCGTGTTGTCGGCGATCGCCACCGGCTTCGCCGTGGGCCAGGGCTCGATCGCCTTGAGCGCCTTCACTGCCTCGGCCGTCCTTCCCGGCATGAGGTGCGCGTAGTGCAACTCGCAGGTCCGGGGCGTGTTGCCCAGGAGGGCGGCCACTTCCCGGATTGGTCTGCCAGCAGTGATCAGGTCTGCGGCGAAGGTGTGGCGCAAGCTGTACATCGACAGCCCCTTGCGGTCGAGACCGGCGCGCCGGAGCGTCTTGGTGAACTGGCCGCCGCTGCCCACCAGGCGTGAGTAAGGCGCGCCATGGGTGTTCTCGATCAAGAGCGCATCGTCGGGTTTGCCCTTGGTCAGCCGGCGCAGGATGGGCATCAAATCGGGACAGATGTCGATGCCGCGAAAGCAGCCCGTCTTTGGTGTCCACGTGTTGCCTGGGCACAGTGGGCACGGCGTGGCCTGCACCCAGATCTTCTCTTGTTTGAAGTCCACGGAACCGACCCTCAGGTGGAACAGTTCACCCGGCCGGGTACCCAGCATGCGTCCGACTTCAAACACGTCGCGCATATCGGTCCGGGCGTAGCGATGGAAGCGAACCCGCTCTTCAGGCGCGAAGTAGCGAATCGGCTCGGCTGCGCCGGGATTGGCGCGCTTGTTCTTGAGAAGCTGAATCCTAGGCCGAGTGGCGAGAACCTTGGCTTGCATATATGCATGTCCAAGAATCGCGCGCAGGATCTTGAGGCGTTCATTGATGCCGGCGTCGCTGATCGGACGTGGCTTGCGGTTCAGCGGGCGGCCAAGGCGGTCGATGGCGGCCGAGTACCGGCAGCCCTCGGCGCGCCACCTGGCGACCAGCTCATCGACCGCGTTCTCGATCTGGTGCAACGGCATGTTGCCCAGATCCTGGGCGAGTATCATCACTGACGGCGCGCGCGCCCGCATGGTTTGCGGGTCAAGGTTTGTCCGCGCCCACGGTAGGTAGATCTTTTCCAAGAAGTTTGCAAAGCCGTTCGCGCTGGTCGGCATCGAGGGCAAAGCCAGCGCGACCCCCTTTGCCTGTGCCTGCCCTATCAGTCGCTGCCTCGCCGTCCACTCGTTGGCCTCGGCCTCGAACGTCTTTTCCTGCTGCTCCGCCGCCTGGCGGCCCTGCACCCGCTTGCACCACCTTTGGGGTTTGCCGCCGAGCGGATCGGCCGCGAACTTCTGCACGACGAATCTGCCTGGGCTGACATCCTGGATCGACATGGCTGGAATCTCCTACTTCCCTGGCAGGTGGATAGCCCTGGGCCAGGGCCGCGACAACATCCGCCGGGTTGAACATCCAGACTCGGCCGACCTTGATGGCCGGAATCCGGCCCTCCCGTGCCCACCGCACCAGGGTTCCAGGTGCAAGCTTGCCGCCCAGATAGGCCGCCATTGCTGCCGCGTCAAGGAGGTTGGACTGCCGGAGCCCAGGCGCTGCCTGGGGTGCATCGTCTCGATCATTAGAATTCACCGTCGCTCGTTCTGAGTCACATGGCAAGTGCTCGTTATCACTCGTGATTTCATGTCCGTACGAGTCAGCTCGGCCATGCAAGTTGTCATTGGGAGGCGTGACGCCAGAATCCTGCCCGGCAGCGGAGGGAGTAGGCAACGGCTGCGGCCCCCCGCCGGGAGCGGGCTGCGCAACGGGATCCGTGGGGGGCAACCTGCCCAACGTGGCGAATGCAGCGGATGCGACTATCCGCCACTGGCGCCCTGGGGTTCTGGTCGCGATCAGTTTGCCTGTTTCGCACCAGCGGCGAATGAGATACGGGGTGTAGCCGGTGCGTTGGGCGAGCAACGTCACCGAGACGCGGCCATCAGCCATGGCCCACCTCCAGCCAAACCTTGGCGTCGGTGGCCCTGGGCGACGACGAGCGCGGGGGACAGTCTGGCGGATTCGCACCGAGCCGGCGGAAAGGCTCCGCCATGCAATCCACCTGTGCGTCGGCCACGGGAACGCATTCCGGGCCAGGCTCGCACGCCACACCATCGACCGACCCGCAGCCGAGGCGGGCGGACGCGGGGGCTAGCTGGCCATGAGGTGCGTGGGCCGGCTCGCCGTCGCCAGCATCACCGTCTTGGCCACCGCCACCGTCTTGGCCACCGGCGCGGCCACCGCTAGCTGCGACGCGGGAGCGGCGCTCGCGACGTTGAGAACGCCTTGGCAATCGGATTGCAAGGCGCGCACGTGGTCGGTGCGCGAGCCTCAGGGCTCTTTCGCGGCGCTTTGGCCGAAAAGTGATGCACCCTGGTCTGACTGTGACGGTCCAGGGGCCGTGGCCGGCAAGGGACGATGTCAGCTGTTCGCGGATCTCTCGCTCCTGCGCTCCTAGGAGCTTCCGTGCATCGCCACATACGGTGGCATCGAGACCCCTTCCCACGAACCCCGGCAACGCAGGTACAGTTGGCGGAACGCAAGCATGGGGAAAGACGTCTGACAACTCTGGCCCGCCTGCACCGATCGCCATCGCGACCGCGGGCAATGGCCCCTGAAGAGACGACCCAAGGTGGTGGCGCAACTCTCGGTCTGAAGACGCGAGCAGCTTCCGTACGGCGCCGCGTGCGGGGCCACTGCCGACCGTAGCGTTGGACACGGCGACCGCTGGCCGATTTTGCGAAACCCAAGCACGGGCAAACAAGGTCGGCATCTCTCGCGCGTCCGCACTGGTCCCTGTCGCAGACGTCGGCAACCTCGTTCGCCGCTCTATCCTGTCGGTGTTTGCTCCTGCGTACATGCTCGACTCGCGATGCCACCCGGACGTCACACAGGCTGACTGTGACGTCGTGGAAAGTCAACCCGAAAACCGCTGAAAACCGCAAGTCCGAGTGGTCGAGACAGACCCTTGCAGACCCTCCGCCGGCACCCCAATCCGCCTCGCGGACCCCGGCCCGCCGCAACAGGCTGAGCCGCCCGCAGCGCCGACCAAACCCTGCGAGCCGCTACCGCCGTAACGCCTGCCACAGCCGCTGTCTTCGCAGGAAACGACGAAGTAGCCGCCTGATCCGGCGTCGACGTCCGGATTGTGAGCCAGGACAGCGTGTCGGGTGTGTCGGGTGTGTCGGGTGTGTCGGGTGTGTCGGGCTGACTGGACGAGAGCCGTTCATTGCCGGGTGCAGAGACTCCATTCCGACGACTGCGCCCCAAGCCGGTGGACGCCACCGCGCCCACGACCGACCTCGCTCACAGCTGGGACATCGCCACGAGCGCCAGGATCGAGATTCCGTACCAAAACCGCCAGGACCGTAGTGGGCAACGTCCCATACCGTTGGCGCCCCAGGTCCGTGCCGCTATTTCAACCCGCTTACAATGATTTCCCGTAGCGCCTGCGCAGGTAGCCGAGGGGTGCGCTTCTCTTCCTCAAAGATGATCTGCGCCATTGTGGACGCCGTGATATCGCTGCCGGTACCGTGGGCGACAACCTGGATTTCCTCGCCCTGGCGAATCAGAGCGGCGATTTGTTGCAGGGTCACGTAGTGGCTGTCGACGGTGTCGTACAGCTTGCGATTGGAGTAACGGCGAATGGTTCTCATATGCCGCACTATAGCATGAACTCTCGCTGCTCCAACCCGATGAGCGCCCGGCGGAGCCAACCGGCACTTCTTGAAGATTGTTTCCAGACCCGTTGAGGGGCGCGGTTGCCTGTCGCCCGAACCTCTGTATCATCCCGTTATGGTTTCGATACCGATCACTTTCAGCCAGCGTCTTCCCTTCCAGGCCAAGACGGTTTTCCGGTGGGCCACCGACTACCAGCCGAATGATTTTCAGCTCATGGGGCACACCGGAAAGCGCAAGATCGCTGCCTTGCCAGGTAACGCCTTCGTCCTGACCGACACTCTTTTCAAGACCGATGGGACCAAAGTCACCAAGAAGAAGCTGGTGAGGATCTTCCCCGATCGGTTGACGTGGACCAACACACATCTTACCGGACCGAACCGGCACTCGCAGGTTCTCTACCAACTTGTCGCGGAGGGTCCGAATCGCAGCCGACTCGATTTCATGGGCCAGCACGTCGAAGACAGGACGCTTGCCGGACGTGAGCTACAAAACCTCGCGGCTCGCGTGAGGACAGACGATATTGCGATCTGGAAGAACCTTGCACGCGCCATGGGCAAAGACCTTCGTAGCGGGCCTACGCGGTAGGGCTGCGAATGGGCCGTTCGCCGAAGAAGACGGAATCGGAGCCGCGTTCCGAATGTGGTGGAAGAGAGAGTTGACGCCTCTCCCGATGAACGGTGTCTCTCGTAGCACACGACTTCAGGGTCGGCATTGGCGTGACTAGCGACTACTTCATCCCTCGATCTGGTGCCGCCTCGATCTGGTTGCCTAGATTGCATAATTAGCGGGGCCACGGCGCGAGATCGGATAGAAGGCGGTCCAGGCGCAGGAGACGAAGGATGGCCAGCGGCTGCCCGCGAGCACCCGTGATGGCCAGGCTGCCCCCGTAAGCATGGACAGCCTTGTACAGGGAGACTATGGCACCTACACCGGAGCTGTCGATGAGACGAAGGGCTGACAGGTCGACGACCACCCAGGGAGGCGGAGGCTGTCCTCCGGAGATCCCACTAAGGGCCGGCCTGAGGTCAGGGAGCGAGCCTGCATCGAGTTCGCCCTCGATGCGAAGAACCGCCGCGCCGTTTTCTACGCTGATGGAGAAAAGCATGTGTGAATCAGCGACCGTCGGCTTGGTCAATGGGCAACTCAGGGCCGTTCGGCAAGAGTATCTGCCCGTCCATGTGACCCCTTCTCCTGCACTGTCACGGTTGCCGCGTTCGTTGGTGTTTGAGGCTGATATAGCTCCGCACAAACGTGTCCATCCGTTTCTGAAGCATGTTGTCCGCATAGTCGTGACGTTTTGGGGAACGGACTTTCCCCACCGCTCGCGCCAGCATAGCAGCCGGAAGGAGCATGATGAGCTTCTTGTGCGTGTGGTACGCTTCCTTCACCCAGCCTCGCTCGACGTCGGTGAGGGCCTCGTTCGCCGTCCGCGTGACTATCACGCCGAAATTCCCGTACTCCCCGGTCAGATAGGATGTGAGCTGCCTGAATTCGTCTGGGCCGATTTCATCGAAGTTCTTGGCTTCGAAAATCACCTGACGGCAGTGGTAGTCGTCCAAAATGCGCTTCCAGAACCCATTGCTAGCCATGTTCGTGGCCACGACATCTCGTCTTTGGACGGCATTACCGTTGGGTTTCAATTGAGCATTTGTCAGGGTTCCTGCGAACAGGAGCTTCACGACCTGCAACATCCACCTCTCAAATGCATCTTCCCCCTCGTGACCGCGCTGTATCTTCTGCAACTCACCAATGACGGTTCCAATCCTTTTCGTTCGAAAATCTGACTCCAACCCTCCTTTGGGAGAGTACTCGTCGTTGACTTCAATAATCACGCTTTCTGGTAGTGCAATTTCGCCGGTGCCCAGCGCCTTCCAGTAGCATGGATGCACAATGGTCGTGACACTTGAATCGATGGCAACCTGGGCTGGGGCGCCATCATGGCAGAACTGAAAAGCGCCTGAAGACAAGTCTTTCGTTCCCAGAAAACCTACACCGTACAAGGCATCGAAGGCTATTCTAGCCGTATTGAGCAGAGCAAAATCCGCTGTATCTCGCTCGGAGTACTCACAGGTCTCCAGAGTGGTCTGAAGCAGGGCGAGGACCTCGGCGAAGCTCGCGCAGGGGGATCGGCCCCTGAAGGCATCTATGAGAAAACGCAATCCCGGCAAGACGTTGTCGTATTCCTTCAGCAGGTCACTGAGGCGGTCGTGGGAAATTTGGCGAGCACCCGCTTCTACATCCGCCGGAATGATTGCCTCACGCTTGTCTCCGCCCGCCACGCGGTAGGCGGCGTTGAGCAGGACCAGAATGTCACGCGGTCGGTACAGGGTATTGCGAAGACACAGCTCAAAGCCATCTCGATCGCGCAGTTCACGCTGGGCGAATCGGTTCCAAACCTTGGAGTCGTTTTCGGTGTCTGGTACCTTGAGAGCCACTCTTAAACGCTCTGCTACAAGATGAAAAAGAGAGTCCTTCGTCCAACTCAACCGAAGCGTGTTGCCTTCAATGTTCCTTGAGAAATCGCTGTCCATGTGGGCGAGAGCGCGGAACATGTTGTCCCGCACGAAGAGGACCACTTGGATTGCGGATTGTTTGTCAAGAAGACCAGCGGCCACATTGGCGAGACCTCCGAGCGTAGCAGTGGAGACAGAATCCGGCAGCCATCCCTCATCGAGGCGATCACATAGAATCAATACGCGCAGAGTGGCCTTGGCCAAGACCTCTGCGACGAGAGACTCCAGCCGGTCGAGCTGAAGGTCGTGAGCAATCTGAGAAGGGAGGTTCCTGGCATCAATCCCGCTCTTTGCGTAGTGGCGTAGGATCTCTACTCGCGTGACGGCCTCCAGTGGCCCCCACGCCAAGTGTAGTGATGAGCAACATTGATCCAGGGCGTCCGAGTGGAGTTTCGCGCGCTTGTAGTGGTCATCACGGAGGGCGATGACTCGAAACAGAAGCTCTGCTCTCCACAGCAGCTTCGCAATCCTCCGCAACGTTACGTAGTCGGAGCCGTACTTCAGGAGAAGCCCACTGAGATCTGCGGCTTCGTGTTCCTCGGGGGCCAAGGTGAGCAGGAGCGTATCCCCTCGCTGCTTGACGCGAGCTGCAAGCTTTTGAAAGAGTGCGCTTTTCCCGGTTCCACGCCTCCCAACCACGAAGTTGAAGTCATCCGTCTGGACGAGGGCGAGAAAGTCCCGTGTTTCTAGGAAGGCGCTTTCGAGCATCGCTCGGTCAGCCTCGGCGCGTGGGGCGCCGAGCAGATTTCCAGGCGCCAAAGTCATGGTTGCCTCAGCAATCCTATCATTGCGGCCATAACGCTCCTTGACATTGGAACGGCAGCACAAAGTCCCCAGGCAGATGGAGGCCGAAAGCCCTGGTATTGGGCTGCAACGGTTGGAGACTGGTGGTCAGCACGCAAAATGGCCCCCGACCGTTCGCAGAGTCATCCGCCTTGCCTCATAGTCCGGCATGACCATCCCCAGCGCGGCCCAGAATGCGGTCGTGTGGTGCCGGTGGGCAAGGTGGACCAGCTCATGCGCCACCACGTAGTCCACCAGCCGCATCGGCGCCTGTACAATCCGCCAGTTGAAGCGCAAGTTGCCCTTGGGGTCGCAGCTTCCCCAGCGGCGCCGCTGGTCGCGGATCAGCACCACCGGCGTGGGCACGCCTATCTTCTTGGACCAAATCGCGGCCCGCTCGGGCAAGCGCTCGGCGGCGTGGTGCCGGTACCAGGTCAGCACCGCTTTCCGCACTGCCGCTGCACTGCCCGCCGGCACAGTCGCCACCAACCGGCCACCTGTGAGCGCCACCTTGGGCACCGCGCTGGTTGCGATCTTCAGCCGGTACTGGCGGCCCAGGTACAGGAAGGTCTCGCCGTTCACGAATTCGCGCGGCGCCGTGCGCTCCGCACCCACCGGCCCACGCCGCAGCCGCTCCACGATCCATCGCGCCTTGTCATGCACCACGCGATCCAACCGCGCGATCGGCGTGGCCTGGGGTGCTGTCAGCAGGACGCCCATGGCTGGGTCGATGGCGATGGACACGGTCCCGCGCCGCTGGCTGCGCCTGACCACGTATGGGATGGCTGTCAATCCGAAGCGCACCTCGGATCGCTCAATCGCCATCATACGGGGCGCCTCCGCTTGAGCAGGTCCACGATCCCTTCGGCCAGGCTGTCGACCCGCTCGGCTGGATAGGCCGCCGCGCGGAGGTGTTTCTTGATCACCTTGCGCATCTCGCGCTGGACGTCGTCCTTCATCTGCCAGTCCACGATCTCGGCATGCGGCGCCAGGTGCTCTTCCAGCAAACCAGCCAGGGCGGTCTGGGCCTCGTCGGGCTTGCCATAGGGCGCGTCGGCGGCGTCCCGCGCCTTGGCCCCGGGCAAGTGCAGCAGGCCGTAGATGGCTAGGCCGGTCTGGCTCAGTCCCAGCTTCTCGGCTGCATCGGCCCGGCCTCGGATGTCCTTGGTCAACGCCTCGAACATCTTCAACTGCGCTGCCGCGTCGATGCGCTTGGCCTTGCGGTCCTCGATGATCTGTTCCAGACGCTGGCGCAGCGACGTGTAGAACGCCGGATCTTCTTCGAGCTTGATGTGGATCTCGTCGCGGATGGCGTGCTCCATCTCGCTGGCGCGGGCCTCGTCGGTCTTGAGCGCGTTTAGCTTGGCGTCGAACTCGGGCGTGAACAGCGACACCTGCTTGACCAGGATCTGGATGCCGTCCGCGATCACGGCCTCCTCGATCAGCTTGCGCACCTTCTCGCCGCAATCGGAAACGTCCAGCTTGCTGTCCCGGAATCGCGCTGCGGCCGTTCCTCGGATCTTGCCCAGCCAGCGACCGTCGGCCACATAGGGCAGCGCCCTCGGGTCGGGCAGCAGCATGTCCAGCGACTGCGCGAACCGCTTGAAGGCGCTGTCGAACTCGGCGCGGACGTCTTCGGGCTCCAGCACGGCCACGCAGGCATCGAGATCGTTCTTGTCCTTCACCCGCACGAAGAAGCGCATGGCGGCAGCGTGCCTGGCTTGCAGGCGCGGCAGCTCGTCGCCCTTGGGGTGCATGGCGCCCTTGATGTCGCTCGGCGCGAAGATTGCCAGGGCCTCTTGCAGCGCCTCGGACACGCCCCAGTAGTCCACGATCAAGCCGTAGGTCTTCTTGTCTGCCGTGCGGTTCACCCGCGCGATGGCCTGCAGCAGGGTGTGTTCCTTCAGCGGCGAGTCCAGGTACATGACCTGCTCGACCGGCGCATCGAACCCGGTCAACAGCATGTCGCACACCACCAGAATCGACAGCGGATTGTCGTGCTTCAGAAATCGCTCGATGATGTCCTTGCGCTGCTCCTCGCTGGTGTGGTGCTTGACCAGCGCATCGTCATCCTTGTTCGACGCCGAGACGACGACCGCCGATTGTGGCGCGTTCAGGCGGTCCAGCGTCTCCTTGTACAGGCACGCAATCTCGCGCGAGCAGGTCACCACCTGCGCCTTGAAGCCGTTGGGCCGGATGAACTGGGTGAAATGCGTCACCAGGTCCAGGCAGATGGCCTCGACCCGCTTGGGCGCACCCGCGATGGTCGCCTCGTTGGCGTACTTCTTCTTGATGGCCTCGCGTTCTTCCTCGCTGCGGTCGGCGAACACGCGGTCGAACAGGGCGTCCAGGGTGTTGCCGACAATGCGCAGCTCGGGCAGGCGGCTTTCGTAGAAAATGGGCACCGTGGCGCCGTCCGCGACAGCCTGCTCGATGGTGTAGGTGTCGATGTAGCTGCCGAACGTAGTCAGCGTGCTGCGATCCTTCTTGTCGATGGGCGTGCCCGTGAAGCCGAAGAAGGCAGCATTGGGCAGGGCCTGGCGCATGTTGGCCGCCAAACCGCCGTATTGCGTGCGATGGGCCTCGTCGGTGAGCACGAAGATGTTGCGGGCCAGCGACAGGGTGGGGTGCTGGGCGCGATCGGTCCGCCGCCTGGGCGCGCTGGCGGTCAATTCCTGGAACTTCTGCACCGTCGTCAGAATGGTCTTGCCCGTCGGCCCGGAAAGCATCTCGCGCAGGTGGCGCACGCTCTCGGCCTGCTCGGGATTGCGGAAGCCGCAGGCGGTGAACGTCTTGGTGATCTGATCGTCGAGATCGGTCCGGTCGGTCACGATCACCAACGTTGGGTTGTCCTGCCTGGGATCGTTGCGCAGCTTGAGCGCCAGCCACAGCATGGTCAGGCTCTTGCCTGAGCCCTGGGTGTGCCAGACCACGCCGCCGCGATCGGTGGGCTTCTTGGCGGCGCGTGCGCGCTGCACGGCCTTGTTCACCGCGACGTACTGTTGATAGCGGCACAGCTTGCGGATGATCCGGCCGCTGGAGGAATCCCGCTCGAAGACGACGAAGTTCCGCATCAGATCGAGCAGCGTCTCGGGCGTGAGCAGCCCGGCCAGGGCCACATCTTGGATCGTGGGCTTTCGTCCACACGCGGTCTCAAGCTCACTCGCCGAGCGCGGCCACGTGGCCTTCCACTCAGCGAAGAACCGATGCGGCGTGGTCACTGTGCCGTACACGGCTGCCTCGCGACACGCCGTGATCAGCACCTGCACCGTCTCGAACAGCTTTGGCGCACCCAGATCGTGATAGCGGTCTTCCAGCTCCTGGTAGCGCGAGAACTGGTCAATGGCCTCAGCCTTCCAGCCATCGCCCAAAGTCGGGCTCTTGCACTCGATGATGGCCACCGGCAGCCCGTTGATGAAGACCGCCACGTCCGGGATGATCTTCTTCTTGCTGCCGATCGTGCCGAACTGCCGGGTGACGACGAATTCATTCTTGGTCGGATCGTCGAAGTCGATGAAGCGGACCGTCTGGCCTTTCTTGCCGTCGCCTAGATCTTGGTCGAGCGCGATGCCCTGGGTGATGATGGTGTGGGCGCGCTCGCTGGCCTCGATCAGGCTGGTCGCCTGGATCGTGGTCACGGTCCGCACGGCCTTGGCGAGGTTGTCGTCCGACAGCCAGCGGTTCAGGCGCTTGAGCGCCGCCGCCAGCCGCTTGGTGAGCACAACCTCCTTGAGCGATTCGCGCTCACCTTCGAGAACCTCGGGCGGGACGTAGGTGTAGCCAAGCCGCTGCAGCAGTTCGACCGCCGGATCTTCGGAGAGCTTGGCCTCGTTCCAGTCGCGGCCTTGGGCAGGAGTCACGGCTCGTCCTTGTCCTTGTCTTCGAGCAGGCTGCCCTCAGCGTCCAGGAACTGGACCGTACCTTTCAGAACGTCCCGAAAGCAGTAAGCAACGAGATGGTCGCATTTGATCGAGATGGTCCGTTGATGCTGAGTCATCCGTGTCTTTGCGCTAATCGACTTGATTCGGACACGAGGTGGCGGGCCATTTGGAAGATCGGCGACGAGCGGGTCGGACAAGTCAAACGCTATCGGAGTCCAATCGTGCAATCCGCTTGGGGCATGGCTGCTAAGGAGCCTGCGCAGATCGCAAGGCAATCCACTAGACTCATAGAAGAAGCTCATGTGATCGGGATCGATTGTCACCTTGACTTGACCCTTTGGAAGCTGAAGGCGGTCGCACTCTTGGCGCAGCCATTCGATGTCCGGGAACAGCATCACGTCGTCGTATCTCGGCATGACAAAGGTCAGATGTATCTCAATCGTCCGAAAGAGGCCGTCCCAATCCTCATCCTTTGGGTCGCGGAGTTCGTAGAGCTGGATGCCATGTGTTTGCGCGAACTCACGTGCGCCTTCCTGGAACCCCGACCGTGCAACCATGATCCCGCGTGGCTGACCGGGGACATCTTCAAGCACGGACAGGAACGCAAAAACCTGCTCCTGTTTCACAGCAAAAGCCCAGTCTTTGCACTGCACGATGGCCAGGAATGTCGTCGCCCCAGCCACGAAGTCGAAGCACACGTCGATCTGATGGGTCACCCCGGACTTGCCCTGCATTCTGACATTCCGGCGCACATTCGCGCAGAGCCGCTGCTGAGCGAGGAGCCGCAGGAAGACCTGCTCGGTCAGAGCTTCATACGGCTTCCCGGTGTTCGTCACGCGGCAGCCTCTTCATCTACGCGCACTCGGACCTCGCCGGTGAGGAGGACGGATATGAGGGCGGACTTCAATTGAGCAAGTCCGACGAAACACTTGCCATCTCCTATGATGCGGTCTGAACACGCGTCGATGATCATAGCGATCTCTCGCTGCTCACTCGTCGATGGCACTGGCACCACAACTGTGCGGAGCTTCTCCTGCGAGATGTTTCGCATCGAGCGGCTCGTGCCACTCGCCCCATCCTCGATCTGGGCGCGTGACTGCGGGGTGCCCAGAACCAGGTTGAGGAAGGCCGCATCCACCAACTTACTTCGAGACCGAAGACGCAACAATTTATCGCTCAACATAAGGCGGGGTCGGGTCTGTCGCACAAGAACCGAGCGGCCGACCAACTCCGGTGTATTCGCGCGGCTCAGGATGAGGTCTCCCGCCTTCACCTCCAAGGCGGGGCGTGGTGCCAGCGTGCTGGGCAGTTTCTTGTTCTCATTCTGGCGGAACTCGCCCCAGCTTGCCGCGCTGACCTTGAGCACGCCCCAGTCGTCTGGACCAGCCGGGCTGGCCTCACACAGTGGGCTCCAGCCACCATCAATCCCTTCGAGGAGTTCGCCCAAGGGCATGACCTCCCATTCCTCCGGCACTTGGCCGAGTTCGGTTTGTTTGAACTTCTTGTGGCGGCCGGGGAGGCCCTTGGTGAGCAGCTCGGCCATCATGGCCCTCTTCACGACCTGGAGCTGGTCGATCACGGCCTGGCTCGCCTCGATGGCGTCGTCCACCGACGACAGAATGGACGCGATCTTCTGCTGCTCGGCGAGTGGCGGGACTGGGATCGGTATCTGCTCCAATAACTTCTGGTTCAGCGTCCGGTTTCGGCCAGCACCGCCGGGCGAAGCATCGCCGAGCAGGCGAACTCCGAGCTGCGTCAGGAAAAAGCGACGAAGAAACTCTGTGTCGACTGAACGGCCGTCGCGCGGCAGGAAAGTGGGAAACCGGTGGGAAGCAATCATCCCCGCCTCCCGCGAACTGGTCAGGCCGACCGCCCCCTCCCACGCGAAGACGATGTTGAATACCAGACAGCCAGGTTTGATCAGGAAGACTCGCTTGTCCCCGAGTTCACGTCCGCGAACTGGTTCCTTGTGGAAGATTCCCTTCCCATGTGAGCGAATTCCGATCTCTCGATAGACCTCGGTTGGCTCAGGGAGCACCGCAGCAGCATGCTTCTCCACCAACTGGCTGAGCGTCTGAATCCGCCAACCCGACGGCAGCCGCTCAATGGAGAGGCGAGAAAGATCATCCATCGAACCCCAACTCCCTCAAGAAAGCATTCAGTCTCGCATCTGCTTCGGCGCGTTTGCCCTCGGCCTCGCGCAGCTTGGCGATGGCTGCTGCCACATCGACCTTTTCGGTAGCCTCGGCGGTTTCCACGTAGCGGCTGATATTCAGGCTGAAATCGTTCTTTTCGATCTCGGCCAGATCCACCACCCGCGCGTACTTGGGCACGTCGTTCCAGGCGTGAAAGGCAGCGGCGATTCTCTTCACGTCCTCGTCCCGTAGGCGGTTCTGTGTGGGCGCCGTCCCAAATTCGCGCGACGCCTCGATGAACAGCACCTTGCCCTTGCGCTCGCGCTTCTTGTCCCGGTTCATGACCAAGATCGCGGCCGGGATGCCGGTGCCGTAGAACAGGTTGGGCGGCAGGCCGATCACTGCCTCGATCAGGTCTTCCTTCAAGATGCCTTGCCGGATCTCGCCCTCGGCCGCGCCACGGAAGAGCACGCCATGGGGCATGACCACGCCAAGCTGGCCGTGCAGGTTCAGGGTGGCGATCATGTGCTGAACGAACGCCAGGTCGCCCTTGGTCTTGGGCGGAATGCCGAAACGAAAACGGCCCCAGGGATCGTGCTCNNTGGGACGTGATCCCGTGCAGCAGCATGTTCATCTGGCAGATGGCCCAGGTGCCCAGGTTCTTCTCCTGGCCGAAGAGCGACAGGTTCTTCGGGTTCTGCCCGTGCCGTTCCAGGTGGCGTGCGCACTCGATCAGCATGCCGCCCGAACCGCAGGTCGGGTCGCAGATGCGCATGCCCTCCTTGGGCGCCAAGATTTCGACGATCAGCTCGACCACCTTCTTGGGCGTGTAGAACTCGCCGCCCTTCTTTCCCGCGTCGTCGGCGAACTTCTCGATCAGGTACTCGTAGGCGCGGCCGAGCATGTCCGGCTCGGACAGGTTGGCGTTGCGCAGGTTGCAGCCCGAAAAGTGCTGCACCAGGCGCGACAGCACGTTGTCGCGGTTTTTTGTGTCGCCCAGCTTCTGCTCGTCGTTGTAGTCGATCCCGGCCAGCACGCCGTCCAGCGCGGGGTTGCCGTCCTCCAGGGCCGCGCACGCCTTGTTGAGAACCTCGCCGATGTTGCTGGCCGCCTTCTGGATCTCGGACCAGCGTGCCCGCTTGGGCACGAAGAACTGGTGGTTGTCCCTGTCCTCGGGATCGTCGCTGTCCTTGACCAGGGTTTCGCACTCCTCGGCGAATCGGTCGGACAGGCGCTTCAGGAACAGCAGCCCGAGGATGTAGTTCTTGTAGTCGGACGAGTCGATCGATCCGCGCAGGATGTCGGCGGCAGACCACAGGTAGCCTTCAAGCTGCTC
>PMBY01000329.1 GCA_003153875.1 Myxococcales bacterium | reverse complement strand
CCGACAGAGCGCATCGTCGGCGTCGACCCCGGCCAGCGCGTTGGCCTGGCGCCGGCTCACCACCACTTCGATGGCTGCGCGCACCACCGGAGGCGAGGCCCCGCGGGCGTCGTGCGAGATCAGCCGGATGGCCTGGGGGACGATCTTCGCGCTGCCTAGCCCGGTATTCGCGCACAGGAGCAAGGCGCGAATGCGCACGCTCTCGTCGGGATCCGACAAAGCCTCGGCGACATAGCTCTCGGCCACGTTGGCGTCGGCCTCCGCCAAGGCAGTCAGGGCATAGCGCCGAACCTTGGGCGACGGGTGTTTGAGCTGCTTGACGAACACGAGGGCAGCCTCGGGCCCTGCGCTGTCCTTGGCGCAGGCGAGCAGAAGGTAGGCCGCTTCTTCCTTTTCCACTCCCTGGTCCAGCGCGCGCAAGGCGGCCGCCACCCCGCGCGCCTTCATCTCGGTCAAGATCCAGGCCCCAGCCTCGCGTAGCTTGGGTTCGCCTTGTGCGACCACGGCGGCGATCGAGTCGGCGGCCGTATCTTTGCCCTCCTCCAATAGCGCGACGATGCCGTGCCGTCCGGCGGGATCGTCGGGGAAGCCGGCCAGCATGACCTCCATGGTGGGCTCGTCGTACACGGCGGCAATGGCCTTGGCATTGGTGATGCACAGGCGCATGAGGATGGCGTTGGCCTCCACGAAACGATGGATGGAAAGCGCACAGCGCATCGCCTTCTGCAGCAGCCGCACCGGATCGATGTTGGCGCTGCCCGAGGGCGGCTCGGTCGACGGTCGCTTCTGCAGGGCCTCGACCCAGTTTTCGGCCAGCACCCATTCTTGAAGTTCAGGTGGCAGGCGCGTGATGGGCACCACTTCGCGTCGGCATAGCTCGCGCAGCAGCTCGTCGGTCTTGCGCTCCGGCGGATCCTTGAGCAAGCGCTCCGCGATCGCGCGCAGCGCGCTCATGGCGGGCTCAGTGGGAACCTGCGCAGTCTCGCACGCGTCGCGCAGAATCAGCTTGGTTGTGCCCACCAGGGCCAAGACCGGCAACCCGTGCACGAATATTTCGCGCGCGCGGAACGCCACCAGCGCAGGCAGAGCGCCCAGCATCTTGTCCAGCGCGGGCCCGGACCACAGGATGGAGCGCAGGACATCGAACTTGCGGAAGAACGAGAAGGCCATGCTGGCGACCAGGCGCTCGCTGTGCTCGACCAGGGTCGTCGGCTTGGCTTCTCCCGTGGCTATTAGGGCGCGCACGTCGCGCCCCAGACGGCCGAGGGCGGTGCGCACCGGCCAGGCGATCTGCGGATCCAGGGGCGACAGGTCGATGTCGCGCACCAGAGCCACATGGGAAACCTTCTTGTCGAGCAGAGCCTTGGACAGGCGGGCTCCCTCGGCGGCGGGGTGAGTCTCGACCGGCGGTGCGGCCACGATCTCAAGAAACGCGCTCCACTCGATGTCGGTCAGCCCGCGCGACAGGGCGAGGATCACCAGGGAACGCCGCTGCATGAACTCCAGCAACTGCAGCACAAAGGCGCCGCCCACCGACGGCCCCACCAGACGGCGTAGCTCGGTCCGCATGGGTCCCGTGCCATCCACGTGGACTTCAGGCGGGCCGCCAGCGACGGCGGGCGGTCCGATCACATAGGCGATCTCGGGCTGCGTGCGATGCAGGCGGGTCAGCTCTTTGTGCAGGCGCTGGCTCACGCGCGGGAAGTTGGGCTTGGCCGGATCGAACTGGGCCACCCGGTGCAACGCCCGCACCAGGGTCATGGTGAACTCGACCACCTCGTCCGCGAGCGTGTGCATGGCGCCCCTCTATTTGTAAGAGGCTGCGCTCTGCGGCGCAAGAAACCTAGGGAAGCGATGCCTCAAACCGCCGAGTCAGAGGGCAATGCCTCAAACCGCCCGCTGTCAGGCGCCTGCTATTTGATCGGCGTCGCGTCTTTGTTGTGCGCGAAGTACTCAGCCGTCAGCCGCTTGATGAGCGCCGGCCGGCGGTCGTACAGGCGCTTGAGCTTGCGCTGTCCCCGGCGCGCCAGCGCGTAGTGGGTCAGCATGGGCAGGGCGATGGTGGAGTCGGTGTAGCAAACCACGGCGTCAGGAAGCTGGTTGGGATCGATCTTGCCCCAGCTCACCGCCTCGGACGGCGTGGCACCCGACAAGCCGCCCGTGTCGGGTCGCGCATCGGTGAACTGCAGGAAGTAGTCGTGCCCCGCCTCCTTGATGCGCAGAACCTCCTGGATCTGTGGCTCGGTCTGCAGGGTGAAGTTCTTGGGCGAGCCGCCACCCACCAGGACCACGCCGGTCTTCTGCTTGCGCAGTTTCGCATCGAGCACGATGGCCGTGGTTTCGTTCACGTCGATGCTGGGGTTTACGCGCAGCTTGTTGCCACGCAGTTCGACGCCCGCGACGTTCATGCCAATGGTGGAATCGCCGGGCGACGGGCAGAAGCAGGGCACGCCCGCGCGATAGGCGGCGGCCAGAACCGAGGCATCCTTGATCCCGCTCTGCCGTTCGAATTCAGAGCAGTACTTGCCGATGAGATGGTGCAGCTCGGCCGTGCCCATCTCTTTCTGGAATTCCTTCTGGATGAGGATCCTGCGCAAGATATCGTCGGTGCGCATG
>PMBY01000396.1 GCA_003153875.1 Myxococcales bacterium | reverse complement strand
GACGCTCGTCGTCGCCCCCGGGTCCTACGGCCTGCCTGGGTGGGATGCAGGTACCCAGGCGGCGTTCTACCCGCTGCTCTCGCGCTACGACTCGTTCATTCGTCTCGTGCCCGCCAGCGGCGCGGTCGTGGCGATGTGGGTGGTCGATCCGACCACGGGAACGGCAACGGCGGTCGCTGCCGACTCGGCCGGAGGCGGGGCCTCGAGCTGCACTATGCAGGACAGCTCGGGCCTCAGCGGAATGCTCAGCAGTGCGTTGCTCTACGTGAATCTGGCCTGCGCCGGCGGTGTGGCCTCAGGGTACCAATGCACCGGCGCAGACGTTGCCGGCGTCGGGACGCTGGCCTATGGATCGTTCACCGATCCGATCGGCACCGCCACGACGCCATCGGGCACCGCCGCGATCGCTGGCGCCATGCTCTCTTTCGGCGCGGTGGGCCCCGGGGGAGTGGCGGTGTGCATCCAGCTCATGCTCGCGCTCGGCGGTGCCATCCAGTGCTGACGAAAGAGCTCGTCGAGGCGCCGCGCCAGCGGAGCGGGCCTCCTGGATCCTGAAGGCCAGACTGAGGCGGAGGGCGGAGGTGCCGGGGCGGCCTCAGTTCCCGTTCTTCCATCAGAAAAGCGAAAAGCCCAGCTGCGTACGTGGACATTCCACACTTGCGTGTACGCAACAGCGACAGAGCGGGAATCATGGAGGAATTTCAAGGGCGGCAAGGTCGGCTGGCCGACCGATGCAGCGATCGCAAGACATCGCTCGGTTAGCCGCAAGACGTGCAGTCCGAGCTTGGCTTCGGGCCACTGCCAATTCAGTGGGCAGGTCGGCAGCCGTGCCGAAGTACATCTCGTCCGGGGTTTGGCCGGCAAAGGCCGAATGGGGCATCTGGGCGTTGTGCTGTTCAATGAAGAACTCCACCAGGGTGCGCAGTCGTGCGAGGGAATCCAGCGAGTTGAGTACAGCCACTGATGCTTGAGCGAGCGCCAGAACGCCTGGCAATGGAGCCCACGCCTGGTTCTTCTTTGCCGAGCCGATTTCAGCCTGCCACGCGCGGCGCATGGTTTCTTTTCTGCTGACCGAGACCATGTCTCAGCGGCATGAGCTGAGAAACCGGTGGCGTCACCGGCAGCGGCGGCGCGAACGGCAGCGGCGGCAGCACCGGCCGCGACGCGAGCGCTGGCACGGGCGGATTCGCCGGCGCCGGCGGCGCGATCGGAACCGGTGCGCAGGACGCCGGTTCCGATGTCAGCATCGGCAACGACGGCAGCGGGAACACCGACCGCGCCCCTGGCGCCGACACATCGCCGGGTGCGAACGGCGCCGCGGGTCCTTGCCCGGCCGGCTGGAATCTCGTGTGGAGCGACGAGTTCGGCGGCACCGCCGGCGCGAATGCCGACAGCAGCAAGTGGGTCTACGAGACCGGCAACGGCTCGGGCGGGTGGGGCAATTCCGAACTCGAGTACTACCGCTCGCAGAACGGCGTGCTCGACGGCAACGGCAACCTGGTCATCACCGCCAAGCAAGAGAGCTACGACGGCTTCAACTACACTTCGGTGCGGTTGAAGACCCAGGGCAAGTCGACCTGGACCTACGGCCACATCGAGTCGCGCATAAGGATCCCCTACGGCCAGGGGGTGTGGCCCGCCTTCTGGCTGCTCGGCGACGACATCGGCACCAGCCCGTGGCCGGCGTGCGGCGAGATCGACGTCATGGAGAACATCGGCAAGGAGCCGAACATGGTACACGGGACCATGCACGGCCCGGGCTACTCGGGCGCCGCGGGTCCGACGGCTAGCTACACCCTGCCCGGCAGCGGCAAGTTCGCCGACGACTTCCACGTCTTCGCTATCGAGTGGGAAACCGACGTCATCCGCTGGTACGTCGACGCTACGCTCTACTCGACGAAGACGCCTGCCGACATCGGCAGCGGCAACACCTGGGTCTTCGACCAGCCCTTCTTCATCATGCTCAACTTCGCGGTGGGTGGCACCTGGCCGGGCAATCCCGACGGCACCACGCCCTTCCCACAGACCATGACCGTCGACTACGTGCGCGTCTGCCAGCGCTGAGGCTGCGACGCCCAATCCCGCCCTACGGTTTTCGCGTTATGCCGCGCATGGCGGTCGGGTAGCCAAGCAGACAAGCCGTCAGCACCATGGCCCCATACGCCACCCGTGGCGTCCGCAAAATAATCGCGGGGCTTCCGGCATGAATTCGCGGAGATGCGGGGCTTGAGGTCTATCGCGGCATGTACCAAGACGTGATCGCACCTGGTCCGGCCCATCTTTCGCCGCCCTGTCATCCGGGAGCCGTTGGGCGTTCCGAGCCCTCTCGTCCTAGAGACTCGGAGGCTCACGCTGCGCGGCGCTTCCAGAAGGCTTCCAGCTCCTTGAGGCGCCGCTCGGGATCCTTCGCAAGAAGCACCAGTTCGGCCACCAGCATCGGGCTGGGCGCATGGCGGCCGGCTTTGACGTGCGAAAGATAGCCCTGCGAGAGGCCAAGGAGATGCTCAATGCGCTTCTGCTCCACGGCGGCTCCAGCCAGCTTGGCGAGTTGTTGGGACGCAAGCCGGACAAGTTCCGCCGTGTAGGCTGTCTCCAGTACGCCGTCGAGAGCCTGGCTCTGGCGCACGCTCAGCCACTCCTCGCCGCAGCGATCACATGTGGGGATCGCGAAGTCAGCAGGGACCTCGACCTCCATTGTCTTGTACCATTCGCGCCTGCCCGCGCTCGCCACGGGACGGATTGTTCCCTTGCCACACTGGGCGCAGCGAATCTTCTTCATGGCGTCACCTTCTTTCCTCGGGCGGTACGGATCGGCTGTTCCAGTGGGTGGAACGAAACCAGCAGGACGTGCTCAGGCAGCAGTGTGAACTTGACGTACCAAGCCCGGCAGGCCGTTTCGGTGCCGGCAACCATGGCCGTGATGGGTGGAGTCGCTTGGTATGCGTACACGTCACAGATGTCCGGATTCTGGAACTTGGTTTCAACAAACGCACTTTCGGTCAACTCTCTCAGCATGCGGATGGCCGCCTCGGCTGCCAGGCGTGGCGTGGCGAAGAAGACACGGGCGCGTGTCTTCGAGAGCAGGATTGCATCCGGAGACGCCGCGACGTCCTTCACCTCTGTCAAGTTGAAATACGGAGTCCGTGCCACGCACCACGATTGTACTAACTACAATCAGACAGGCAAGAGGAATATCCGCCGCTTCTGGATGCGCGTCGTGCGGTTGGCGAGTTGAGGTACAGCCACTGATGCTTGAGCGAGCGCCAGAACGCCTCAATCATGGAGTTGGAGAAGCCGACGTCGACCTGCGCGAGAACGCGGTCGAGGCAAGCGCTGAGAAGGGTAGCATCGACTGCGCCGTTGACGTTCTCCACGCCGGAGTCAGCATACAGAAGCGGCCGGCCTGCGGAGGCAAGATGCTTGCCGGCGGCCAAGAGAACCTGACACGTCGCCGTGGGCTCCAGTCGTGCGCCCACTGTCCAGGCGAGGATTTTCCTGGAAAGAGGGAGTAGTTGTTTGGAACCGACACCACCAGTGGGCGGCACGAACTCACTTTCGCGGCGTGAACCAGTCGACGACAGGGAGCGGCGAAACAAAATCCGACCCATTCGACACGGTTGCAGCCCCCAAACCTCGTGAATGCGACTCTTGTCTTCGCCTGTTCGGACCCCGAGGAGAACCATGAATG
>PMBY01000207.1 GCA_003153875.1 Myxococcales bacterium | reverse complement strand
TGGCCGCTCTGGCCGCAGGCCGGGGCGAGAACGAGAAACGAGCCAAGGGCCGCCAACATTACGAATCCGCAACGGTCGTTTGACATGGGCCTTCCTTTCGCATCGACAGGGAAGCGGCCAGTATTGGGAACTGTGCGCATAAGAGTTGGAGGCCGTGTTCTCTAGTTTCCGTTGTCGTACAGCGTGCCGAGCTGCAGGACGCGGAACCATGTGAGGTTGAGCTTCGCGGGCGCCCCGCCGACCGCGTCCTCGCGGAGCAGGCCGGCGCTCCACTGGGCCGTGGCGTCGGGCGCGTTGTCGGCGTAGAGGTCGAGGGCGCCGCTGTAGTCGCCCACGTAGGCGCCGTACTGCTGGAGAGCACGGGCGATCGCCACGCCGGCCGCCGAGAGGCCCAGGGTCGTGACGTCGATGCTCGGGTCGAGCTGTATCCGGCCGCCGCAGGGAATGCCTCGGTCCCTCTGGGCGCCCTGGCCATTGGCCGCCTGCGCGGTGCTGGCCGGGGGTGTGAAGACGCTGGAGCGGATGTGCGGATAGGCCACCACCAGCGCGTGGTCGATTCGCCCCGCCACGATCTCCTCGGGGCGGATCAAACCGGCGACCAGCCCGAAGCCACAGGCGCGCGGTCCCTGGGCGAAATTCCAGTCGGCACCCGCGGCGGTGATGGGCGGGCGGACACCGGTACCCAGGAGGTCCATGCTCGCGCCCATACCGCAGTGCCAGGAGCCGCCCGAGCTGCTGGCGTTCCANNAGCCCCCACTCGAGGTTCGTCGAGCGATCGATCACCAGCAGGTGGTGATCCGATTCTGGATCGGGCTGGGCTCCCGCCGGGATCGGAATCATCGCGGTGCCGTTCTGCTTGTTCTTGTCGACCGCGAATCCGTAACCCGCGCCGTCGCAGGAAACCAGGGTCTTGGGTGTGTTCGCGTCCGCCCAGTAGAGCGGAACCGAGAAGCCACTGATGTTGACGTCGAGGTGCGGACCGTAGACAGAACTGATGGCCCAGTCGGCGATCATGGCCGCGCTGTTGGGATCGATCGTCGGCGATGACGGAATCGGGGTGTTCCAGGGGCTAGCGTCGCTGAACGGGCGCCAAACGCCGCTCGCTCCGCCAGAGCCCGCGACACCACCGGCGCCACCGGAACCCCCGCTGCCGCTGGCACCACCCGTGCCTCCCTTGCCGCCGCCCCCGCCCTGACCGGCGCTGCCGCGAGTCCCCGCAGCGCCAGCCGAGCCCTCGTTGCCGCCAGCACCTCCGGCACCTCCCACAGCGTCCCGAGCGGCGTCAGGGCCGGCGTCGTTTCCAGTGAGAACTGGCACGTCCGTCGTTCGCGCATCGCCATTGGCACGCGCGGCATCAGCGGGACCGTGCCCCTGAGCGCTCTGGCCGCAGGCCGGGGCGAGAACGAGAAGCGAGCCAAGGCCCGCCAACATTGCGAATCTCCAACGGCGGTTCGACATGGACCTCCCTTTCTTCACGGAAATCCCGGCCGGTTCCCCATTCTCGGCGCGGACAGCGCGACGACGCGGCGCCGGCACAGGAAATTGTATACGCAAGAGCCGCCGTCCCATAGGGTTTTTCTGCGCGGGAGTGGTGCCAGCGACATCTCCAGGGGTCACGCATACCGGGGGTGGGGTACGTTCAGGAAGTTGGTGACTCCTGCCAAGTTGCTAGTTGTTCACAAACTTCGAGAGCAACCTCACGTACGCCGCTTGGTAGCCCAAATCAGGCTCGGTGACCTGCCACGAATCCACCGGCCAGCCGTCGTTGAAATCCTTGTATGATTTCATGGGCGGCTGCCCGGCGGGCGGGATTGGGTTCACGCAAAGCGCGTTGTTTGCGGCGGACCCACAGCCCGCGGGGCAGCAGACATCCAGTGCATAGCTCGGATTGGCGCCTCCCACGAGATAGCCGGGTGCGGGCCCGTACTTGGACACGCCGACGATGCCCCAATCAGTGCCAGGTGCAAACCATGAATGGTAAAGCGACGTCACGGAGTTCGAAGCACCGATCGCGTTGACGTTCGACAAGAATACTTTCGAGAGCGGGTTGACACCGTGGAAGTAGTGCACGTGGCGTTCGGCGGCCGTCGCCGCAGCGGCGTTCTTCGTCGGATCGAGTCCATACGTCGGGACCAGCGTGAACAACAAGCCCTGCGAGGCTTGGGTCTGATTGCTGCCCCACACAAATTGCGCGAGATACGCGACGTAGGAGCCTTTGCTGCCGGTATACGCGGGGAAGTTGTCGCCTCCATTCAACCCGGCGAGCATCTTGGTCTTGATCGCAGAAGCCACCGCCGCTGTGGCGTTGCTGGCGGTGGCGTAGGTGAGGAACGCATCGAGGTCACCCAGGTTCCACGGACCGACGTAGCCCGCGAGGCTCGACGTCAAGCCGCCCACATCGTAGTTGGCATCGAAATAGCTCTGGTAGGTAGTGCTCCCTGTCGCCACAAAGAGCAACGCCGAGGCATCCAGCTTGATTTGCGCGAGGGCGGTGGCAGAGACCTCCTGTTGGCCGGCGCCAAGCCCGGAGGTATTGGACGCAGCATCGTTGTTCTGAAAGAAGACTGCGGGATTGGCCACGGCCCACGTCCAGGCCTTTTCGGC
>PMBY01000226.1 GCA_003153875.1 Myxococcales bacterium | reverse complement strand
AACTACGAGAACTACCGGCGCACTTTTCCCATCTGGGCGCTAGCCCGCTTCGCGGCGGCCGGGGCGTAGTCAGGGCGAGACCGCCGCGTCCTTTGCGCCCACCGAGGTCCGACCGACGATCGCGGGACGGAACTTGTANNCCGATCTCGATCTTCTCCCCTTCCACATCGGTCAGTTGCGCGGCCACCAGGGGCCCCTCGACCAGGCGGACCAGGGCGACCACATACGGGGCGAAGTGTTCGAACCCCTCCGGCGGGTGGTGCACGGTCGAGTACGAATAGACCTCACCCTTGCCACTGAAGGTGAAGGGTGTCTTGGCGGGGGCATTGCACTGCGGACACACGTCGCGTGCCGGGAAGATCTTCTCGCCACAATGGTTGCACACCTCACCCACCAGCGCGTAGCGGTGTCGCTGCAATCTCCAGTTCCTGGCAATCTCCATGGCTGATTCCTTTGCTCCCGGTGGCCGTGGCTGTCAAGGGCCGAAGCCTGGTCGCCGCGTTAATCCACAGCCTCCAAAATGGTGGTCACAACAGTGGCGCCGCTGCCACCAATATTTTGCGCCATGCCCAGGCGTGCATCGCGTACCTGGTTCGCGCCCGCCTGTTCGCGCAGCTGCAGCACGACCTCAATCACCTGGTAGATGCCGGTGGCGCCCACGGGGTGACCGCGCGCTTTGAGCCCGCCCATGGTGGTGATGGGGATCTGTCCGCCGATGGCGATGTCACCTTGGGTGCCGAGTCGCACGCCGCGGCCGCGTTCAGCGAAACCGCATGCTTCGAGCGAGAGCACCGACATGATGGTGAACGCGTCGTGTAGTTCGAAGAGATCGATATCTTTGGGCGTCACTTTGGCCTGGCTGTACGCCTTGGTCGCACTCAGAGCCGCGCCCTCGAGTCCGAGCAGATCGCGGCGATCGTGCAGGGCAATGCTGTCGGTCGCGGCCGACGAAGCGCGAATGCGCACCGGCCGCGCGTTGAACGAGCGGGCGAGCGTGGTGGGGCACAGCACCACGGCGGCTGCGCCGTCGCACACAGGTGAGCTGTCGAGCAGGTTCACCGGATCCGCGATCATCTTCGCCGCGCAGAAATCCTCGGCGGTGACCGCGTGGGGAAACAAGGCATACGGATTGCCCACGGCGTTCTTGTGCGCGTTGATGGCAAACGGCGCGAAGTCTGCGTGGGGCACGCCATATTCGTGCATATAGCGCCGCATGAGCAGCGCATTGAGCGCCACGAACGACAGCCCGTTCTGCGCCTCGAAATCAGCGTCGGCCGCCATCGCCAACGCGGCCGTGACTTGCTCGCCGGGGCGATCCGTCATCTTCTCAACCCCCGCCACGACCACGAAGTCCGCCAGTTCACCCGCCACCGCGACGTAACCCAGGCGAAGCGCCGCCGCGCCCGAGCCGCATGCCGCTTCGATCTTGAAGGCTTCGACCCCGCGCAGCCCGACCCAATCGCTGATGAGGGCGCCCAGGTGCTCCTGCCCATTGAGCGTGCCCGAGCACATGTTGCCGACGTAGAGAGCATCGACACGCTCCACCTGGGCGTCTTTGATGGCGCCCGAAATCGCCTCGGCCGCCAGCTCCTTGAGGGATTTCTCCCAGTGCTCGGCAACCGGGGTTTGACCTACTCCGATAATGGATACATCTCGCATTTCAGTCTCGAATAGTTCGTCTTGCCGTCCGAAAGTATCGCGTGCGTGGGAGAGCCCCGCTACTCCATGCGTATCTTCTCCCGATGACGCGCGTACGTGGCGTAGTCGATCTCATGGCGTCGGGCAATATAGTCGCGCGTACTGAGGGCGCACGCGCGGCGCGCGGTGATCGCGTCGGTCACGCGCAAATCGAAGCCGTCGCTGCCCGCGCCGCTGCCGAACGACACCATGAGCACCCGCTCGCCCGGCTGGGCCACGTCTAGAACGCCGGTGAGCCCGATCATCGCGGCACCCGCGTAGGTGTTGCCGATGTCGTTGACCAGCATCCCCGCCTCGAGCTGCTCACTTCTGAATCCCAGTTCGCGGCCCGCTTTCAGAGGGAACTTGGTGTTGGGTTGATGGAAGATGACGTGCGCATAGTCGGCTGGCTTGCGCCCCAGCGCCGCCATGATCTCCGACGCCGCGGCGAGCACGTGGCGAAAGTAGCCAGGCTCGCCGGTGAAGCGACCCGCGTGGGCCGGATAGTGCTCGTGCTGGCGGCGCCAGAAATCAGTCGTGTCGGTCACATACGAGGTCGAGCCTTCCAGCACGGCGAGCGATTCTTCGGCTGGCCCGAGCAGAAACGCGGCGCCGCCCGCGCCGGCCGTGTATTCAAGGGCGTCGCGCGGCCGTCCTTGCGCAGTGTCCATGCCGAGCGCCAAGGCGTAGTCGGCCATGCCCGATCCGACGAAGCCGATGGCCGCCTGCATTGCCTCGGTGCCCGCTTTGCACGCGAATTGCCAGTCAGCCGCCAGGGTGTGCGGCACGGCTCCGATCGCTTCCGCGACGATGGTGCTGGTGGGTTTGACGGCGTAGGGGTGACTCTCGCTGCCCACCCACACGGCGCGGATGAGCGAAGGATCGATCGCGGCACGCTTGAGTGCGTTGCGCGCCGCTTCGAGTGACATGGTCGCCACATCCTCATCGAGGCCGGGCACCGATTTTTCCTTGATGGGCGGCGTGCATCCCTGCTCGCCGTCCCACATGCGGCTGATCTCGATTCCGGGCAGGCGGTAGCGAGGCACGTAGGCTCCATAGCCGACAATGCCGACGTCTCGATTCGGTTTCATGACTTTGTTGTGCGGCGTTTCCGTCATCTCACGTTCCGAGCCCCGACTGTAGCAGGTTGGGGGCCGGAGATGGACGCACACAAAGATCAAGCGCTGCTTCTAGCTCTGTCAGATCGATTTGTGTGTCGCGACACGGCCCGTTCGGCCGCGTGTTCGCGATGCCCAAGACCGAGAGTTTGTGACGAACGTCACGGATGCCGCTCAGCAGATCGCGTTCGCAGGCGACGCCAATCACGACGTTCGGCCGCTTCTCCCGGATGCGCTGGCGCGC
>PMBY01000486.1:2794-9953 GCA_003153875.1 Myxococcales bacterium | reverse complement strand
ACAATCACCCAGCCGATGCCCCACATCGATCCCGACATGAGGTTCATGGCCAGCAGGCCCGGGATCAGGAAATCGATGTAGCGCGAGCCGGGCTCGTGTACTTCCTGATCGCGCACCACCAGCGCATCCTGGCGACCTGCGGCCTTCTGCAAAATGGCGTCGACCGTGCTGCGGGCTAGGCGAGCCTCGGGCCGCACGGGATCGAAACGATAGCTCAAGGGTTCGCCCGGCTGCGCGGGCGGCACCAGCACCACCGCCACTTGACCGGAGCGCAGGGCGGCCTTCGCCGCTGCTTCGTCCAGCGACTGAACTTGCACGCCGGCTTTCGCAAGCGCGTCGCGCGCCTGCGCCGAAATCCCGGGCAGCACGCCTGCCACCAATGGCTCGGGCCCCTTCACGCGAAAGGCGATTCCCAGCGCCACCGAGAGCAGAACCGGAAATCCGAAGGTCCAGAACAACGCCCCTGGCTCGCGCATCATCTCGCGCAGGCGCATCAGGGTGAGCTGCACCACCGGACGCGGACGCCGCGGCTCAGTCATCGCGCAACGCCCTTCCGGTGAGCGACACGAACACGTCTTCCAGTGTTGCTTTGCGCGTTCCCAGGCGCAGCAGATGCTGCCCGCGCTCCTGCAGCAGCGTGCGCAGCGCGGGCACCGCGCGCTCGGGCTCGACCGCGGCCAAGGCCCACACGCCCTCGCCCGACAAGTGCACCTCGGTCACCGTGGGCAGAGCGCGCAGGGTGGCCTCGTCGAGCGCGACCGGTCCGGCGCCCGTTTCCAGCTCCAGCTCGACCACGTGCTCCGCGCCCAGCCCGGCAATCAGCTCGGCCGGCGTGCCCAGCCGGATGAGCCGCCCTCGATCCAGGATGGCCACCCGGTCGCACAGACGCTGGGCTTCTTCCATATAGTGTGTGGTCAGCACCACCGTGCCCCCGCGAGCACGATAGGCGGCCACCAGCCCCCAGATCTGGCGACGCGACTGCGGGTCCAGGCCGGTGGTGGGCTCGTCGAGAAACAGGATCTCCGGCTCGGCCACCAGCGCGCAGGCAATGGCCAATCGCTGCTTCTGGCCCCCTGACAGCTTGACCACCCAGGCCCGTCGCTTCTCTTCCAACTGCACGTCTGTCAGCAACGCCTCCAGCGAGCGCGGTCGCTGATAGAAGCTGCGGAACAGAGTCAGCACCTCGTCCACGGTGAGCTTCTCGGGCAAGCGCGTCTCCTGCAAGGCCACCCCCATCCGCTCGCGCAGCCGGCTCTCGTCGTGCGCCCAGTCCATGCCCAGCAACTTCACCTCGCCGCTGGTGGGGGGAATCAGCCCCTCCAACATCTCCACCGTGGTGGTCTTGCCTGACCCGTTGGGCCCGAGCAGCCCGAAACACTCGCCGCGGCGAATGGAAAGATCCAGTCCATCCACGGCCAGCACCTCGCCTGCGCGCTTGCGCCCAGAGCCGCGTCCGGCCTCGTAGACTTTGCGCAAGCCCCGGCACAAAACAGCCGGCTCAGCGTCGAAGGCAGCGGGGTTCACGGAGGTTGCTATAGCGTGGCCGGCGCAGCCGCGCCACCGGGCGTTTGCGGATAAGAAAAGGGCCCCCATTTCTGGAGGCCCTTGTCGCGATCTCACTAGCCGAGATTAGGGATTCAGCGCCTTGAGCTGAGTCTGCACAGGAACTCCTATCGCGTTTGGCGTCCCGCTGTAGTCCGCTATGATCTGCGGGAATCCACAGCCCCACTCGTCCACAATCCAAGCCCATGACGTCCAGCTCATGCCGGCCCCCTCGAACTTGGTGATGTAGTTCGAGTAGATTGAGGCGTCGCAGCTGGTGGGCGCGACGTAGTTACTCGATATGTTCGCGGTGCCGAATTCCGTGGCAATGACCGGAAGGGTCGCGGCCGGCGTAAGGTACGCGGTGGCGCTATTCGAGTCCTTGAACGCGTAGGGATGGGTTACATAAGCAATCGCACCTCCGGTGACTGGGTTGGCCACGTAGTAGGAAATGTTGTACGTCCAGTCCGTGCCGCTAACGAGAATTAGATTATTCGCTCCCTTGCCGCGGATGGCGGTAACCGTATTCTGCATCCAGGTCTTCAGGCCAGCAGAATCCTGGGTTGGCTCGTTGTAGAGTTCATAAATGATTCTTCCATCTTGGAAGAATGGATCCGACGCAATCGAGGTCCAGAAGGTAGTGTGCGCCGCGGTGGGCACGCCGGAGGTGTCGAATGCCGTTCCCCCCGAGACATAGTGAAGGTCGAAGATGACGTCCATCCCGGCTTGTAGAATCCAATTGATGACCCGCTTGACCTCGCGTTGATAGGCAGCTCCGTTGCAAGTTGCGGCTCCGGTCGCGGCGCCACTCCAAAGCTTGTCCATGATTGCCAAGCGGACCGCATTGGCTTTCCAGGTCTTTATCCGCTGGATGTCTTCGCGCGTAATCCCAAATCCCGCGCAGTCCCATTCCATCGACGGGCGCACGAGCCCACGAATCTTGTAGGCCGCACCGTTGCGCTTGATCTGGTTGCCCGTGGTCGTCCACGCGACGGTCGCGGCGGGAGTGGTTGGGGCTGGCTCGGTCAAGAAATGGACATCATCGATGTTGCAGTCAAAGGCGTTGGCGGCTGGAGAACCGGTGCGCGGGCTCAAGGGATTCACGTGGATCTGGAATGCCATCAGCTTGGTCTTGTCAACACCAGTGCCAAATGTCGTCCCATTGGGATCCTGCAACACTTCGGTGAAGTAGAGCTTGTAGTAGGTCCAATTCTTCGTGATGACGGCGTTCTTGACCCCGTACTGATTGCAGGTGTTGGCCGAGTAGCTGCACGGGCTTGCGACGATGGATGAGTCTATGTCGGCGTCCTGCACGGCATCGACCGTCTTGGTGAAGGCGAACTGAAGATCGGCATTGCACTTGGCCCAGAAGCCAACACCCGTGTACTTGGAGGCATTGTAGGCCAGCTTCTTCTTGGTGCCCGCGGTTCTGGCCATGAAGTCGATGCCAAAGCCAGCGTAGGAACCCGTACCGGCCTTGCCGGGTGAAGAAACTCGAAGCGAACCCTTGCTGCTGCAAGGTCCATGCTGGGTCGTATCGACTGCGAAGTGATTCGCGGCGTTCTGGGGATTCACGATGCTTGGCGTTTGCGTCATGTTGTACTGGTCATTGACATCGTCCACAGCGTACGCGTACCAAGGCTGCGCGCCGGCGCCGCGTCCGTCTTGCACGTACTGATAAAGCGAACTCGTTTCGAAGTCCGAGATGACGTTGATCGCCGGAATCGACACAGTGCCGTAGACCGGATCCGTGCAGCTCAATGCCGTTGCCGAGGCAGTGCTGCCAGCCGTCCCGGAGGTTCCGCCGGTGTTCACGCTGCCGCCAGCACTTGTGCTGCCACCGGTAGCCGCGCCTCCCGAGGCCGCTCCACCTGTCGCGGACCCCCCGCTCGCACGCGTACCACCTTGAATCACTCCACCGGTTGCGGCGCCGCCGGTATTGGACGAACCACCCTGGCTCGTTCCCCCGATCGGGGAGCCGCCGCTGGCACGTGTACCACCTGGAATCACTCCACCTGTTGCGGCGCCGCCGGTATTGGGCGAACCAGCTTGGATCGATCCGCCCGTGACCGAGCCACCGGTATTGGGCGAACCGGCCTGACTCGATCCCGCCATGGGGGAACTGGCGACATTGGAGGAACCACCCTGGTTCACTCCTCCTGTGGCGGGCGAACCAGCCTGGGCGGAACTTCCACCAACGGCAGTCGTTCCGCCAGGGCTAACGTTGCCACCCGTGGCGATGGATCCGCCTTGCACGGGATTTCCGGCCGCCGCGCCACCCGAGCTCGACTTTCCACCGGTGGATCCTGTGTTGTTGGGGCTGCCCAGCGAGCATCCGAAGGCCAAGAACACGAAAGAAAGTCCACAGGCTGCACTGGCGCATAACTTGGAAAGATGAGGTGTGAGAGTTCGCATGATTCGCTCCTGTGCTTTGAGCCTTCCAGGCTGAAACGGGTATTGACTGCCTACACTAACCCGCAAGTAGCATAGATGTGGAAGCTTCCGCAGCGCGAATGGCTCGTGCAGCGCGACTTGACGCATCGAAGAAGTTCCGTCCATTGAAGAACGGCCCTCGCGCCCGGAGCCGAGCGAATCCTGCCGGAGGCGTTTCAGCGCGGGACCGATGGAGCGGGCTGCGTGTAGAGCGAGGCGACCTCGGCTGCCGTGAGCGCACGTCCGTAGATCACGATATCGTCCAGATCCCCAACAAAGTACCGCCCGACTCCCGACCAGCGGCCCAAGTAGAGGGCTTCACTTCCCGCCCGGATGGTGCTCGTGATCGGACTCACCTGCTCCGTGTTCTGGGAGAGACCGCCGTTCTTGTAGAACAGAATCTTCTTCGCAGCGCTGTCCACCACAGCCACGAGATGTGTCCATACGTCAACGTCGACAACGTCGGCCTCTGCCCATTGGTAGAACCACCAGGGTCCTGCGTCGGCCGGATTGGGATACGCGAAGTTGTATCTCCATCCCTTCGGGTCTTTTCCCGATCCAGGGAATAGGATGTTCATTTCCCAGCCGCCTTGACCGGTGACTTCGGTGCTGATGAGGGTAACGTTGGTGTCTGGTTCAGTACCGCTGCCGCCGGCAGGAGGGGAAGATGCCCACGCGCCAGGGCGCACCCAGAGCGCCACGCTCCAACTGGGAGTCGACTGGGAGAAGTGCTGCCCCACGACTACCGAGTTTCCCGACTCAAAATGGAGTGCATTGCCAAAGTGGCCGGGGGTTGGCGTGGCTCCAAGGACGGTGCCGTCATTGCCGTAGCCCGAATGATCCGGGAGTGTGGTGGCCGTGGCGTCGTCGCAAGGCCAATACGCGACCATGTCCTGTCTAAGACTGTTGGGCGCCAGGCCCACGACATCGAGTCGTCCTTGTGAACAACCAGCCAGCAGCAATGCCAGTAGAACGAATGCTCGGTGTGATGCCATCGTCATAGCCATGCAATCAGGGTTAGGCTGGGCAGCAGGTCTGGGCGCCCCGTGGTCGCGACCTGGGCACCAAGAAACCGGACCACTGGATAGGGCTGGGCCAGTTGCGCGTGGACTTCGAGCGCCACCGCGAAATGGTGAACCAGGGACAAGTGAAGCCCAGCACCCGCGTCAGCGAGAAAGGCCCAGCGCCCCGCGGTCTGCCCTTGGTAGTTGCTCGAATATTTCGATGATGGCCGGCCTTCGGCAGAGGTGTGCTGCGCGCCTGCACCCAAGGAGAAGAACGGCTGCAAGCGCCGGCGCGGCCGCAAGCGGACCCCGGCCTCGATCAGCCCAAACTGTTCCGCCAGATCGGCCCATCCCGATTGGGCTTGGACGCGTGCTCGGGTGCCCAGCCCGGCCGCAGTAGCCCGCATGAGGACGTAGGAACCCAGCGCCAAGTTGAGCCGGACAATGGGAAGCAGCGCCGGTCCCACGCCGTCGAAGCTGGCGACCCCGCTGCCGCCGACTTCGATCGCCCAGCGCGAGTCTCGACGGGCATCGAGCGCTCGGTCCACGAAGCGGGTCACTGCCACGGGCGGCGGCTTGGGCGCAGCAACGGGCTCCCCGCTGCCGGCCATGGCGATTTCCAGCAGGCTGGCCCGCAGAAGTTCGATCGCCCGAATGGCCAGGATCTCCGCCGCCCGATTGGATTCGGGCTGGTTGGGAATNNACCGCGTCGACGTTGTTCCCGCTCGCCGTCTGTTCCAACGATGCGCGTGGGTCAGCCCCGGGTGTGCTGGCTGCGATCTGCACGTCAAACCCCGCTGACACCAACTCGCCGTGCATGCGCACCAACGCCTCGGCCGTGACCGCCTTGGGATTCGCCGGTCGCACCAGGATGACGGTCGCGGCCCAGCCCGCCTGCGCTGCCAGGGTCGCGACCAGCGCCAGGCCTGCAGCCCATAGTCGCCTCAAGACGATCGCGTTCACGGCCTTCGGCGAAGCGCCCTCGCTGCGCCGGAGTAGGTTCCGGCGGGAAAGCGCCGCAGGTAATCGTCGGCGACCGTCTGGGCCGCAGCAACTCCCATCAATTCTTGCGTCACGATCATTTTTCGCCCCAGCGCCTCTCCAGCATAGGCCCCGGAAGGAGCCTCTTCAAGATAGCGTTCGTACCAGGAGAGAGCCTTGCGCCCGCTGCCATCGCGCATCTCTTCCAGACGCCCAAGGAGAAAGGCGGCGTCGCGCGCCCGCGCCGAGCCCGGGAAGCGACCGCGTTGGGTCAACAGCGCCTGCGTGGCAATGCTGTCCCGCCTCCGGTAGCGAGCCGCATCGGCCAGGGCTGACAGATCCTCGCCCGAGGCTTCAGCCAGGCAACGATCCAGTCCGCGCCGTTCCACGTCCCTGAGGATCGAATCCAGATCGCCCGCCACCAGGGCCGCAGTCCAACTGCGAGGCCAGGCAACGGCGCCGTGCGAGCGGACACCTGGTTTCTGGCCCGCCCCATCACCAGCGCTGTCCCCACGGTCGCTGTCAAGACCTGGCTTGCCCAGCCCCATCTCGGGCTCGGGCGAAACCGCGGCACTGCCAGCAGGCAGAACCGCAGCGCCGTCCATCTCTCGCAAGACCACTTCGCGCTTGGGGAGGTTGATGGCCAGGCGCTGGCCCGCGCCCACGGTGATGGCGCCCTCGGAAAGCGGCCCGGTGACCGAAACCATTCCTTGCTCCATGCGCAGATCGAGCTGCTCGCCCCTGGCATCCCAGGCGACGGTGAAGGTCGTTCCTTTCACCGTGATGAGGAAGGGTCCGGCGTCGACCAGCCAGTGCGCGCCTGGACGGTGGGCCACCTTGACCGATGCCGTGCCCCGCTCGATGGCGAAGCGAGCGCCGTTGGCGTCGACCGAGCGCAGGCGGCCGCGCGCGCCAGCGAGAAACTCCAGTTCGCTCCCCTCGGCGAATCGCAGCCTCACGCCCGCGCTGCCCAACGAGCGCAGGTATCCTCCGTCGACGATCTCACCCCCTTCGACCTGGTAGGCCAGGCGGGTCGTCTGCGGCGCCGCCATTCGCGCGCCCGAGAAAACCCACAACAGGGCACAAGCAGCCGCGCCCACGCCCACGCCTGCGAATGACAGTCTGAACAGGCGGACCCGCTGGCGCTGGTGCGCCGCAAGCCGCGCCCTCACCAGGTCGAGCCCGCTCTCGCTCTGCGC
>PMBY01000486.1:0-2789 GCA_003153875.1 Myxococcales bacterium | reverse complement strand
CGCTTGACCGTCGACAATGAGATCTCCATGGCCGCGGCGATCTCTGCAAACGTCATCGACTCCAGGTGACGCAGCGAAAAAACCAGACGCTCGCGCGTCCCAAGCGCGTCCAGGATCTTGTAGAAACGACGAAGGATGTCCCGGGCTTCGGGATCGGCCTCGCCGGATGGGGTATCGGGCAGCTCTTTGGGTTCGAAGAGGGCGAGCCAGCGGCCGGCTCGCTTGCGGCGGAGGTCCCACTTCAGGATTCGGATTGCAAAGGAAACGATGAAGCTGCGCAGGGACTCGGGCTTGCAGAGGGTCTTCACGCGGGCGAACAGCCGATAGAACACCTCCTGCGTGATGTCCTCGGCGTCGTCCTGGCTGCCCAGAGAGCGGCTGGCCATGTTGAAGACCAGAGGCGCGAATCGGTTCCAGGTTGCAGCGTGGGCCCATGGCTCGCCCGCCATGAGCGCCCGGGCCAGGTCGGCATCGTCTGCGTCTGGGCCCGAACGCCCAGGCGGCACAATGTAGAGCGGCACCCGTTTGCGACCGGCAGACATGTGCGGCCTCGCGTCCGTCCTTTCCATATTCAACAGTAGCAGATCGAAGCGGCAGGGGGTCACGGCACATGCCGCGTCACGCTGTCACAGCGAGCCTTCGGCCTTGGCTAAGGTGGGAGGGACCACATCAGGGCTTGGAGCCCACGCCCAGCCGTGCAAATATGACGTCCGCGTTGGAGGAACCCACGATGCGAAAGACTCTCGGCCTCTGCTTCCTTGCCCTCACCCTGACCGCCGCAACGGCGCACGCCCAGGGTATCTTCCTCGAAAAAGGGGATCGCGGCGTCAGCGCCGCAGTCGGTGGCGCTGCCATAGGGACCGGGTGGAGTGCGTCCGTCGTCCCCAGCTACACCTACCGGGGCATGTTCGACCTGGGACTCGACCTCACCTGGTATGGCTACAACAATGGGGACGCGAGCAAGCTCTCAGCCATCGGGGTGATGCCGTTTGCAAACATCTACTTGCTCCGCGCCGCGGATGGCCCGCTGCCAGTGTCGGTGTCGGGCACTTTCGCGTTTGAAAAGCGAATGTTCGTGGGCAACGGTTTGGAGCCCAATCCCGATGGATGGGGCATGCTGCTGGGCGGTTCCCTCTTCAGGCGCATGGACTTCACCAACACCTTCGCCGGCATTCCAGAGCTATTCCTCGCGTACGACCTGCAAGCCACCACCTGGCATAGCGCTGCGGCCGGCGCCAATGCCGCGGTTTTCACTCAGGGCGAGACCACCGACTACCAGCACAAGGCGCGCGTGCTCTTCCGCGCCAACATGGCCATCAGGAGCGACAAGATTCTGTACACGATTGTCCCCTACGTGGGCTACCAGGCTGGCTTTGCCATCGGCGGTAACCTTGGCGCGATTTTCTAGCGACAGCAGTGTGAGCCACTCGGGCAGACGAACTGTTCGCAAGAAAGAAGAAACCGTCTAGCTTTCACGTCTAAAACACGAGCCCCGTGAGTACTTCCGCCCGCCTCGAAGACAATATTGGCTTCGCCTGTACCGACCTGCAGTGCCGGCTAGGACGCGAGTCTGCGGTGGCCGTGCGCTGGCTGGGTTCAGATGGCGAGCGGATCGATTTCACCTTCGGACAACTCGCCGTCGAAAGCACCCGGTTTGCGGCCGTGCTGACCAAGCTGGGCGTGGCACCGGGCGCGCGCGTCTTTATCATGCTGCCCAAGCTGCCCGAGGTGTTCATCGCCTTTCTGGGTGGCCTGAAAGCCCGCGCCGTGATGGGCCCCTTGTTCGCCAACTTTGGCGACGAAGCGCTCTTGGACCGGCTGGGCGATGCACACGCGTGTGTTCTGCTGACCAAGCAGAGCTTGCTCAAGAAGGTTCACCGCATTCGCGACCGGCTGCCCGACCTGCGCCACGTCCTGCTGGTGGATGCGGACGACCACCTGTCCCCCGACATCCTCAGCTATCGCCGCCTCATGCGCGAGGCCTCGGCCGATTTCGTGGTGTCGCCCACTTCCCCGGAAACGCCGTCGCTCCTGCACTACACCTCTGGCTCGACGGGAAAGCCCAAGGGCGTGCTGCACGTGCACGGGGCCTTGCCCAGTATCGTGAGGACGACCCGCGATGTCCTGGGCGTGGGACCGAGCGACATCTTCTGGTGCACGGCCGACGCGGGCTGGGTGACGGGGACGTCCTATGGGATCATCGGGCCGTGGGCCGTGGGCGCCACGCAGGTGCACTACGGCGGCAGCTTCGACGCCGGCGCGTGGATGACGATCCTCGAGCAAGAACGGGTCAACGTCTGGTACACGGCCCCGACTGCCCTGCGCATGCTCATGCGTGAAGAGGCGTCGTTATACACGGGTCGGCGCCTCGAAGCCCTGCGCTGTGCGGCCAGCGTGGGCGAGCCGCTCAACCCCGAGATCACCTTCTGGGCTCGCCGGACCCTGGGCAAGGAAATCCACGACACCTGGTTCCAGACCGAGACCGGCGCGATCATGATCGCCAANNGGTGCGCCCTGGTTCCATGGGCAAGGTGGTGGACGGCGTCGAGGCGGTCATCCTGGACAACGCAGGCCACTCCCTGCCGGCTGGACAGCAGGGTCGATTGTGCCTGCGCCGCGGCTGGCCCTCCATGTTCGCCCAATACCTCAACCGCCCCGATGTCTACGCCAGCAGGTTCCACGGCGAATACTACGACTCGGGCGACATGGCGGTGCGGGACGCGGCTGGCTACTTCTGGTTCGTCGGCCGCACCGCCGACGTGATCACCCCGTCGGGGCACATGGTGGGC
>PMBY01000107.1:15822-38442 GCA_003153875.1 Myxococcales bacterium | reverse complement strand
ACCGGCTTTCTCGCCTGCTCCAGCACCCGGCTGTTCGCGCTCTCGATGCCCAGCTTCATGCCGATGCATCCGGCGCGGGCCATCTCCTCGATGGCGCGCTCGGTGACCGCCATGGCGTCGCCCATCACCGACCAGGGGACGCGCAGCTTGCGCGCCGCGATCTCCTGGCAGATGGCCAGCACGTGCGCCTCGCGGGCGGTGAAGATGTCGTCGTCGAAATAGATCTCCCGCGCGCCGTGCTCGCGCACCACGTGTTCCATTTCGTCCACCACGCGCTTGGCCGGGAACATCCGGTACGGGCTGTTCCGGTACATCACGCTCACCCACAGACAGAAGGTGCAGTGGAACGGGCAGCCGCGGCTCGCGTGCATCTGGACCGCGGGCCGGTGCCGGCAGAAGCCGTCCCAATAGGGCCAGAGCGAAGGCGCCTCGGCCGTGGGGAAGAGGTGGCGGGCCGGCATGGGCAGAAGGTCGAGCGGTTCGATGGGCGCACCCGGCGGTCCCGAGACGATTCGCCTTGAGCCGTCCGCCAGGGCCTGAGCCCGCACCAGGCCGGCCACGCCATCGAGCAAAGGCTCGCCTTGACACCAGGCCTTGATGGCATCGCGTGCGTTCAGCTCGTACTCGCCGGCCAGGATCCAGTCGATCTGGGAATGCTCACGCAGGATGGATTCCGCAAAGGTGGTGGCGTGCGCTCCGCCCAGAGCGATGAGCGCGCCCGTGCGAGTCTTGATCTCGCGGCACAGCGCCAGATCGTGATCCACGGTCGGGGTCGTGGTCTCCATGAACACGACCTGCGGCCGGCTCCGGACGGCGTAGTCCAACAGCACTTCGGCCGAGGTGTTGAGCGCGACCCCGTCGTAGACTGCCACATCGACGCCGTCGCGTTCGAGCAGCGCCGCCAGGTACGCGAGCCCGAAGGGAAACGGGACGTAACGGCATGGCTCGTCCACCGCCTTCTCGATGGAAAAAGGCCACCGGCTGCCCGCCTTCACGAAAAAACGCTCCCGGCCTTTGCCGGCCGGAATGCGCGTGGGGGCGTTGGCCAGCAGGACGGTGATGCGGGGGAGCGACGGAGACGCCTCGGGCACGGGGAATCAGCCTGAACTCGAAAAACCACGGCGGCAAGGCCAAACCCGCGTGGTGCGTTCTGCAGTTCGCGGTCCGCGACGTCTCCGTCTATGATGGCCCAAGGAGCGCGCAGCATGAAAGTCTTGGTGACCGGCAGCAGCGGACTCATCGGCAGCGAAGCCGTGGTGCATTTCGCCGGAAGGGGCCACCGGGTGGTCGGCCTCGACAACAATCTGCGTCGGCACTTCTTCGGCGCGGACGGTGATACGACCTGGGTGCGCACGTGGCTGGAGCACCAGGTGGCCGGTTTCGTCTGCCGCGATATCGACATCCGAAATCGTCCGGAGGTGCTGTCCGCCGTCGAGGAGATCCGCCCGGAGGCCGTGGTTCACTGCGCGGCCCAGCCCTCGCACGATCTTGCGGCGCGCATGCCGTTTGACGACTTCGACACCAACGCGGTGGGCACGCTCAACCTGCTGGAGGCGGTGCGCCGCCATGTGCCCGAGGCTCCGTTCGTCTTCATGAGCACCAACAAGGTCTATGGCGACGCGCCCAATCGACTGCCGCTGGCCGAATCGGACAAACGCTGGGACTATGCCGGGCCCGAGTGGCAGCACGGGATTCCCGAGACCTTCACTATCGATCAATCTCTGCACAGCCTGTTCGGCGCGAGCAAGCTGGCGGCGGACATCGTCTGTCAGGAGTACGGCCGCTACTTCGGCATGAAGACCGGGGTGTTCCGCGGCGGCTGTCTGACGGGCACCCGCCACTCCAGCGCCGAGCTGCACGGCTTTCTTGCCTACTTCTTCAAGGCCCTGGGCGAAGGCCGACGCTACACCGTGAACGGCTACAAGGGTAAGCAGGTGCGCGACCAGATCCACTGCCACGACGTGGTCCGTGCCATGGAGGAATTCATCCTGGCTCCTCGGCCAGGCGAGGTCTACAACCTGGGCGGCGGCAAGGCGAACAGCGTGTCCATCCTGGAATGTTTGGATCGTGTTGAGCAGCTCACTGGCAAGAAGCTCGATTGGACCTACTCGGAGACCAACCGGATAGGCGACCACATCTGCTACTACTCCGACCTGCGCAAGCTCAAGGCTCACTATCCCAACTGGACCATCACGCGCAGCCTCGACGACATCTTCGACGAATTCGCACGCGTCTTGCGTGACGGCGCTGCCTCAGAACCTCAATGGTAGTCGGGTCTGTCGCAGCAGTCGTACGTGCCCCAGGAGTACGCCGACGCCATCGGTATGAGGAAGACCTGGCTGCGGCGGTAGATGCCGGTACGACACGGTGGCGAACCCAGTTTCCACCGATGTGCGGTAGAATTTCGTGTGGTCCGCGCGCATGCCGAGGTCCGCGACCGGATTGTCCCAGAGGCCAAACCGGTTGTGGTTGGAGAACCACCAGGAGGGTACGCCGTGCGCCTTGAGCACGTCGATGAGCACGAAGGGGGCAGCGCCGGCGGCCTGCGCGTGCTTCGCGGTGAGCCCGTACTAGTGACGATCTCGATCACGATGCAGGCGGCCAGGGCGATGGTGCCGGCGGTGAGCAACCATACGAGCCGCGGACGGACCCGTGTCACGTCGGCTTCGGCACGCGGCGCGCTCGCGTCGGGGGTTCCGCCGTCGGCCGTGTCCCGCGGCTCGCCGCCTGAGGTTACTCCACCTCCGGGATGAAGAGGCTCGCGCGCAGCTCATCGCGATCCAGGAACGGGTAGAGGTCCTCCATCGGCTTGGTCGCCATGCTCCCGTCCGGGCGCCGGAAGGAGACAGCGCGCGGCAGGGTCTGCTGGTCAGGGTTCACGCGCACCGAGCAGACCAGGGGCCCGGGCGCCGCCAGGAGCTCCGGCAGCTTGGTCCGCAAATCGTCGTTCGACTCCAAGCGTGCGGTGGAGATGCCGTAGGCGGAGGCGAGCGCGCAGGCGTCGGGTAGGGTGAGGCCGGAGCTCGCGTCGCTGCCGACCAGGCGCTGGAAGTAGCTGCGCTGCGTGGTGCGGATGGAGCCGTAGCCCTGGTTATCGAGGACGAAGTACTTGATCGGCAGGGCGAGACGGCGGACCACCTCCAGCTCCTGCGCATTCATCTGGAATCCGCCGTCGCCGTCGACGCAGATGGTGCGCCGCACGCCTGCGGCCACACACGCGCCCAGGGCGGCGGGGACTCCGAAGCCCATCGGGCCGAGCCCCTCGCTGTTGAGCATGCGGACACCGGGCCGGATCTTGACCGCCTGGTGCGTGAGCTCGCTACACTGCCCGGACGAGCCGGGGACCAGCAGGTCATCGCGCCCGAGTTGGCCCGACAAGGCATCGATCAGCGCGTAGGCGTTGACGTGGCCCTGTTCCTCCCAGTACGCGGGCAGGATCACGGGGTAGTGCTGCTTCCACTGCTGCACCTGCCCCAGCCAGGGTGCGACCGCCGGCGCCGGGCGCATCGGCAGCGCGTCGAGCAGCGCGCACACGAACGCGCCGGCATCGGCGGTGACCGCGAGCTCCAGCTTCATCGCGGAGAGCTTTCGCAACTCCGCGGGATCCACGTCCACCACGTACTTGCGCGCCGCCCGCGCGAAGAGCTCGGGCCGGTACGCGACCTGTCCGTGGTCGAGGCGCGCGCCGATGACGAGCAGCCAGTCGGCGTTCTGCTGGGTGAAGTTGGCGGCCCGCTGGCCGGCGGCGCCGGGACGGCCCGCGAAGAGCGGGTGCTCCTCGGGCAGGAAGTCGGCCGCCTTCCAGGTCGTGAGCACCGGGATGCCGAGGCGCTCGACGAGCTGTAGGGCGGCGGGCAGGGCGCCGGCAAGGCGGACGCCGTTGCCGAGCAGGATTGCGGGGCGCTGCGCGGTGGCGAGCGACGCCAGCATCTGGCGCACCGGTTGCTCGATCGACGGGGGTATGACCGCGGCTGGCGTCCAGCGGGCGAGCGCTGCGGGGTCGATGTCGATCGCCTGTACATCGAGCGGGATATCGATCCACACCGGGCCCGGCCGGCCGGAGCGCGCCAGGTGGATCGCCTGGTCGAGGTGCCACCCCACGCTGAGCGGATCCTCGACGGTGACGGCGTACTTCGTGATGGGCCCCGCCATCGCGACGATGTCGATCTCCTGGAACCCGAGCTGCCGTACGCCGGAATCGCGCCTGCGGTCGGCCCGTTTCACCTGGCCCGACACGAAGATGCAAGGGGTCGAGTCCAGCCATGCACCGGCGACGCCGGTGAGCGCGTTGGTGCCGCCTGGGCCGGTGGTGACCAGTCCGGCGCCGAAGCCGCGGACTTGGGCGTAGGCGTCCACCGCGATCGCGACGCCCTGCTCGTGCAGGTTCGAGACGAAGGTGATGCGTGGATGGCGCCCGAGCGAGTCGACGAGGTGCATGCAACCGCCACCGGGGAGCATGAAGACGTGCTCGACGCCCTCGGCGGCGACACGATCCCAGACGTAGTCCGAAAGCTTCACGGCTCTGCCTCTCTGCCCGAAGAGGGCACAATCACAGCCACTGGGGTTCAGCCTCTCAGCCGTTTCATCTGGCGTTTGACCTGCCAGTACGCCGGCCGTGCGAGGCGGCGGAAGGTATCCCAGCCACCCATGGCGAGGTCGAGCCCATTCAAGATCAGCCGCATCGGATGGGGCGGAAGTCGAACCGGGCATCGATAACTGAGCGGCCGCACCCGGTCCTGCGTAACCTGGACGAAGCGATCGAGCTGGTGCCAGTACTCATCGCAAATGCGCAGGTATCTCTCGCGCACCCGATGTACCGTGGCCCTGGCGCGGGCAATCTCGGCGGGATCGGTCCCCCAAGCGCACCCATCGCGACCCAACTCCCGCAGCGCGATCACCTCGGTCAAGTGCGGGTTGGGTATGCAGACGGCGGGACACCCGCACAGCATCGCCTCCAGCGCAAGCGCCGTGTTCTCGTAGCAGTAGAAGATCTCGCTGCGCCGGAATAGATCGGCGATCTCCGCCTGCGTCGCCGGATAGTCCAAGGTGATCTCGACGCTGCCGCGCACCTCGTCCGAGAGGCTTCCCCCGAGTACGATCTTGTGTTTGGCGGCGTAGAAGCAGGTGCCACTTCGTTTCTGGTCGCCTGGGCCGGGGTGAAAGACGGACGGGTCCACGGTCGGCACCAGCAGGACGTTTTCGGGCGCACCCACCGCCTCGGCCAGGACCCCCGAGTAACCGTAGAGAAGCTCCGACGGGTCGTACGAGGTGGCGCCGCCGAGCAATCCGGGGAAGTTGAGCACGTAGCGAACCACGCAATCGGCACGAAGCGGATTGCCGTGGACCGCCTCCCAGTAGACGACAATCGGGGTGAGCCCCTTTTCGTAGTGGTAGCGGACGATGGCCGGGGTGAGCAAGGGCGTTATCAGGTCGGGACAAACGGGCGCCGCCGAATAGCTGGTGAGCACCAGGTAGGCGACCTGACCCTCCAGATTGAGGCTGTGACAGAGCAAGTGAAACGCACGCATGCCCGCCGAGGTCCGCATGTAGCGCGGCGCCAGGATGTAGTAGGGGTTGCGCGGCGGCGGGCAGAGGCTCCTCGCCTGGTCGTTGGTCACGTGACCTCCTTCGTGCCGGCCAGCGAGGCGAGGTACAGCGCCGTGTCGCGGATCTGGGTAACGAGGGGGAGGATGTCGATACGGTAGCGCATCACCAGGGCCTGCATCGGTCCACTCTCGCCGACATAGATGTCGTCCGTGCTGCGGTCGGCGTCGAGGGGCGGGCGTTCGATCGGGAGCTTGGCCCCCAGCGCAGCCAGGATGCAGTCGGCCAGCTCGGCAATCTCGACCGCGCGATCTCCCGCGGTATCGAATCGGACGATCGGCTCGTTGCCGCTATCGAGCAGGAGTGCCAGCGCGAGGCTCACGAGGTCCGCGACGTGGACGTACGAGCGTATCACGCGATGCGCGGCGCGTATGACCAACGGCTGGCCGCGCTGCGCGGCGAGGATAAGAGAGGAGAGCGCGTACGAGCGCAGCTTGTTGATAAACGGACCCGACAGGTTGAAGACGCGTGGGAGTACCGCGCGGCAGCCGAGCTGCTGGGCAAGCCCCGCGAAGGCCCGCTCGTCCTCGAGCTTGAGCGCGCCGTACGGGTTGGATTCCAGGTTCGACTCGAGCTCTCGGTTGCGGCGATACACCGCGCCCGAGGAAGGCACGAAGAGCCCCGCCGCGCTCACCCGCCGAGCAGCCGCGATCACTTCGCCGGCAATCGAGCGGTTCAGGCGAACGTACTCAGCCAGGCCGAATTCGCCGAGCCGATCGCGAGTCACGTAGGCGAAGTGGAAGAACAGCCACGGGCGGCGCGGCAACTCGGCGATGCTCGCCAAGCGCCGGCAGGGAAGGGTATCGCCCGAGCGCAGCCGATGCATCCGATCGATCGAGGAGAAGAGGGCGAGCCGCCTGCCGGCGCTCTCGCCGAACGCCCCCGCGAGCATCTCGACCGCCGCCTGTCCGAGCCAGCCACCGGCCCCGGTCACCACCACCCCGAGATCGCTGGCGCGCAACGCCCCCGCGAGTGAGGGTGGGAGAAGCAAGTGCGAGGTGGGCGAAGACGTCGGGTTCATCTGGATCCGGCCGTGTCGAGCGGGCAATGGGCGAACAGTCCGCTGTCGAGGCCGACGATCTCGGGGCGCGGATTGCGCGATCGGAGCTCGGCCACTAGTGCGGGCCCAATGTAGCCCATGTTGCCGGTGGTCAGGATCCGCATGCCGCTCCGCTCGCCGGACTTCCGTCTCCCTCGCCTACCGCCAGACTTTCCAGGGTGGCTTGCCGCCCGCCCACAGCTCCTCCAGGCGGTTGCGGTCACGCAAGGTGTCGATCGGTTGCCAGAACCCCTGGTGGACGAAGGCCATCAGTTGCCCCTCGCGCGCCAGGGTCTCGAGCGGCTGTCTCTCCCACAGGGTGGCGTCGCCCTCGATGTAGTCGATGACTTTGGGGGACAGGACGAAGAAGCCGCCGTTGATGCAGCCGCCTTCGCCCGGCGGTTTCTCGTCGAACCGCCGCACGTGCCCGTCCTCGCCCATGTCCAGCGACCCGAAGCGGGCCATGGGCCGCACCGCGGTCACCGTCGCCAGCTTGCCGTGCCGCCGGTGGAACGCGATCGTCTCGGTGATGTCCACGTCGGCCACCCCGTCGCCGTAGGTGAGACAAAAGACCGGATCGTCGCCCAGGTACTTGCGGATGCGCTTCAGGCGTCCGCCGGTCAGGGTCTCCTCGCCGGTGTCGACCAGGGTCACGCGCCAGTCCTCCGCCTGGCTGTGGTGCACGGTCATCCCGCCCCGCGTATCGATGGTCACGTCCGCATTGAAGAGGCTGTAGTGGAAGAAATACTCCTTGATCTTGTGGCCCATGAACCCAAGGCACACGATGAAGTCGCGGATGCCATAGTGGGAGTAGATCTTCATGACATGCCAGAGCAGCGGCCGGCCGCCCACCTCGACCATCGGCTTTGGTTTTGAGACCGTCTCCTCGCTCAGTCGCGAGCCCTTTCCTCCCGCCAGGACCACAGCCTTGATTCCATTCGCGGACGTCATCGGGGCTCCTCGAGTGCCGTCATGAGCATCGGTCATCCTATCTTCTCGAACGCCTCTTGCAAGCTGCCGGCGCCCCCATTCCACGGTCTCGGCACCAGCACACACTTCAATCCGAGCGTCCTCAACTGGGCGATGGCGTCGGCATTGTCGTCCACGTAGATCCCGCGCAGCCCGAATTGCCTGACGAATTCATGCTTCGATCGCCTGGCTGTGCTCCCCCGCTCGCCCTTCCGATAGGACGGCACGAAGGCGAAGGTGTCGATCCATTCGCCGAAGTTCCTGAACACCCATTCCGAGGAGACATGCGCCGCCTTTCGCGGCACGGCGCTCAGTGCGACGTGCCGGTATCGGTGTCCGTGTTTTCTGAACCAGCGCAGCGCCTCGGGAAGCGGCGCGAGCCTGCGGTACGCACCTGAGAGCCGGAAACGATCGTACGACGTCAGGTACTGGTCCTTCGACATGCCCAGCAGCCGATGGGGGGGATTCTCGGTGATAAGCCGGTAGCGGATCCTTCCACGGCTCCACGCCCGCATCAGGTCGTTCAGCGTATCGTCGACGTCCCAAATGATCGTCTTCACCGACCACGCTCCTTTCTGGACGCGTCGTACAGGCGATCGGACCAGACCGTCAGCCAGGTCTTGCGGTTCGGGTTCTCCATGATCGACGCGTCGGCGTAGAAGGAATCGTCGGTGAAGTGGGTGGTCGAGACCTCCTCGAAGATGGCGCCGGTATCGGACCGGAAGCTGTGCGGCTGCCCCCTCTCCACGACCGCCAACTCGCCCTTCCGGTACTGCGTCTCCTTGCCGTCGATCTTGATGTAGAGACTCCCGTGGAGGATGTGGAAGGTCTCCTCCTTCTTCTTGTGGTGGTGAGTGGGATTCTCCTGGCCGGGAAGCATGATGACGATCTTCTTGCAGTACTCCCGGTTGATGCAGCTAATGATGGACGCGCCGTACCGCTCGAAATGATCCATACCGTGCTGGTGTGAGATCTCGAGGTCGACCTTGAGCGGGAGAGCGATGTTGCTCGCCTTCACGAGCTGGCGGAGCCTGGCGAGTATCACGGATACTTTCGCCCGCGTGTTCATGTAGTCGACCTGGGCGGACAGCAGAGGCTGGCCGGAGGGTATGCGGGTGCGCGTGGTGAAATCGGAGTACTTCGAGAAGTGATTGGCGAGTAGCTGCCCGGGCACGTTGGGGATGGCGAAGAACGCGTCGGCGGGCCGGATCTTCTCGCCTTCGGCGATGTCTCGCGCCGCGAAAGCGCCGCGCTTGAGACCGTCGAGATCGGCGAGCTCGCGCTCAGTCACCTCGCGCCGCTTGTCCCAGGCGCCGCACATGATGAACGCCTCGCGCGCGGCGGACAGCCACCGCTCGGCCTGCTCGGGGGTCGAGGAATAGGCGTTCAGGTCGTAGCGCTCGGTCTTCAGGCCGACGTGCCGTTCGAAGATGGAGGCGCCCTTTCCGATCGCGATCTTGACCGCGTCGAAGTTCGCCGGCTCCTCGTGGGTGGAATAGCCGACCACGGCCTCGGGATATCTCCTGTGGAGGAAGTCGATCTGCCCGAGCTCGAGGTGTTGCCCGGCGGTCGGGTACTCGCCGACACAGTGCATGAGCGCGAAGTGCTTCTCCCGGTGGGTGAAGAACGCGACCACGCTGTCGATGTCCTGCAGCTCCGCGCCCGCGGTGGACAGCATGATGGGCAGCCGGCTGTTCACCACCCGCTCGAGCAGCGGCCAGTCGGTGAAGGAGCAGCTTGCGACCTTGAGGATGTCGTACCCGTGCTTCTCGACGAGATCGACCGACGCCTCGTCGAACGCGGTGCACACGGTGACGAATCCAAGCCGCTCGGCCTCCTGCTTCAGCCGCAGGAACTGATCCTCGCTGAGCCTCGTGCTTTCGAACCGCGCGACGTACGTTAGGTCTTTGCGGCCCTTGTATTGCGGATGAATGAAGGTGTCGAGCTGGCGATATTGGAACTTGAAGGCGAACCGGAAATCGAAATTGCGTGCGACCTTGGCGAACTCACGAATGATGCCAAGCCCGTGCTCGAGATCGCCCATGTGATTGTTGGCCATCTCGAAGATGAAGAGCTTCTCGAAAATGTCGTCGTTGGCCACGGGCTCTCCCTAGAACAAGACGATCTTGCCCCGGAATCCGAGCTTGATGGCGGCGCCACGTATCTCGTCCTGCTTGGCGGTGGAGAAGACGGCCAGGGTGCCGTCGTACTTGAGCAACGCTTCCGGCATGTGGATGGGGTAGCCGCAGATGGTGCCACCCGCCTTGTAGGTGTCGACGATCAGCTTCACCTTCGGATGGTACTTGTTGATGATCTGCACCGCGAACTCGCCGGCGCCCCAGACCGCGAACTCGTCCCCGGCCTCCGCGAGCAGACGCTCGACCTCGCGGAAGTATATCTTCCCATAGTCGCCCTCAAGCGAGCGGCGCGAGAACAGGCACCACACCGCCGCATAGGTCTGGAGGTGGGCGGACTTCTCCGCGAAGTGGACGACCGACCAGTCCTTGAACAGCCGGCGGATCGAGAAGAGGTCGAAGTTGTTGATGTGCTCTTGATTGCTGTAGATGTGCTTGGGATAGCGCGCGTACTCGCGCCGGTTCGGGGTCTCGACGTAGAGCAGTGCGCGTTCGGTGGCCACCTCATCCACGAACGACTTGATCTGTCCGAGGTCGTCGACGTGCTCTATCACGTGCGAAAGCACGATGAAATCGAAGGTCTGGCCCTTGGCCATCAGCGGGATGCCGTGGCTCTGGAGGTGCCTCTGGCATTCCTTGTTCACTTCGTACGCAGTGACGTTGGGAAAGCCTCGCTTCCGAAGCTCGAGCAGAAGCCTCCCGTCACTGCACCCGATGTCGAGTATGCGGTGCTCGGGAGAAAGATGCGGGACAATGGTCGCGGCGACGTCGAGGTGATCGCCGAAGGTGTTGTAGATTGCGGGCGTGTAGCCGAGGCAATTCTCGTAGTATGCGGGTTGCGTTCTGGTGGAATCGAAAGTGAGACTGCAGTCCTCGCAGTGGAGGAGGTTGTCGACGATTTTCTCTGTCGCCGTGCCGCAGATGGGGCATTTCATATCCGTCGGCCTTTCGGGAGGTGCGCAGGGACGGGCGGGAGTGTCTGTGTGTCGTGGGGAGAAAGGGGCGTCATGCTCGGCGGGGTGGGGACATGGGAGGCAGCGGGTGGCAAGAGCGCTCTGTGCTTTAGACCATGTTATAGGCAGAGAGGAGTGTCGGCAAACCCGTTGAGGCCCCGATGCCTGACAAATTGAGTCGCGCACGCGTCGATTGCGAAAAATGGTTGCAGTTCGCTGGGGATGACGTTCATCGCGGATGCCGGCTGCATTCCTCCGCCCCGCATGCTGCGGAACCCCTGCAGGCAAGTGCGTTTGCGTTGGCATCGTAGCACGTGACTGCTACAGTGGCCGCATGGACCGCCACCTCGTCGCCGACGCTGAGCGGGTAGTCGAGGATCTAGGCGAGCTCAATCAGCGTTTTCGCGGCAAGACCGTCCTGCTGACCGGTGCGGCGGGATTTCTGGGTAGCCAGTTCGTCCACTACTTCCTGCGGCTGAACGAGACGGCACTCGTCGATAGCCGGTGCCGCCTCATGGCCTGGGACTGCTACGCGCGAGGGCTGCCGGGCTGGATGGAGGCGCTGCGCGGTCGCTCGGACCTGGTCTGGGAGCAGCGGGACGTGTGCGAGCGCGCCTCCCTGGGGGAGGTCGACTTCATCGTTCACGCGGCCTCGATCGCTTCGCCGATCTACTATCGGCAGCACCCGATCGAGACCATGGACGCGAACGTGTTGGGGCTCCGGCATCTTCTCGAGCACGCGGTGGCACGGCCGGTGGAAGGCTTCCTGTGCTTCTCCACCAGCGAGATCTACGGCGATCCGGATCCGGCGAACATCCCGACTCCCGAGACCTACCGCGGATTCGTGAGTTGCACCGGGCCACGTGCCTGCTACGACGAATCCAAGCGCTTCTCCGAGACCCTGTGCGTGAACTTCTGGCAGGTCCATCACGTCCCGGTCACCATCGTGCGGCCGTTCAACAACTACGGGCCGGGTCTGAAGATCAGCGACCGGCGCGTGCTGCCGGATCTGTTCCGGGACGTGCTCGATAACCGCAACCCCGTCTTGCTGTCGGACGGCCGCGCCACCCGGACCTTCTGCTACGTCGCGGACGCCATGAAGGGCTACCTGCGCGCGCTACTCAGCGACCACCGCGGTGAGCCGTTCAACATCGGCACCGAGTCGCCGGAGATCTCGATGCACGCGCTGGCTGAGTTGGTGATCCAGGTCTCAGGCAAGCCTCTGTGCGTGGTGTTCCAAGGCAGCGACGATCCGCACTACACGACCGACAATCCACAGCGGCGTTGCCCGTCGATCGCGAAGGCCCGGGAGCTGCTCGGGTACCGGCCAACCATCGACCTGCCGGAAGGGCTCGAGCGCACCTGGCGTTACTACCTGGACCATCCGGTGGCTGCGGCGGGGTGACCCCGATGCAGATCACGGTGGTCGGTTCCGGGTACGTCGGTCTGGTTTCCGGCGTCTGTCTGGCCGCCAAGGGGCACGACGTCGTGTGCGTCGACGTGCGCGCGGACGTGGTCGAGCAACTCAACCGCGGTCGGGCGCACATTCACGAGGCCGGGCTTCCCTCGCTGCTGCGCGACGTCCTGGCGCAACGGCGGTTCCGCGCGCAGGCCTCGCTCGACGACGTGGTCGAGAAGAGCGATCTGGTCCTCATCGCGGTGGGAACGCCGTCGGCCAATGGCAAGATCGACCTCCGCGCGGTCGAGAACGCGGCCACCGAGGTGGGTAGCCGGCTGCGGGCGGAGCGATACTGTGCGGTGGTGGTGAAGAGCACGGTGGTCCCGGGGACCACGGACACGGTGGTGCGGGAATGGATCGAGCACGCGGCCGGTCTCCAGGTCGGCCAGTTCGGCCTGGGCATGAACCCGGAGTTCCTGCGTGAGGGCAGCGCGATCGAGGATTTCATGAACCCGGACCGCATCGTCCTCGGGCACGAGGACGCGGCCACGCTCCGCCGGCTGCAGGAGGCGTATGCACCGTGGGACTGCGACAAGCTCGCGGTCAACACGCGCACCGCCGAGATGATCAAGTACGCGAACAACTGCCTGCTGGCGACCCAGATCTCGGCGGTGAACGAGCTGGCTAACCTCTGTTTCGCGCTCGGCGGCATCGACGCACAGCAGGTCCTGGCCGGCGTGCACTTCGATCGGCGCTGGAACCCAGTCGTGGGCGGTGAGCGCGCGCGCCCGGACATCCTCACCTACCTCGTGCCCGGCTGCGGGTTCGGCGGGAGCTGCTTTCCGAAGGACGTCCAGGCGCTGCGGACGCTGGGACGCGAGCACGGCCAGCCCATGTGCCTACTGCAGGCGGTGCTGGACATCAACGAGCGGCAGCCCGGGCAGGTGGTCGCCTTGCTGCAGGCGCACGCGGCGCCGCTCGAGGGGCGCAAGGTGCTCGTGCTCGGTCTGGCGTTCAAGCCCGAGACCGACGACGTGCGCGAGTCGGCATCGCTCAGCATCATCCGCCACCTGATTCGGGCCGGTTGTGAGGTCGCCACGCACGATCCGGCCGCGGCCGCTAATGCGCGAAGGGAGCTGTACCCGCTGCCGGTCACCTTTCTTGGCGAGTGGGAGCCGGCGCTGCCGAGGTTTGACGTGATCATCGTGGCGACCAAATGGCGCGAGTACGCGCGCCTCGCCCATACGGACCTCGCATCGCAGATCCGGGGCAAATGGATCGTCGATCCGCGCCGCATGTTGCGGGCGGACGATTTCGCGCAGGGGACATACCTGACCATCGGCCATCGCGCCCAGAGGAGGAGCCCGTGAGCACCGACGCCAGTCCAAACCAGGGCAACCCGGAGCGGGCGCAACCGCTCCGCAGCGAGATCATGCGCTTGGTCCGCGAATTCTACTCGGTGGCCCACGGGCCGAGACCCTTCGTGCCCGGCACCACTCGCATCTCGTATTCCGGTCGCGTGTTCGACGCCGACGAGCTCGAACATGGCGTGGAGAGCATTCTCCAGTACTGGCTCACGGCGGGGCCGTTCGCCAACGCGTTCGAGCAGAGCATGTGCTCCTATTTCGGTGCGCCCGCCGCGCTGCTGGTCAACTCGGGGTCGTCCGCAAACCTGCTCATGCTGGCGACCGTGTGCAACCCGCTGGTCGAGGGTCACCTGATGCCGGGTGACGAGGTCATCACGCCCGCGACCACGTTCCCCACCACGCTCACGCCCATCGTGCAGCTCGGGCTGTTGCCGGTGTTCGTCGACTGCCAGCCCGGCGAGTACAACCTGGATCCGACGCAGATTGAGGCGGCGGTCGGTTCGCGCACGCGCGCCATCCTAGTGCCGCACACGGTCGGGATCCCGGCCGAGCTGGACGTGATCACCGAGGTGGCCAAACGCCACCGCCTGTGGCTCCTGGAAGACACCTGCGACGCGCTCGGCGCGACCTGGCACGGCCGCCTGGTTGGCAGCTTCGGCGCGATGTCGAGCCTCTCATTCTACCCCGCCCACCATCTGACCATGGGCGAAGGTGGCATGGTCGTCATCAATCAGGGCCAGCTGCGCCGCGCGTGCATTTCGCTGCGCGACTGGGGGCGCGACTGCTGGTGCGAGCCGGGGCGCAACAACAGCTGCGGTCGTCGCTTCGATTGGCAGCTCGGCGAGCTTCCGGCCGGGTACGACCACAAGTACATCTATTCGAGCCAGGGCTACAACCTGAAGGTGAGCGAGATGCAGGCGGCCCTCGGCTGCGCGCAATTCAAGAAGCTGCCCGGCTTCATCGAAGCACGCCGGGGCAATGCCGACTACTATCTACAGCGTTTCCGGCGGCACGAGCAGCACCTGGTGTTGCCGAAAGTGCCGGCGCCCGCCAACCCGTCGTGGTTCGGTCTGCCGCTCACCGTGCGCGAGCACATCGATCGGCGGCGCTTCGTCAACTGGCTGGAGGACGCGAACATCGAGACGCGTCTGGTGTTCGGGGGCAACATTCTGAAGCAACCGGGCTTCCGCGACATCCCGCGCCGGGTCCACGGTGCGCTCGCTGGCAGCGACGCCATCATGACGAGGACGCTGTTCATCGGCGTCTACCCCGGGCTCACCGAGCAGATGCGCGAGTTCGTGGCCGACCGGGTCGACCGCTTCTTCGCGCAGCTGTGAGCGGCTGCGGAGAGACGACGCGCTATCGGGGAGCGGTGCGTGCGTTCGCCCGCTTTTTCTTGAGCAGCATCATCTGCTCCCAGTACTTCATCTGAATCCATCGATTCAGCACCGGGGGGCAGAGGCCGCCGAACAGCTCCCTCGCCCACATCGGAAGGAGCGCGTTCTCTCGCTGTCTGCGCATGGCCGGCAATTCGAGCCCACATTCCGTAACCAGAGTTGACCATTGTGGCTCGAAGGTCCCGGCCTTGAGGATGTTCCAGAATGTGTGCGCGCTAGAAGAATCGAGAACGCGGGCCGTCGAGTTGAAGCGAGCCGCTGCCGCCGAAACCTCGTTGGGGTAGTGCTGCGCGAGCCATCGCGTGGTCTCTTGAGCCAACTTCATGTGGCCCGCCTTCAGGTACTCGGCCGCCCACGCAAACCGGGTCGGGTGGTTGCGAACGAACACTTCCGGCGTCAGCACGTAGCCGATCGGTCCGTGCATGCCGAGGAAGACGGGGAAGGTGCGGTCATTGTCGAAGGAGTTCCCGCGCGACACGTTCCGCTCGAACGCATCGCGCAGAGGCTCGGTCCGTCCGACCACGGTGGAGTAGTGAAGCCCGGCATTGATGAGGCAGGCGAGCATCACGGCCGGCGGATCCATGTAGACGACCGATTGCATGGTGTCGGCACCTGCCGCCACCCAGGCGAAGTAGTAGGATTGATTGAGCCAGGGGCTGCCCTTCGGGCCGTAGCTCTCGAAGAACGACGAAAACACCGCCGCACAACTCTCCTGCGCGTTCAGCGTATCGAGCGACGAGCGCAGGTGGGTGGCGGCCCACCAGTCGTCATCGTGAAGGATCGCGACCGCCGGCGTGTTCACGTGCTGCCAAACCGCCCGCGGATGCAGCAGGGGCGCGATGGGGGGGCGCTGCTGGACATAGAGGATGGGAAGATCGCCAAACTTCCCGCAGACGCCCTCGGACTCGGCGTTGAGGCTGTTCTCCGAGACCACCACGCGGGCGATGGCGGCACGTGCGGTTTGCCGGCGTATGGACTCGAGGGCTTCGCGCAGCATAGAAGCCCGCTCGCAGGTGAAGAGGAGTACTGTGACGGTAGACGAGGTCATGGCTGTGGCCCTTTGTTCGACATGCACACGGCGGTAGGGTGAGTCACGGAGCACATGATACACACGGTCGTGGGGTGAGTGTCGGCGCACATGATGGCCCTCTTCGGCGGACCGGCGCCACAGCGGGCCGAACGGCGGCCGGGGACGAGCAAATTCTGGCGTGGGGGCTCGTCCGCGCCGTCGTCGCGTTGGCGTTCCGCCGAAGCCCTGTGCTAGCTTATCGGACAATGGACCGCGGCGGGCCTCGACACCATCGCTCTTCACCCGCCCGCCGAAGCCCGACCGCTTCCGGCGGGGGAGCCGGGCGAATGTTCCTCTTGAGGGCAACATGATGGAACAAGACCTGCACGGCAAACGGCTCGACGACCTCGATCCCGGCGACCTGGTGAAGAGCTGCAAGTACATCGAGATGGGATCCTGCTTCTCTCTCGAGGGCATCCGCCCCTGCGTCCACGGAACCATTCACTCGCGCGTGCTCGTGACCGCGGAAGAGATCCGAACCGGCGCCGCCACCTACGACATGGTCGTCCAGCGCCGCAAGAACCTGTTCGCCGCGCTCAACGGGCTCGCCGATGGCCTGACCGATCCCTGTGCGACGTGTGCCCACCTGAAGCAGGTGAAGTACAAGGACGTGAACTTCGAATACGTGGGCGGTGAGCCTCTACCCGCCGGACTCAACATTCAGCACTACACGGAATGCAACCAGCGCTGCAGCTACTGCGACTACGCCCAGAAGGACCGCATGTTCAAGGTCCAGTACAACATGCTCGGCTACCTGGATCTCTTCCGGAAGGTCGGCAAGCTGCGGGGCAACAACTGGATCGACTTCAGTGGCGGCGAACCCGCCATCTTCCCCGAGTTCCCGACGATTCTTCGCTACCTGCTCGACAACAAGATGGGGACGGTGGTCGTCTACTCCAATGCTCTGCTCTTCAGCCAGACCATCTACGATGCGCTGAAGGAAAACCGGATCATCCTGGTGACTTCGCTCGACACCGGGATGGCGTCCTCATACAAGAAGCTGAGAGGCGGCAGCTTCTTCCCGAAGGTCATTCGAAATCTGATCCGGTACCGGAACAGTGGGACGAAGCAGCTGTGGCTCAAGTATGTGGTCACCGAGCTCAACCGGACTGAAGATGATCTGTGGAGCTTCGTGCTGGCCATGCTGGCGCTGCGGCCGGACCGACTCCTGATCTGCCCCGATTTCCCGTACACCGCGCCGGAGGTTCCCGCCGAGACAACGAAGTTCGTGGCGCGACTATGGTACATCCTGGAGAAGCTGACCGGAATCACGCCGCTCGACTATGTGAGCGAGTTCGGCGATCCCTTGTGGCTGAAGTATCACGCGAGTCTGAAGCAGGCGCTGGACGAGGTGTACCAGAAGAAGCCGCTCGGGGATGAATGCAAGATCGAGAAGCTGGCATTCCCGCCTCCCGCGTTCGCGCCTTCTCCTCTGCATCGCCGCGTCATTGCTGCCAAGCGGAGGGTGTGGGGCAGCGATCTCCGCAAACGGATCCTCCCGGTTGGGAGCGCTGGCGAGGCCCGCGCTCGCCAGGCATGGCGGAGGACGTTCGGGCGGCTCTTTTCGGAATAGGGATGGACGTGCGGTTCCTGTCTGATTTCGGGTGCATCGCCGCGCGGATGGGCGGCGGCGCTGCGCTGGGCATCGGAGGGAACAAGGCGTGAGCGGCGGGCAGGAGCGCGCCCGCTCGGCGGCGGGTTCTTCCGGAGAACCCAAAGGCCGAGCCGTTCCGCCGATGGCAGCCGCCGAGTCGGATGAGAGCTGGTCCGCAAGCGAGACCGTGATCCAGGCGGGCGGCGGCTCGTTCGCGTCCCAGGTCGCAGAGCTGTGGGCGTACCGCGAGCTTCTTCGGATTTTGATCTGGCGTGAGTTCAAGATCCGATACCGTCAGACGTTGCTCGGTGCCGGCTGGATCCTTCTCCAGCCGCTCCTAACCATGATCGTGATGTCCATGATTTTCGGGGTCATGCTGCGCGTGCCCTCGCACGGCGTGCCCTACCCGCTCTTCGTGCTTTCGGCGCTGCTCCCCTGGAATTTCTTCGCCTCATCGATCACCCGGGCGTGCCACAGCCTGCTGTCGAATGCGCATATCATCTCGAAAATCTACTTCCCCCGCATTCTCATCCCCATGGCGGCGGTGCTGGCGGGGCTGCTCGATCTGCTGGTGTGCATGGTGCTCCTCGCAGGCCTACTTCTGGTGTACGGCACCGCTCCCTCGTTGCGGCTGCTGTTCATCGTTCCTTTGATCTTGGTGCTGGCCCTAGTCGCCCTCTCTTTTTCCCTGTGGGCGTCCGCGGCGAATGTACGGTACCGCGATCTCTCGTTCGTGGTGCCGTTCGTGACCCAGATCTGGATGTACCTGACCCCGGTCATCTACCCGCTTGACCTGGTGCCCGCTCGCTACCGGTTCATACTCGAGATCAATCCGATGACCCCGATCGTGTCCGCCTTTCGCTGGGCGGTCACGGGGGATACGATTCCTTCTCATCCGCTGGTCACCGCGGTGTCGCTCGGGCTGGCCGGTGTGTTGTTGCTCGGAGGTGTGATGTTCTTCCGCCGTATCGACCGCAATATGGCCGAGGTGATCTAGGAAAACGCTGCGTGAGCGACGCGATCGTCATAGAGAACGTCTCCAAGCGGTACCGGCTGGGTGTCTCGCCGTCGACCGACACGCTCCGGGAGGCGATTACCCGAATCGTCAGAGCTCGCCTGCCGGGACGGCGACGTGCGCCTGAGATGCCGAACGCTGCGCAGCGCGGCCGGCAGGAGATCTGGGCGCTGCACGACGTGTCTTTATCGGTCCCGCGCGGCGAGGTGGCCGGGTTGATTGGCCGGAACGGCGCCGGCAAGAGCACCCTGCTCAAGATCCTGTCCCACATCATCGAGCCCACCAGCGGGCGCGCGAGCATTCGCGGCCGTTTCGCGTCTCTGCTGGAGATCGGCACCGGCTTTCACCCCGACCTCACTGGTCGCGAGAACGTGTATTTGAGCGGCGCCATCCTGGGCATGCGGCGCCACGAGATCAACCGCAAGTTCGACGAGATCGTCGCGTTTTCCGAGATCGAGCGCTTCCTCGACACGCCCGTGAAGCACTACTCTAGCGGCATGTACCTCCGCCTCGCGTTCGCGGTGGCCGCCCACCTCGAGACCGAGATTCTCCTGGTGGACGAGGTGCTGGCGGTCGGCGATGCGGCGTTCCAGCAGAAGTGTCTGGGCGCCATGAGCCCGGGTGCGAACAGCGGTCGAACCGTGCTCTTCGTGAGCCACAACATGGACGCGATACGCTCCCTGTGTAGACGCGTACACTGCTTCGACCACGGCCAGCTCGTCTTCTCCGGACCGGCTACCGAGGGCATCGACTACTACCTGAAAATGTCGGACCTTCCCGCGTCTGTGACTGCGATCTCTCTCGTGGACAATGCGGCCGCCCAGTGCGAAGGGCTCCGCCTCCTGGAAATCACGCTGCGGAACCCTGCGCAGCCCGCCGTGGGGCCTTGCACCGGCGACCCGCTGTCGATCCGGCTGCGATACCAGAGCACACGCCCACTGCTAAGCCCCGGGTTCTTCCTCTCGATTTCGGATACCCGCGGGATCGAGCTCATCCATCTGAACACATTGCCCATCAGCGGTTTCCCGATCGAAGGGCTGCACCCCGCGGGCGTCGTGGAGTTGTTCCTCGATGAGCTTCCTCTTGTCAGCGGCCCCTACACCCTGAGTTTCGCCTTCGATCGGGCGAACGTAGCGACGGTGTTCGGGCTCACGAACGTTCTCCATTTCGAGGTCGCGCCGAAAGACGTATACAAGAGCGGCTGCAAGCTCGATCAGTCCCGCGGTCGCATCGTCGTGCGCCACCACTGGTCGCACGAGCCCGAAGCGGACCCGGCCTGAGCTAACCCGAAGTTCCCCGAGATTTGAGGCTCAGATTCCGCGCTCACCGGCGAAAGCCGCCGCGCCCACAACCTGTCGCAGGCTTCAAGCAGCACGGCGCCACCCTTCACCGGATCGCTGAGCCGTCCGGGCGCCAGCAGGACAACCGGGCACTCTGCCGACACGCTCGCAAGCGGTGGAACCCGTGCATATCGACCGGTGTCTACGCCGGACGGAACGACGCGGGTATCCTGGTTGAAAGGCAGCACCCGTCGCCGCGCCTCTTCGTTGTAGACGATCACCGTCGAGGCCGCAGCAAGCCCCTGGATGATCGCCTGACGGTGCGCGAGACTCCAGGCGCGCGCTGAGAGCAACTCATGCACGATCGAGGGGCTGCGCAGCAGCCGAAGGTCTCCAAGCGCGCACGCCCGGCAAGGTTTCCATGTCTTGTTCCGTCAGGAGGCCAACGGAAAAGCAGATCGACAATCGCGACGCGCGCCATACCCGAGCGAGTGTAGACTGTCGAAGCGGGCTCGTCACGACTACCCCGGGAAATGTACGGCGAGCCCAGTTCTGGGCTACCATCCTCAGTCTATGTTCCGGAATACTCTGGTGACCGGGGGCGCGGGCTTCGTGGGCTCGACGCTGGCTCTTGCCCTCAAGTCGCGCCACCCCGACATGCAGGTGGTTGCGTTCGACAATCTACACCGGCGGGGATCCGAACTCTCGCTGGCACGGCTGCGGGCCGGCGGGGTCCGGTTCGTGCACGGCGATATCCGGATCCCCGAGGACGTGGCTTCGGCCGGTCCTTTCGATCTGCTGCTCGACTGCTCGGCCGAGCCGTCAGTGCTGGCCGGCATCGGGGAGAGCCCGGCCTACGTCACGCAGACCAACCTCGTCGGCACCCTCAACTGCCTGGAGGCCGCGCGGCGGCACGGCGCCTGCCTGCTCTTTCTGTCCACCAGTCGCGTCTACCCCATCGAGCCCATGCGGCAGATCCCGCTCTACGAGGGCGAGTCGCGCTTCGAGATCGACGGCGACCGCTGTGAGGGATCTGGGCTCAGCGCCGCCGGGATCGCGGAGGATTTCCCCCTGGCCGGGCCCCGGTCTATCTACGGGACGACCAAACTCGCCTCCGAGCTCTTCGCCATCGAGTACGCCGACAGCTGCGGCGTGCCCGCCATCATCGATCGCTGTGGCGTGCTCACCGGGCCCTGGCAGATGGGCAAGGTGGATCAGGGGATCGTGGTCCACTGGGTGATGAGCCACTTCTTCGGGCGGCCCTTGCGCTACATCGGCTACGGCGGCAGCGGCAAGCAAGTTCGCGACATCCTTCACGTCGATGATCTGCTTGCCCTGGTCGAACGCCAGCTCAAGGTGCTTCCCAGCGCGCACGGCGAGATCTACAACGTGGGCGGCGGCCGCTCCTGCTCGGTTTCGCTGCGCGAGTTGACGGACCTGTGCCGGCGCGCAACCGGGAAGACGGTCGAGATCCAGCCGGTGGCCGAGGTTCGCGCCGCGGACATCCCAGTGTACCTGTCCAACACGGAGCGAGCCCGGCGGGCCTTCGACTGGGCTCCCGTGTACACGCCGGAGCCGATCATCACGCAGATCGCACAGTGGGTCTCCCAGCACGCTTCCGAACTCGAGGCGGTTAACGGCTAGACCGCACGAAACTCCTGGCGCGACAGGCTGGCCGGCGACGGCTCACGCCGCTCGCTAGATGTCCTTGCTGTGAGGACATTATTGTCATATTGTGTCCTTCTAGTAAGGACAAATGCGAGAGGTTCTGCAGCAGAAGATCGTGGATTCCCTGGCCACGCCCGTGCCGCAGCACACGCGGCGGGATGTGCGGCTGCCCAAGGTGGCGGGCAAGGCCAAGGCGGTGATCGGCCCACGACGGGGCGGAAAGACTACTTTCCTGTGGCAAGTGTTGGCCGAGCGCGTGGCTGCGGGCGTGCCGCGGTCCCACCTCCTCTACTTCAACTTCGAGGACGAACGTCTTGCCGATCTAAGAGCCGCCGATCTTCAGCTTCTGGTCGACGGCTACTTCGCTCTCGAACCCGAGGCGCGTGACCGGCATCAGACCACCTTCTTTCTCGACGAAATCCAGGTCGTACCCGGGTGGGAAGCCTTCGTGCGGCGTCTTCTGGACACGGAACGCCTGGACATCTTTCTTTCGGGTTCATCGGCTCGCCTGCTCAGTCGGGAGGTCGCCACAAGCATGCGCGGCCGGGCCATGGATGTCCTGGTCTACCCGTTCAGCTTTCGGGAGGTCTTGCGTCACGCAGGCCTGGAACCGACCGCGGCCGCGAAGCGATGGACCAAAGCCGAGCGGTCAGTCCTGAACAAGGCGCTGCACACCTATCTGACGGGCGGCGGTTTCCCAGAGGCGCAGGGCATCGACACACGTGACCGCTTCGAGTTGTTGCGTGGCTACGTGGACACCGCCCTCTTTCGCGATGTGGTCGAACGCCACGCGGTCACCCATCCGACTGCTCTGCGCTGGTTGGTGCGGCACCTCCTGGCCAACGCGGGTGGCACTTTTAGCGTCGCCAAGTTCTACGGCGATCTGCGCTCGCAGGGGGTTCCCGTGGCCAAGGACACTCTGCACGCCTTTCTCGCGCACCTGGAAGACGCGTTTCTGGTTCGCACGGTCCCCATAGCCACTGATTCGGAACGTCGCCGCATGGTCAACCCACGCAAAGCCTATCCCATCGATCCCGGCTTGATTCCCGTCTTCGACCGTTCGGGCAAGACTAACCTCGGACACGCCATCGAGACAGCCGTGTTGCTGGATCTGGACCGACGCGGGGCAGA
>PMBY01000107.1:0-15779 GCA_003153875.1 Myxococcales bacterium | reverse complement strand
CGCCAGCAGCTCATCCAGGTTTGCGCCGATCTCCACGATCCCAAGACACGCGCCCGCGAGTTCCGTGCGCTGGAATGCGCGGCCCATGAACACCCCGGGGCACATCGCCTCATCATTACGCTGGTCAGCGAGATGGTTAGCGATAGGCCACCTGGCGTCCGGATTGTTCCGGCCGTCGACTGGTTCCTGACAGCCGACTAGTGCCTCCGGTCAGAATTTCNNCTCTTCTGACCGGAGGCACTAGCGGCCGCGATCGCTACGCAACTGATCGCTGACGACGCGGCGAGACTCGGGCTATCGGAGGCCAGCGGATATGAAAAGACCGATGAATCAATGCAATATGCTGAGGAAATTCCAGTCTTTGTGGCGCCAAGGCGCAGATGTGATACAAATTGGCATCATAATCGTCATGTTTGTACTAAGCGATAGCTGAAATCTGACAATCTATGAAGAAAAAGGCAAAGATGGCAAAGACGGAAGCAAAAAAGAAGACAAAGTCGCGCCAGAATGCGCAACTTCGCAGCAAGGCGGCGGACGCCAGCCAAACAGCGAAGATCCCAACCGGCGGCGAAAAGCTGGTGCAGTGTCTGGAGCGCGAAGGCGTCGAAATCATCTTCGGCCTGCCCGGCGGCGCTGCCATCCCGCTCTTCGACGCCCTCATCGGGTCGAAGATCAAGTTGGTCCGGGTTCGCCACGAGCAGGGCGCGACCCACATGGCCGACGGCTACGCACGCGCCACCGGCAAGCCCGGCGTGGTGCTGGTGACCTCGGGCCCAGGCGCCACCAACACCATCACCGGGCTTTACACCGCGCTCATGGATTCGGTGCCCATGGTCGTCATCACCGCGCAGGTGGTGCGGTCGTTGCTGGGCAAGGACGCCTTCCAGGAAGCGGACGTCACCGGCATCACGTATCCCGTGGTCAAGCACAGCTATCTCGTGCGCCAGGCGGCCGACATTCCTCGCATCATCAAAGAGGCTTTCTACATCGCCACCACGGGCCGGCCCGGCCCGGTGCTGATCGACTTGCCCAAGGATCTGGCGGCCGGCCTCTGTGATGCTCCCTTTGTCGATTCGGTCGATCTGCCCGGGTATCACGTGCCCCAGCGGGCGGAAGCGCAAGACCTCAAGCGGGCCGCGCAGTTTCTCGCCAAGAGCCGCCGGCCCGTGCTCTACGTCGGCCACGGCGCGGTCATGTCCGACGCAGGCCGGGCCATCCTGCAGCTCGCTGAAAAGCTGCAGGCGCCCGTGGTCACGACCTTGCTGGGCAAGGGCGCGGTGCCCGAGGACGAAACCTTGCACCTGGGGATGCTGGGCATGCACGGCACGGCCTACGCCAACAAGGCGGTGGCTGACTGCGATCTCATCATGGCCATCGGCGCGCGCTGGGACGATCGCATCACCGGCAAGTTGTCCGAGTTCTGCCGGGACGCGGTCAAGATTCACGTGGACGTCGACCGGGCCGAGTTCGGAAAGATCCTCGTGCCCGACCTAGCCCTGTCCGGCGATGCGCGCCTGGTTGTGGAGGACTTGATTCCGCTAGTCGAAAAGGGCGAGCGCGCCGAATGGCTTGAGCAGATCGCGGCCTGGCGCCAGCAGTTCCCGTTGCACTACCCGAAGAAGGGTGGCCTGCGGCCGCAGCACATCCTGGACCGGCTGGACAAGCTGGGCGGCCGCGATTCGATCGTGGTCACCGACGTGGGCCAGCACCAGATGTGGGCGGCCCAGTTTCTGCGCACCACGCGCAATCGTCACTGGTTGTCGTCGGGCGGCGCCGGGACCATGGGCTTCGGTTTCCCGGCGGCCATCGGCGCCAAGCTGGGCTGGCCCGACCGGTCGGTGTGGGCCATCGTGGGCGACGGCGGTTTTCAGATGACCCTGTCCGAGCTGGCCACCGCTGTGGTGCACAAGCTGGCGGTCAAGGTCATCATCATGAACAACCACTACCTGGGCATGGTTCGTCAGTGGCAGGAGATGTTCTACGACAACCGCCTCTCGGGCATCGACCTCGACGGCAATCCCGATTTCGTCAAGCTGGCCGAAGCCTACGGAGCTAAGGGCCTGCACCTGCGCCGGGCCGCCGACGTCGATCGCGTGCTCCTGGCGGCCATGGAATACAACGATGGCCCCTGCCTCATCGACGCCGAGGTGGTGAAGGAAGGCAACGTGTTCCCCATGGTGCCCGCGGGCGCCAGCCTGCGCGAGATGATCATCGATCCGCCGCGCATGGAACCCGACGAAGAGGGAGAGCCGTCATGACCGCGCTTGCGCACCTGCCATCGACCCTGAATCAGAGGAAACCATGAGTGCTGCACTTGCCGTCCCCGCTGCTGTCCCTGAAAGCAATCCTCTGCACACCATCTCGGTGCTGGTGCGCAACCAGCCCGGCGTGCTGGTGCGCGTGGCCCTGGTGTTCGCCCGTCGTGGCTACAACATCGAAAGCCTGGTGGTCAGCCCCGATCCCACCGACGCCGGCTTCTCGCGCATGACCATCACCTGCCGGGGCGCGGCCGAGACTCTGGAACAGATGATCCGGCAGGTGGCCAAGCTGGTCGACGTGGTGCACGCCATCGACCACACCGGTCAGTCGGCGGTCGAGACCGAGATCGCCCTCGTCAAGCTGCAGGCCCAGGTGAACGAGCGAACTGAGATCCTGCAGATCGCCGAGCACTACAAGGCCAAGGTGGTGGACTGCGGGACCAACTCGCTCATCCTGCGGGTCACCGGTGGCAGCGAGAAGCTGGACAGCTTCATCTCGCTGGTGCGCCCGTTCGGCCTGGTCGAACTGGTTCGTTCCGGCAAGATCCTGATGACCCGCGGGCCAGAGACGACATAAGGTTCAGCATCCAGGTGGGCGGCCGGTCTGCGTGGGTCGGCCGGCCGGATCAGGCGCTGACCCGCAGGCGCAGGCCGCAGACGTCGTTCAGGGTCTCGAAATCGCGACCGTACGCCAGGAGCTCGACGCTGTGCTCGATCGCGATAGCCGCGATCAGGCAGTCCAGTGTCCCGCGCACGGAACGCCCCGCGGCCCGGCAGGTGCGGAATAGGTGCGCGGCGTGCTGGTAGGTTTCGGGGTAGACCGGCTCAACCGGGTGGCAAGTCGCCAGAAGCTGCTGCAGTTGGGCCACGTGCCTTTCGTCGCGAGCTCCGTTCAGGATCTCTTGAACCACGACACCGGTGACGAATATGGGATCCCCCCGCTCGAAAGCGCGGGCCAAGATCCGATCGGGCCGCGAGCCCGTGGCGCGCAGCCATTCGATCCACGCAGAGGTGTCAACCAGCATGGCGGCGGCCTGCTACCGCGCTTTTCGCATCGCGGAGAGACTTCCTGTCCAACCCGAGCCCCGAAGCTGAACAGCCAGGCGCCGCTGCTCCTCGCGGGCGACCATTTCCTGCAGCGCCCGCCCCAGAATCTCGCGCACGGTTCGGGCACCCGTGAGTTTTCGGGCCTGGGCGAGCAAGCGCTGGTCCACAACCACATTGGTGCGTTTCATACACCGTTTATACACCACTGCGGCGAGAGCGGCCAGCCGTCCGACCGCTTTCCAGTCTCTCGTGACCAGTCCAGGCTACAATGGGGGTGTGACCGCTGAGGTTCCCGCCGAAGCTGCCGTGCGCGTGTCGCCCGATCGCGCGCAGGCGGAGGCGTGGGATTTCGTGCTTGAGGCGGTGGTCATCCCGCACCGGGTAGGTCTGACCGAGGAGGGTTGGGCTGTGCTGGTGCCGCCCCAGCTGGTGGCCACCGCGCTGGCCGCCCTCGATGCCGCGGACCAGGAAGCCAGCGAGGAGCCGGCGCGTGAGCCGCAGGCTCCCGACCATGGTCCGTCGTTCGTCGGGCTGGCCGCGGCCGTGACCATCGCAGCCTTCTTCTGGGTGTCAGGGCCGCGCGCTGGCGCCGACGCGGGCGGGTGGTTCCGCGTCGGCAGCGGGGTCGCCGGTCCCATCGTGCACGGACAGTGGTGGCGAGCCGTCACGGCGCTCACCCTGCATTCGGATATTAGCCATGTCACGGGCAACGCCGTGGCGTTCCTGGTGTTCCTTTCGGCGCTGGGACGCTGGCTGGGCGGAGGCCTGGCGCTGTTTGCGACACTGCTGGCGGGTGCAGTGGGCAACCTAGTAACCGCGTACGTCTACGGAAGTCCACACAACGTGGTGGGCGCGTCCACCGCAACCTTCGCGGCTCTCGGACTGCTAGGCGGTTTGCAGTTCCTGCGGCGCTATAGTGCGCGGACCGTGGGTCGCTTGAAGCGCGCCTTTCTGGGTGTCGCAGCCAGTCTGGGCCTTTTCGCCATGTTGGGCGTGGGCGAGCGGTCCGACATGCTGGCCCACGCCTCGGGCCTCGTCTTCGGCCTAGGCTTCGGGCTGCTTCTCGGACACTTCGTGCGACGCCCGGTGAAACCGCCCGCGCAGGCCATCTGTCTGATCGCTACCGTGGCCACGGTGGCGGGGGCGTGGCTGTTGGCGTTCAGGCCCTAGTACCCACGGGAGTGTGCTGCCAGGTCAAGCGGTCCATGGTATGTCCGGAGGACCATGAGCAAGCGAGAGTCGCCGCCACGAGACGATCTGCGCGACCGCAGCGCCGGATTGCGCCGCGAGTTCGAGGAGAAACTGGCCGCCCTGGTCGAAATCCCGTCGGTGAGCATGGATCCCAACTACCGGACCGACGTGGAGAAGGTCGCGCACACCGGCTGCACGCTCTTGCGCGAGCTGGGTGCGCAGGCCGAATGTATCAAGACCGCGGGATTGCCCCTGGTTCTGGGAAGTCTGGTGCAAGACCCGAAGTTTCCAACGGTGACCATCTACAATCACCTCGACGTGCAGCCCGCTGACGCCGAAGAGTGGCGGAGCCCACCCTTCAAGCTGGTCCGCGACGGCGACCGGTGGCACGGCCGCGGCACCACCGACGACAAGGGGCCAGCCTTGGCTGCGCTCTTCGGGGCGCGACTGGCTTTGCAGGACGGCGTGCGCCTGAACTTCCAGTTCCTTTGGGAAACCGAGGAGGAGATGGGCAGCCCCAGCTTCGAGGCGGCGCTCCGCAAACTGGCCAAGGCCGACAAGCCGCTACGCACAGATTCCATCGTGGTCTCCGACACCTTGTGGCCGCAGGCGGGCCGGCCGGCAATCCCCTACGGCCTGCGCGGCCTCGTGGGCTTCTGCGTGCGCCTGCAAACCGGCGACAAGGACGTGCATTCGGGTACAACAGGCGGCGCAGCCCGCAACCCGCTCGGCGAATTGTGCGCGCTTATCGACGCCTGCTACGATGCCCGCACCGGCAGGGTGAAGATTCCTGGCTTCTACGACGACGTTCGTCACGCCAGCGCTGCCGAGCGCCGTGGCTTGGCCAACGCAGGCTTTTCCCGCCGCCGCTTTCAGCGTGCGCACGGCCTTTCCAGCGTGCGCTTTCCCGACGACGCTCACCTACGCGAAGCCATCATGACCGCGCCCACCTTCGAGGTCCACGGCCTGACCGGCGGCTACACCGGCGCGGGCATCAAGACCATCGTGCCTCATCGGGCCGAGGCCAAACTGTCCTGCCGGCTGGTGCCTGACCAGACGCCGGCGCGCGTGTTTCACCTGATCGAGCGCTTCGTGAAGCAACGCTGCCGCGACGCCGAGGTGATTCACGAATCCTCTCTGTCGCCTTTTCTCGTCGATCCATCGGGTCCGCACCTGGAAGCCGCCCAGCAGGCCATGTTCGAGGCCTTTGGCAAACGCCCGGCGCTCACTCGTGAAGGTGGCTCCATCGGTGCGGTGGTGACCATGGATCGCATCCTGCGCGCACCGGTGGTTCTGCTCGGCCTTTCATTGCCCGAGCATGGCTATCACGCCGTCGACGAGAACTTCGACTGGGGCCAGGCCAGCCGCGGCATGGAGATGTTCTGTCGCTACTTTGCGACACTGGCCGAAATCCCTCGACGCTGATAGCGCGCGTCTGTCCCGCGCTCGATCGTCACGGCAGCTCTATCAATAACTCGGCCGCGATGGCTCGGGTTGCCTCGCTGCGCTGGCGCGACCGGTCGACTGGCGCCACGCGCTCCGGGCGCTATTCTTGGGTCATGTCTTCCCCCGACGACCAGCTCGCTGGCGATGATCGCGTCAAGCCGCAGCCCGTGGCAGCGCACAGGCGTAGCGCCTGGAAGATCGTCATCTCCGTGGTCGTCGTGTCCGTGGCTCTGGGCGGGCTGTTGTGGGCATCGACGCGGGAAGGTGCTGAATACTACAAATACGTTGATGAAGTCTTGGCGGACGCCGCCCGCTACCAGGGCAAGCGCCTGCGCGTGCACGGTGACGTGGTGGAAGGATCGGTGGAATCGGACAAGGCGTCATTGCGCTATCGTTTCAAGATTGCCAGCCGCGCCCCGCGGACGCCCGCCGTGATCAACGCCGAGTTCCATGGCATTCCGCCCGACACCTTCAAGGGCGGCGCCGAGGTCATCGCGGCCGGGGTGCTCGCGTCTGACGGACGCCTGCTGGCCGACAAGATCGAAACCAAGTGCCCGTCGAAATACGAGGCCAAGTAGGCACGGCCTACGACGGGGGTGAGGCCGTCGCCACACGGACACGTGCTGCGCGTTCCGCGACCTGGGACTGAACTTTGGAGCAGCAGACCCCGCCCTCGCGATCCATCTCGGCCACACACTGGTTGCAGGGCACGCAGCCGCTCTCGCGCGCCAAGCCCGCGACGTACTTCGCGATCAGCCCCGGATCGTGGATCAGCGCGCGCCCCATGGCGGCCAGCTCGAAGCCCTCGCGCATCGCCGTGTCCAGATCGTCCCGCGACTTGATGCCGCCCAGGAGGACCAGCGGCATACGCACCGCACGCCGGATCTCGCGCGCCAGCGGCAGGAAGTAGAGCGGCTCAAAGGGATAGGCGTGGATCAAGGCAGGGCCGAAGAGGGCCAGCGCCAGCTTCTGCGCCCAGCTCTTCTCCACTGCGATCATCTGGCGCAGCGGCCGCTCGCCGCGAAACAGGTAGAAGGGATTGCGGCTGACGAATCCGCCTGACAGCACCAGCGCGTCTGCGCCGCGCGCCTCCAACCAGCGCGCCACCTGCACGCTCTCGTCGAGCTCCAGTCCGCCGCGAAATCCGTCGCGCAGGTTGACCTTGGCCAGGACAGGCATCTCTGGCGGCAGGGCCGCCCGCACCCGCTCGACCACGGACAGGGCGAAGCGGGCGCGGTTCTCCAGCGATCCGCCGAAGCGATCGCGGCGCTTGTTGGTGCCCGGGCTGAGGAACTGGCTCAACAAATATCCGTGGCCCAGGTGCAGCTCGACGGCGTCGAAGCCGGCCTCGCGGGCCAGCCGAGCCGCGCCCACGAACGCCCCAGTCACGTCCTCGATTTCCGCTTCAGTCATCGCATCGGCCAGCACGCGGCCAGAAAGCGCGCCGACCAGGTTGAGCGCGCGTGACGGGCCCATGGGTCTGCGCCGCTCCAGATCGTGGTTGTTGCAAAAGCCGCCGCAGTGGCCGAGCTGCAGCGACGCGACCGCGCCCCCAACATGCACGGCTGCGGTGAGCGCGCGCAGATCAGGGACCAGCTCGGGCCGCATGTGAAGTTGGTTGGCAAAGGTGCGCCCGTCAGGTGCGACTGCACAGTACGCGACCGTGGTCATGGCCACCCCGCCCTTTGCCAGCGCGCGATGGTGCTCGACGAGCGCCTCGCTCACGCAGCCACCTGGGCTCATGCCCTCGAAGGTGGCGGTCTTGATGATCCGGTTGCGCAGCGAAAGCCCGGCCAGCTTGAAGGGCGAAAAGAGATCAGTCACGGCGTGCCTCCACGCTTGGGCAGCCAGGGGGCGCGCCTGCGTAGAAGATCGATCACCCACTGCGGAACCAGCACCGAAAGCCAGGTCATGATGCGCGCAAGCAGGCCCGGGATGTGCTCGGCGCGGCCCGCGAACATGGCGCGTAGACCGGATTCGGCCACCGTGGCGGGCTCCATCATGATCCCCAGCCGCTGCGCCCGCTTCACCGGAACCACATCGGTGTCATAGAGGTTGGTCGCGGTGGGGCCAGGGGCGAGACAGGTGACCTTCACCCCGTAGACGCTCATTTCACTGCGCAGCGCCCGGGCGAACCCGCGCAGGTATTTCTTGCTGGCCCCGTAGTAGCTGATCCCTGGAAAATCGCGCCAGGCCGAGATGCTCGACACGATCAGGATGTGACCGCGGCTGCGCTCGCGCATGTCGCGGCCGAAGCAAGTACAGAGCAAGGACGGCGTGACCACGTGAAGCTGCAACATCGCCTTGGCCCGCCCAAGCGACGCATCCACAGCCTCGCCAAAGAAGAAGATGCCAGCGTTGCTGATCAGGATGTCGACCTGCAAGCCCTTGCCCCGCACGGTTTGGTACAGTTCCTCGGCAGCCTCGGGCCGCGCCAGGTCCGACACGATGGTGTGCACCACCACGGAGTGCGCTGCACCGATCTCCTGCGCAGTGGCCGCCAGTTCGGCTGCTCGGTTGCTGACCAGGATCAGCTCGTAGCCGAGCGAAGCCAGACGCAAACTGAGCCCGCGGCCGATCCCCGAGCAGGCCCCGGTGACCAGGGCCACGCGAAGCCGCTCATCAGCGCGCCGAAGTTGCTTCCTCACAAATACCGCAGCCCATCGACCACGCGCAGGCGGGCGGCGCGCACGGCCGGGTAGAGGGTGGCCATGAAACAAATGAGCTGGGTACTGGCCGCCACGAGAAGGATCTCGCGCACGGAGATCTGCACCGGCAGGCGCGCGATCAAGTACACCTTGGGATCCAGGGGGTAGCCGTAGAGTCCGGCCAGGCCGCAGATGGCCAGGCCGTACAGGATGCCCAGGCCGGTTCCCGCGAAGCCCACGAAGGTTCCTGCGGCCAAGAAAACCCGCAGCAACGTGGCGGCGCGCGCACCCATGGAGGCCAGAATCGCGATCTCGCGCACCTTGGAGAGCACGATGAGCATGAGCGAGGCGATGATATTGAATGCGGCCACCACGATGATGAAGAAGAGCAAAATGGCGATCACCAGTTTCTGCATGGAGAGCGCTGCGAAGAGATTGCGATTGAGCGTCTTCCAGTCGATCACGCGCGCCTCGGGACCCAGCCGCCGTTCCACTTCGGGCTCGATGCGCACGGCCTCCATCGGGTCGGCAAAGCGCAGCTCCACGCCGAAGATGGACTGGCGCGCATTGCCCATGCGGCGCGCGTCCTCCAGGTTGATGAAGGCGAGGCGCGCGTCGTATTCGTGAAATCCCAGCGACGAGACGCCCACCACGCGGAAGGTGTAGGCGCTGGGCGCCGAGTCGATACCCCCGGAGAAGGGCACCAGAATCTGCAAGCAATCGCCGATGCGGCTGTGCAGGCGGTGGGCCAGCTCGCTGCCCAGAATGATCCGTCCCACTGGTTCGGCCGCTGGGTCTGGGGCAGGCTGCGCCTCCGCGCAGTGGGCCGGCCGGCCCAGGTCAGCCAGAGATCCAGCCACCATGATCCGTTGCAGCTCGGGTGCGCCGTCGGACAGGTCGACCCCTTTCAGATTGGCCCCAACTTTTCCAATCATGACCTCGCCGGCGGTGAAGCTGAAGGTGGACATGCGCTCCAAGCCCGGCAGGCTGGCCAGCCTCTTTTTGATCACTTCCGCGTCCTGCTCGGCTTCTGCCATGTCTCGCTCCAGGCCGTACGAAGTCACGATGAGGTGCGCGTTGATTGCCAGAACCTTGTCCTGAAACTCGTGCTCGAAGCCGCTGGTCACAGCCAGCACCACCACCAGCGACGCGACCCCCAAGACCACGCCCATCGTCGAAACTGTGGTGAAGACTGAAAACACCCGCAGCAGGACGAACAAGAGCATGGCCAGGGCCGCCACCAGCGCGAAGACCACGCCCGCGGTTTCCAGGCCCCGCGCGCGGCCGTGAGCCGCCGCCAGCATGATGAGGCCGGCCGCGACTCCCGCCACCGTGATGTACAGGCCAACCCGGATCGCTCGCGACGGCGAAGTGCGCTGCAGGTACCGAACGGCCACGAATCGTTCGAAGCGGTAAGCAAAAAAGAGGAAAACGCTCGCGGCCAGGATGGCGAGCCCAACCCCGATGGGGCCGAGCCAGGGAGCCGATTCGCCTAGCAACCTGGACACCAGAGGGACAGAAGACATGTGCCCCGCAAGCTACGAGACGAAGACCGCGTGGTCAAACCCGAGCGAGCGAGATCCCGCGGCTGGTCGTGCATCTGAAACCTTCGTCAGAGCTTCCTTGACAGGGCTTACCAGCAAAACTTACCGTTGCACTTTAATGGGTTCGGTTCGTTCTCNNGTCTAGCCAGCAAGACCCCGGAATGCTCGTGGGTGCATCGCCAGGCTGATGGGTCGATCAGCGCCGCCGATCCGGTCGTACCCGACGCTCAGGGCAGGCAGGATTTCCGCAGCTTGATGTCCGAGTTGGGCGTGGTGCTCGCGCCCCGAATCCCCATGGTGGCTGACACAGCAGGGCTCGGTGGGTTCCAACTTTCCGCCGAGCTTGGCCTGACGGGAATCAGCAACAACCACAGGTTCTGGAACGGCGTCGAGGCCGTGTCACCCACCAATCCGAATGCGACACGGCCAGATGCCATGCTGACCACCGTGGGGGCCTTCGTGCGCAAGGGGCTCTGGTTGCCGGTTCCCACCGTCGAGCTGGGCTTCGGGGCTGTGCACCTTCTCGACTCACAGCTCCTGGCCTGGCAGAGCTATGCGAAGTTTGCCATCCATGAAGGCTTCCACGACTGGCCCATTCCCTCCTTTGCAGTGCGCGGAGCGGTTTCACACCTGACGGGCACGGACCAGGCCACCATGACGGTCACTAGCCTCGACCTGCTGATATCGAAGAGATTCGGGCTTCTCAAGACGGCGCGGCTGGAGCCCTTTGTCGGCTGGAGCCTGATTTCGATCTTCGCCCGCAGTGGAACTCTCGACGCAACACCCTCGTGTGACGCCACCCAGATTGCGACGGCGCCCCTTGGCAGCAATCCGGGAAACCTGTACTGCTCCTCATCTCAGACGGGCACGACCAACGACGTCAACGCAAACTTCCGTTTTCCGGGACAGAACGCCATCACTCGCTATCGGCTGTTTCTCGGATTCAAGATCAAGTTCGCAGTCGCCTTCTTTGCGGCGCAATACGAAGCCTACTTCGCCGGATCAACTCGAGACGGAAGCGCGTTCAGCGCCAGAGATCAGAGCGGTACACAGAACGCCTTGTCACTCAGCACAGGCCTAGACTTCTGATGGTCACGGGGGAATCCCCGCGTTGCCAGTTCTTCGCCAGCCGCTCACTTAGCATGGGCGAACGATTGGCCCACTTCTGCCCAGGAAGCAGTGTTACGTGTGAGCCGTCAGGCCACTGCGGATGATACGACGCAGGCCTTCGGCAGGGAGGCGGGGGCCCCGCTTCTCTTCCTCGAAAATGATCTGCGCCATCGTGGCAGCCGTCAGATCCTGCTGAGTCGTCTTGTCGATGACCCGGATCTCGTCACCATTGCGAATCAGACCGGCAATCTGTTGCAGAGTGACATAGTGGCTGTCGTGGGTGTCGTACAGCTTCCTATTCGAATACCGTTTGATCGTGCGTGCAGTCATGCCATTAATCTGCCCTGCCTCCGTGGCGCGTCAAGGGCTAAATTACAATCCCGCGTTATCAAAGCGGAATTTTCGGTCAACCCAGAACGGCCAGTTGAGCCGCGCCTTCGCCCGATCAACCATTCTAGGGCTTGGCCGCTGGCTCGCTGGACTGGGCTGAACCAGGCTTGGGCTGGTCGCCGGGGATCTCACCCTTCATCTCACTCTTCTTCGGGGAGACCTCGATCTCATTCGCGCTCGTGACGGCCCGCTTGAAGTTCTTTATGGCACGGCCCAGACCGTCGCCGAGTTGGGGGAGCTTGGTTGAGCCAAACACCACCACGACGACGAGGAGAATAAGGACCAATTCGCTGGCGCCGAGTCCAAACATGTTTGCGTACCCAGGGTGTCTATACCACCGCCAAACCGGAGAGGCAATCGCGCGAATGGGGCATTTCTTGGTCCCTTGTGGTCGATCCTGTACGATCTGGTCCCATGCGGCTGACGGCGCGCGCTGCCCAATTCCTAATTCCGATCGGCATCGCCGCATTCGCGACTTCTGCGCTCGCTGGCCCGGGCCGCGCCTCCGGCCCAACGACAACCGACAATGCCGGCGCGGATCCTGTCCAGGAGAACCCGGCCGAGCGCAAGGCCGTGCGGGGCGCTCCTCTCGAAGAGGCAGATGCCAACGAAAGCCCCGAGCTGCGCGAGGTGCACCGTTTCGAGGCACGAGCCTTTCCACGCCTGGGTGGGCCCGAACTGCTAGACGCCCAGCCTGACGACGCCGCTCTGCCACTGCCACCCGGGCTGACCGGCCGCTGGGGCGGCACCGGCGACATTCCCCGTCAGTTGCGCAGCCCCGAGGTGCCCGCCCGGACCGACAAGGCAGCTGCCTCGTCACGACCCGCGTGGGCCCAGGCTCTCACGCTGCCCGAGCTGCCGGTGCGATGGGCGCCCCAGGTGATCCGCTACCTGGACTTCTTCAAGAGCGATCCCAAAGGGCACGCCATCATGGCCTCGTGGCTGCGCAAGATGGAGCGCTTTCGCGCGATCTTCGAGACCGTGCTCGCGCGCAACGAGCTGCCCAAGGATCTCATCTACCTGGCCATGATCGAAAGTGGGTTCGAGCCAGGCGCAACCTCGAACAAGAGTGCGGGTGGGGTGTGGCAATTCATGCCACAAGTGGCGCGGGCCTACGGCCTGGAAGTCGGCCATTGGGTCGACGCTCGCCGCGATCCCGAGCGCGCCGCCGAATCCGCCGCGCGCTATCTCAAGGATCTCTACGTGCGTTTCGGTTCGTGGCACCTGGCCTTCGCGGCCTACAACGCGGGGTACGGGGCCATCCTCCGGTCCATCTCCCGCTACAACACCAACGACTACTGGGANNGAATCGGGATTGCCCTGGGAGACGACTCTCTACGTGCCCAAGATCCTGGCTGCGGCCATCGTGGGTCACAATCGGGCCGTTTTTGGCTTTGCCGATGTGGCGCCCGATGCGCCCTGGACGTACGACACGATCTCGGTGCCGGCCGGGACATCGTTGGCCACCCTGGCGCGGGCCGCGGGCACCAGCCCTGAAGTGATCCAGTCGTTCAACCCCGAACTCTTGCGCGATCGCGTGCCGCCCGATCGTGGTTTCTGTACGGTTCGCATCCCGCCGGGATCGTCCGGGCACTATGCCCAGGCGGTCGCGCAACTTCGCCGATCAGGGGAACGGGTCGAAACCCTGGTCTTGCGTTTCGGCGATACCCTGGAGAGCGTGGCCAAGGCGCGCGGGGTTTCGCTGCGCGAACTCAAGCGCCTCAACGGCGTGAGCGACACCGCCGATCTGCGCGGAGGCACCACCATCCTGGTGCCGGCGCGGTCGGGCGCGCCGGTGCCGGCGTCCAGCGGAAGCGATGAGAGCGATGACACCATCCTGGTCGCGGTTCCCGATCGCGCGGTTAGCTGCCCTGGTTGCGAACGTGTCTTCTATCGCACGCGCGAGGGCGACACGCTGGATGAGATCGCCGATGTCTTCAGTGTCAGCGTGGACAATCTGGTCGAGTGGAACAACCTCGACCCNNGAGGCCAAGCTCCAGCCCAAGCTGGTCGTGCAAGTCTTCGTCCGGGATGGCTTCGACCGGGCGAACGTGGCCTTGCTCGACCCCAACAAGGTGCGGGTGGCCACATTGGGATCGCAGGAATTCCTTGACCTGGAGGCGGCGCGCCGGGGTAAGACGCGATTGCAATACACAGCGCGCGCAGGCGACACGCTGGCCAAGATAGCGAAGCGCTATGGGCTGGCACCGGGCGACCTGGCGCGCATCAACCGGCTTTCGGCCACCAGCGATCTCGGCGAGGGGCAGAAGATCGTCGTGTACTCTCCGACGCCGGAGTTGCCACGCGAGATCACCGCGACGAACAGCCTGGCTGCCAAGCGCCCGGCGCCGACGAGCAAGACTATCTTGGCAAAGAACACGTCGACGCACGCGACGCCCAAGGGTACGGTGGCCCACAGTCCCGTCAAGACCGCCGCAGCGACGGGAAGCGCACGGCCAGGATCGCCTGCGCCCGTGGCCAAGTCAGGCGCGAAGAGTGACGCGAAGCCGGGGACCAAGCCCGCGGTCAAGCCCGTCCCAGCCTCACGCCCGGTATCCGCATCCACCAAGCCCGCAGCGACAAGCCGGTAGCCTTGGCAACCATGCGTTTTGTGGTGGGCACAGCAGAGGCAGGGCTGCGCCTCGATGCCTTTCTGTTGCGGCAGAAGGTGGTGCCCAGTGCAACCGCAGCCCGGCGGGCGATCGCCGAACGAATCGTGTTGGTGGGCGGGCGGCCTGGCAAGAAGGGGATGCACCTTGGTGAGGGTCAGGTGGTGGAGATGGCGGAGTCCATCCAAGACCGAGTCGTGCCCGTGCCCGCGGCCGAGATCCCGCTGGTTGTGCTCTTCTCCGACGATGACCTGGTGGTTGTGGACAAGCCGGCTGGCTTGCCCTCTCACCCGCTGCGGGCCGGCGAGGGGCCAAGCGCGGCAGGCGCGCTGGTGGCTCGCTTTCCCGAGTGCGCGGTCGCCTCGCCCGATCCCAGAGAAGGGGGGCTGGTCCAGCGATTGGATCGCGGGACCACCGGCGTGCTGGTGGCCGCGCGCCGCCGCGCGGTCTGGCCCGGCCTGCGCGACGCGCTCGCAGCGCCGGACTGCGAGAAGACCTACCTCGCCGAGGTCGTGGGTCGCTTTCCCAACCTGGGCGCCGGTGAAAAGGACTTCGTGAGCCCGGGTGCCCGGCCTGGCACTCTGTCGGTGGCTGTGCCCATCGGCCGCGTCGGCCGACGCGGATCGCGGGTGAAACTGGGCGGTGGCCGCCAGCCCTTGCCCGCAATCACCGAGTTTGCTCTGGTGGAACAGAGATCAACGTCCGCGCTCGTCGAGGCACGACTCTGCAAGGGAAGAACCCACCAGGTCCGCGCGCACCTGGCCTATCTCGGCATACCGGTGGTGGGTGACACCACCTACGGCGAGACCGNNCCTGCGCATCGAGGCGCCCCTTCCCGATTGGGCCTATCCAACTCTGTGATCTCCCCTCTCCCCTCTGTGTTCTCAAGCTCCGCCCCAACGAGCCACCGGCCCCCAACCCGCACGCTGTCCCTACTCGAATGGTGCCCTACTCGAATTGGGCGAGGCTTGTCTCCACCAGCAGGTGCAGGGTTCGATAGAACGTGAGCAGTTCATCCGACGAGCCAAATCGCTCGATCCATTCTGCCAGGGTTCGGCTCCCGTCGAGCAGACCCCAGACTTCACGCGGGGTGGGCCCCAGGCGAAAGGCCTCGGGGTTGATGCGGGGGTTGGGCATGGCGCGCGGCCGGAAGACCGACAGCGGCGCGAACCGACTGGCGAGAAAGTCGTAGCTCAGGGTCAGAACGCCGGCGCCCAGGATCTCGAAGCTGTTGAGCCCGAGCGGAAAGGCGGCCACAGGGTTCTGCAGGCCACGGAAGAAGCTGAACTCGCCCTCGGTCCAGCTGAATAGCTCCATCACGCGCTCGCGCACCTGCTGCGACAGGAGCCGGAACACGTCGAGCGGCCGCATGAGCCCGAGCCCAACCAGAGCCTCGCCCAGCTTGCCCGAGAAACGAGGCATCTCAGCCAGGGCGCGCTCGAGATCGGACAGGCGCAGAAAGCCGCGCGTGACCAGGTATTCGCCAAAGCGATCACCGGACGTGTTGGAGTTGACCGACTCGGGCGCCCCGCGCAC
>PMBY01000434.1 GCA_003153875.1 Myxococcales bacterium | reverse complement strand
AGGCTCCGTTGTGGCTATCCGTGACCTTTGCCAATTGGCGCGGGCTGGGATAGTTTTCGATCTTGGGCGCTACTTGAAGTTGCACGTCTGGCGCACCTGTTGTTCGGGCCGGTGTTCGCCGTGGCGACTTCGCTCAATTGAAAAGATCAAGCTGGTGGAGAAAGGGACGACGATGAAGAAGCGCAATGCGATCAATGCCTGGTATGGATGGGTGCCGGATCGTCCGGATCAACGCGACCAACTGTATGCGGCCATCGCGGCGCCGCCGCGCAAGCTGCCGCCGGCAGTGGATTTGCGCACGACCTGTTCCCCGGTCGAGAACCAGGGCCAGTTGGGCAGTTGCACCGCCAATGCGCTGGTGGGCGGGTTGGAGTTCCTGGAGCGAAAGGCGGGCAAGCAGGTGACGGACCTGAGCCGCCTGTTCATCTACTACAACGAGCGGGCAATGGAAGGAACGATCAATGAGGACGCCGGCGCCATGATCCGCGACGGGGTCAAGACACTGGTCAAACAGGGCGTGTGCACCGAGAAGAAGTGGGGCTACGACATCGCCAAGTTCGCGGTCAAGCCATCAGCCGCCTGCTACCGGCAGGGGCTCACTCATCAAGTGCAATCCTATCATCGCATCCTGACGCTGCTGGAAATGCGGGACTGCCTGGCCGAGGGCTATCCCTTTGTCTTCGGCTTCACGGTGTATGAGGCTTTCGAGTCGGCCACTGTGGCCAAGACCGGCAAGCTCAATCTGCCGAAGCGCAAAGAGAAGGCTTTGGGCGGGCATGCCGTTGTGGCCGTGGGCTACGACGATGCCAGCAAGCGCTTCCTGGTGCGCAATTCATGGGGCGCGGACTGGGGACTGCAGGGCTACTTCACCATGCCCTACGGCTACCTCGACGATCGCAATCTCTCAGACGATTTCTGGACCCTGCGCGTGCTCGAAGATCCTTAGACTACCCCAGATAGGGGTAGTCGCGACTGATGAGCCGCGCGTCCTTCATTGCGGCCCAGAAGGCTGCCGGGATGTCTGCACTGGCCAGATCCCGGTTTCGTTGCACTTGCTCGGGGCGGCTGGTGTTCAGCGCGATGGCAGCGACGCCAGGTGGGGACATGGCGAAACTCACGCAGGCGGCGGCAGGCAAAATATCGAATTGGCGGCAAAGGGCGTGGAACTTGTCCCGCCAGGCAAACAGCGGTCGGTCTGCCGGGTCATTCTCGTGCAGCTCGCGATAGTCGAAGAACTTGCCACCGGTGAGAAAGCCCGCGTGAAAAACTGCCGAATTGATAATGCCGATGCCCCGCTCGCACAGAGACGCGACCAGCGCGACCACTTCGGGCGGGTGGTGGAACACCGTCAGTGAACAGGCCAGCATGACCCAGTCCAGATCCACGAAGTCGGCCAACTCGCGCACCACCTTCCAGTCCTTGGCGCCCACCCCAATGGGTCCGACTTGCCCCTGTCGCTTCAGTTCGTGCAGGGCCCGGTAGGCACCGACGACGTCTTGCAGGGTGCGCTGGCGTTGGGCGGGGCCTGCGGCGGAATTGAGAAACTCGTCGGGATCGTGCACGGAAACCAGGCGTGGCCGATAGGGCGCGCCCAGCAGTTCGCAGCCTTGCTCCCAGCAGCGGAGAATGCCCTCATAGCTTATGGCCTGTTCGGCGTCGTGTTTGAGGCCAAACCACACCCCGGTTTCGAAGGTCGGCTCAGGACCATGCAGAGGCGTGCGCACCCAGGCCAACTTGTTGCTGATGATGACCTTCTCAGGCGGAACAGCGAGAGTGCGCAGCCCGTTGCCGATCACCTCGAGGGCCAGGCCAGCGCCGTACTTGCCGGCGGAGTCGAGGACCACGGGTTGGTCCGTGCTCTTGACCATCTCGCGCAGAATGGCCAGCTTGAGCTCGTCTGAATGGGCCTGATAGAGATTTCCCAGCGCACTTGTGCCAAACACAATCGGAGGGATCTCCAGTCCGGTCTTTCCCAACTTGCGCATTGTTGCTGTCATAGCACCAGCCTTGTACGGTCGGCCGCGATTCGGCTCAGTCGGTCCATTGTTCACTGTGCCGGACGATACACCAAGTCCGGTCAGTTCGTCGAACCGTCGTCCGCGTGGGGGCGACCTGCGGTCGCCCATTTACACAAAGGAGCCAGTTTGAGATATACTGCGGCCACAATGCCCAACACTTCTCCTGCAGTGGAATCCCTGGTTCGCGATTTTATCAGCCGCCTTACCGCAGCCATTGAAGCGGATGTGGCCCGCCGACTCCAAGGCGTGGTGGCATCTGTTTTCGGCACGTCCGCCGCCTCCGTGGCAGCGCCGCGCCGGTCGGTCGGCAGGCCGGCCCGTGTCGCCCGTCCGGCGCGTCGCCGGGTCAAGGTGAGTCGAGAGCTAGCCCAGGCGCGCAAGCTCCAGGGCCAGTATCTCGGAGCCCTGCGCGGGTTGAAGCCGGCCGACCATGCCCGCGTGAAGGCACTGGCTCACGAGAAGGGCCTGCCCGCGGCGATCAAGCTGGCCCATTCAATCAAGCGCTGAAGCGCGCAGCGATCTCGCAAGGGCCATGCGCTGGGAGCGCAGGGCTTTGCATACTGACCCTGGTCTGTGAGCGCGGCAGGCCGCAGCGGGCAAGACTCGCTTGGGCGCCTTGCGCCCGTGCGCGCAGTTCTGCTGAGCCTGTGGTTGCCGTGCTTGCGGCTGACCTGCTATGACCTCCCCATGTGCCTGGGGATACCTGGCAAGGTGATTGGCATAGACGGCATGGAAGCCACAGTTGACTTCTTTGGTGTGAGGCGAAAGGTGCGTCTCGACGTGGTGGACGAGCCAGTGGCGCTCGGCGACTACGTACTCAACCACGTGGGCTTTGCCATCCGTCGCATTCCCGAGTCCGAGGTGGCGGAGACGCTCAAGCTGTTCGCGGAACTGGCTGCGGCCGGGGACGATCAGGATCTCTTGGCGGCCGATCTGCGCGCCGAACTGGCGGCCACCCAGGAAGGCAAGAAGTGAGCGCAGGCACCAGCGATGGGGCCGAGCTCAAGTTTCGCGATCCCCGGCGTGCGCGTGAGTTGACCACGGCGCTCGCGCGCCTGGTGCAGTCGCTCGGCCGCGCACCGGTCACGCTCATGCATGTGTGCGGCACGCACGAGCAGGCCATTGCGCGTTTCGGCCTACGCGCCGGTCTGCCGCCCACTTTGCGCGTGATTATGGGTCCTGGCTGTCCGGTGTGCGTGACCGATCTGTGCGAAGTCGACGAGGGCGTGGCGCTGGCTCTGCAAGGCGTGCGCATCGCCACCTACGGCGATATGGTGAAGCTGCCGGGCAGCTCGAAATCATTGGCCGATGCCCAGGCCGAGGGCGCCCAGGTCGAGGTCGTGTACAGCGCGACCCAGGCGGTAGAGCTGGCACGCGCCAGCGATCAGCCGCTGGTGTTCTTCGCGTCGGGCTTTGAGACCACAGCCGTGGCCACGGCCGCGATTTTGCTGGCGCAGCCCCCTGCGAACTTCTCCGTGCTGTCGGCGCACAAGTACGTTCCCCCGGCTATGGAAGCCGTGGCGCGCTTGCCCGAGGCGCGGGTCGAGGGCTTCTTGGCCGCGGGCCATGCGGCCGTGATCACCGGCTACGGCCTGTTTGAGGACTTTGCCCGCCGCCATCGCACGCCGGTAGTGGTGACGGGATTCGAGCCGCTCGACATCCTGGCTGCGTTGGTCAAGCTGCTGGAGATGATCCGCGATGGCGAGCACGGCGTGGCCAACGCCTACCCGCGCTGCGTGACCCGTGAAGGAAACCGGCGTGCACAGGAGGCGCTGTGGCGCGTGTTCGAGGCCGTCGATGGTCCCTGGCGCGGCATCGGCGTGATCCCCGACGGCAATTTGCAGCTGCGCGAAGAGTGGGCGGCCCTGGATGCCCGGCGCCGCTTTCGCATCGACGTGTCGGGTCTCAAGCAGGCGGCACAATCCGAACTGTCGCGACGCTGTCTGTGCGGCAAGATCATGGTGGGGCTGGTCGAGCCCACGGATTGCCCCCTGTTCGGCCGGGAGTGCGTGCCGGATTCACCAGTGGGCGCGTGCATGGTGTCCAGCGAAGGCACATGCAAGATTTGGTATCAGTACGGAGGGCGCCCGGATCTGGGCGGCACGACATGAGCAAGCTCGGCGACACAGTTGCGCAGAAACACGGCGCGGGCGGCCCGGCCATGCGCGCGCTCATCGAACGCGTGTTTGTCGCAGGGCTGGGCCCGGCCGGCGCGGGCCTTGCCGCCATGGACGACGGCGCGGCGATTCCGGTGGGCGATCGCTTCTTGGTGCTGACTACTGACTCCTATGTCATCAAACCGCTCTTCTTTCCCGGTGGCGATATCGGCCGGCTGGCCATTTGCGGCACCATCAATGACTTGGCAATGATGGGTGCCACGGAACCTGTGGGGCTCACTTGCGCGGTCATCATTGAAGCTGGCTTTGCCATTGCGGATCTGGAACGCATTCGCGATTCGATGCGCGCGACTTGCACCGAAGCGGGCGCCAGCATCGTGACCGGCGACACCAAGGTCATGGGCAAGGGCGAGATCGACGGCCTGGTCATCAACACGGCGGGCGTGGCCTTCGCCAGCCGGGTGGTGCCCGATTCTGGCCTGCGATGCGGAGATCGCATCATCGTCACTGGAAGTTTGGGCGATCACGGCTTCGCAGTCATGTCGGCGCGGCACAAGCTGCAGTTGGAAGGCGCGCTGGTATCCGACGTGGCGCCACTCAACGGCTTGGTGCGGGCGGCACTGGCCGCAGGCGGCGATTGCATTAGCGCCATGAAAGATCCAACCCGCGGTGGTCTGTCGAGCGCTCTGCACGAGATGGCGGGCAAAGCTCAGGTCGGCATCGTGCTCGACGAGGCGAGCTTGCCGGTGCGACCCGAGGTGCGCGCGGCCAGTGAACTGCTGGGCATCGATCCCTTGCACGTGGCCAACGAAGGCAAGGCGGTGATCGGCGTGCGCGCCGATGCCGCCGATCGCGTGCTGCAGGCCCTGCGGGCCCACGTTCTGGGCAGCGAGGCCGCCATCGTCGGCACGTGCGTGGCCGAGCGGCCCGGCTCCGTGATCCTCGACACTGGCTTCGGCCGGCGTTTGCTGGCCGAACCCGAAGGCGAATTGCTCCCGCGAATTTGCTGACGGAATTGATTACATCGCAAACGCAATACCGGTCACGCTGAGCTTGGCGACGCGGTTGAGCCAGGCCAGCCAGCGGACGCGGGGATAGTAGTAGCGGGCGATGTCCACGGCCGCGATGCCAAGGACCATTGAGCTGAGCAAGAGGCGCGGGGCACCGCCGTCGCGGTGGATGCCACGGATGTCGCCATCAACAGGCTCCACGCCGGTCCAGTTGGCCAGCACGTAGCCAATGGAGAGCAGGGTATTGAAAGCCAGCATGCCCTTGCGAAAGGGCGCGCTGTCCATGCGCAGTCCCGGCCGCTGGGTCAGGATGACCTCGTCTTCGTAATGCTGGCACTGGATGCCTGCGGACACGATGGTGTAGAGGCCGGGCCGGCCGGCCGCAAAGGACTCTCCGTCGCTCTTTCTGCAAGAACCGCCCCGGCAACGGATTGATGGCACGATGGCAAAGTAGGGAATGAACCCAATAAAGGTCACGCGCTCGAAGCTGGGTTGGTTGCCCATGGCCCAGTTGGCGAGCAGGTGGCAGGACTCGTGCGCGGCCAAAGCCGTGGCGGCGCCGCCGGCGAAGATCGCAGCCGACCGCCAGGTGAACCACGGTGGCGTCAGCTCAGGCGGCGCGGCAGCCGTATTCAGGCCGGGGCTCGCTGGCGCGGGCTGCAGATCGGGAGCGGGTGCCGCGGTAGCAGCTGGGCTCTCGGGATGCGCTTCGGGCGGAGAGGCTTCCTGAGCAACTGACGGCCCGGTGGCCAGCATGGAAAACAGAAACACGAGCGCCGCCAGAGCGCTGCAACGGCGGGCGAAAAGCCCTGCGGGCAGGCCCTCGCTGATTGTGAGAGGCGACCTGCGCGCTGTTGAGAATGTCCACATCCTTGGCGGCCGGAAGGCTGGGGTAGGATTCCTTCGTCTGCGGTGTTTCAGTTTTGGGAGAGCAGCCAGAGCGCCTACTGGCGAAGCCAGTTCACCACGAAGAGACCATGCCCGCCCTGAATGCCCGTTCCATCAGCGGAGAGAGCGCCGCCCACGTCGGTGCTCAGCAGATCGTCGGTCCACGGGCCGTCGAGCGGGGCACCGGAGGCCAGAATGCAACTCGCATCGCCGCAATGTTCCAGCTTCCAGGCCACACCGCTGATGTTGTTTTGCGCCATCCACGCGAACCAAAGGTTGGCCTCGTCTTCGCAAACGTAGTTGTGGGGAGGGGTGGTGGTGGCCAGACCTCCGTCGGAGTAGGTCGCGCCAAACTCGGTTATGAAGATGGGAAGCCCGGCGGCGATGGCGGTGTTGGCCCTGTCGCGCAGCGATTGCTGGTGAGTACACGAGTAGAAGTGAAGGGTGTAGAGCAGGTTGGTCCCGGCCACCGGATTCAAGGCTGCCTGATCCACGAATTGCGAGTAAGTAGGCGTGCCCAGCACGATCAAGTTGTCCGGATCCACGGCGCGGATGGCCGCAATCACGGCCTGGTGGTAGACCTTAATCTGCGCCCAGCTGTACGCGGTGGGTTCATTGTAGGGCTCCCAGATGACGTTGGGATAGGCGCCGTACTTGGACGCCATGGCGCGGAAGAACGCCACCGCTTTGGCTTGTTGACTGACCGCTCTCTCGGTGTGCCAGTCGACCAGCACGTAGACGCCGAGCTCGATCGCGTGTTGGACGACGTGCTCGACCCGGGCCTGCATATCCACGGGATCGCTCAAGTAGCCATCAGATGCATCGGTCCCCATGGAGGCGCGAATCACCGACAGTTTCCAGTTGTCGCGCATGTAGGCCAGCGCCGGCTTGCTCTCGGCAAAGGGCTGGCTCTCCCAGTTGAGCCACATGCTGCTGACACCCTTGAGCTGGATGGGCGCTCCCGCCTGATCCTGAAGTTGGGTTCCCACGACCTTGAGCTGCCCATGCACGACCACCGGCGAGCTCTCGGGCGGTGTCCCGGAGTCCGGAGGGATCTTCCAGGTCTCATCCTTGGGATCGTTGCTGCAGGCGAGGGTGAACCAGGGCGTGGCCAAGAGGACGAGAACGAGCGAGAGACTGTGATTAGGCATTCTTGCATCCATTTCAGGGAGAGAGTCGCGAACCGGCGGGCAAGGGCCACCTTTTTCTCTGAAATTGTTTGTCCTGGCCGCACCGTATGATGGAGCTTTGGTTGTAGCGGACTCGGTTGCCGGGAGCACGAACGATCTTCCACGGTGTAAAGTGCCTGGCATGTCGCGTCCCACGGCCGTGCATCACATTGCCATCAAGGTCCAGGATCTGGCGCGCGCTGAGCGATTTTTTGTGCAGACGCTGGGTCTTGCGGTGCTGCGGCGCTGGCCAGCAACGGATGGCCAGGGCGAGCGCTCGCTCTGGCTCGACCTGGGAGCGGGCGCGTTTCTGGCGCTNNGAGCAGACAGCCTTCACCATCTACTGCAGGGATCCCGAAGGCAATCGCATCGGATTGTCGCACTGGCCTGATCCGGTGCAGCCTGAAGCGGAGTAGACTCTGCCCATGCGAGCTGTCTTTGTCATGCTGAAGACCGACCCGGGCCACGTGACCGAGGTGGCCAACTGCATCGCCGAGATCGAGAGTTTCTCGGAGGCCTATAGCATCAGCGGGCAGTACGACCTGCTGGTCAAGCTGTACGTGGACGACGTGGACGGTGTGGGTCGGCTCATCGAACGGGAGATCCACCCCATCCCGCACATCCGCGAAACCTATACCCTGCTGACCTTCGAGGCCTTCGGAGCATCGGCCGGGTAGCACTCAGATATCATGTCGTGACGTGACCGCCTGGCGGGCGAGTTCGTCGCAGCGCTCGTTGTTGTCCACGCCGGCGTGGCCAGACACCTTGACCAGCTTCACGTGCGGAAACGTCGCCAGTTGCTCGCGCAGGCTGGCCACCAGTGCTTGGTTGGCCTTGGCCTTCCAGCCCTTGCCCAGCAGGCCCAGGGCGTAGCTGGAATCGCTGTAGATGCGAACGGGCCGGGAATGATCGGGCGCTAGCTCGGCTGCCAGGGCGAGCCCGCGCGAAATGGCAGTCAGCTCGGCGATGTTGTTGGTGCCCACGCCCAGGTATTCACCGCGTTCTGCGCGCTCGCGCTCGGCGACAACCACGATGCCGATTCCCATGGGGCCGGGGTTGCCGGAGCAAGCCCCGTCGGTCCACACGTGGATCGTACCGGGGGCGTGGTCGTCGGTGGTGGACGCGGAGGGGGCCCGAGGGTGTGGTGAAGATGCGGACGTGGCACGCGCTGCGCGCGGGGGCCGGGGCGGGGCAGGGGCTGCGGGCGCGCTCCCTTGCTCGGTCAGCGGCACCAGGTTGCCGGGCGAGGGTCGGTAGCCCTTGGGATCTTCCTGGCGGTACTTCATCTCGGCCCGGCCGTCGCTGTCCAGAACCGGCCGCTGGTCAGCGCCCACCCGCACCCAGACGGGCTGGCCCCTGAAGCTCATGCGTGACCAAGACATCATGGCCGCCCACTATGGCTGGATTCGGCGATGACTTTCCACAGCTTCTTGTGGTGAAACGAAGGCTCCCCGCGTCGTCCACTGGTTCGCGTCTTTGCCAGAAAAACAGGTAACCTCCCGCCGTGACCGAAACCAAGACCGAAGCAAACAAGACCACACAGCCCGACCGTGCCGTCGAGGTGGGCCACGGCGTGCTGTTCATCGGATTCGCCAAGGCCTCATTCATGGTGTTCGGGGCCTTGCAGAAGTTCCTGCTCGCCCGCGTGGTGGACCTGGCCGAGTACGGCGCTTTTTCGGTGGTGAACAACGCCATCTCCATCGTGAACAACACCATCGTGCAGGGGACCATCCAGTCGGTGTCCAAGTTCACCGCCGAGGACGATGCACGGGCCGGCGCGGTCCAGCGCGCGGGTCTGAAGTTGCAGAGCATCCTGGGCGTGGCGGTGGCGGTTGCGTTTTTCCTAGCGGCGCCTCTGGTCGCCGGTTTCGTGAATGCCCCGGAGCACACCGCGCTCTTCCGTTTGGCCGCGGCCATCCCGCTGGTCTACGCCTTCTATACGGTGTTCGTGGGTACCGCCAACGGCCAGCGCCGCTTTCGCGTGCAGGCGAGTTTCGACGTTGGCTTTTCCATCACCAAGACCGTGCTGCTGCTGGCGGGCGCGGCGCTGGGGCACATGACCGGGCATTCGGTGGCCGGGGCGTTCGCTGGGTTCATTGCCGCGGCCGTCGTCATCATGCTGGTGGCTGCGCGCAAGATGTGGCTGGCTCCAGGGCAAGGCCGCTTCTCGCCCGCCCGTCTGCTGGTGTTCATGGGAGGCGCGGTGACCTACACCGGGCTCATCAATTTGGCGTTGAGCTACGATTCGTTGCTGCTGCGGCGTTTTGCCGGGGCAGCGCTGATGGGGCAGGGGAGCAAGGCCGACGCGCTGGTGGGCGTGTACGAGGCGGTTCGCAGTCTGGCGCTGCTTCCCTACCAGGCGCTCCTGGTGGTGACCTTCGTGATCTTTCCCCTGGTTTCGCGCTCTACCTTTGCCGAGGACCGCGAGGCGACCCGGGCCTATGTGCGGCAGACCCTGCGCTACGCGCTCATCTTCGGCGCGGCCATGGCCGTGGTGCTGGGCGCGCGCCCGGCGGCCCTGTTGAGGATCTTCTATCCGGCTGGATACGGCACCGGCGCCGCAGCACTTCCGATTTTGGCGGCTGGTGTGGTCGCGCTGGCGCTGCTGTCGATTGCGGGATCGATCGTGACAGCGTCGGGTCGGCCCTATGTGGCAGTGGCGCTGGTGGCAATCACCCTGGTCGCGGGCACGGGCTTGGCTTTCACCCTAGTCCCGCGCGCGGCTGCCGGCCCGGCCATGTTGTCAGCCGCTGCCGTGTCCACCGCGGCCGGCATGCTGGTCGGCTTCCTGGCGGCGCTGGGCTATCTGTGGCGTCGCTTTGGAGCCGGGCTGCCCTTGCTTTCCGTGCTGCGCGTGCTGCTCGCGACGGCCCTTGCCGTGGGCATGGCTCGCCTGGTGCCCGGCTCGGGGATCGTGGCGGGTGGGGCGGCCATGGCGCTGGCTGGGCTGGTGTTCGCGGCGGCGTTGCTGGTCGCGCGCGAATTCGGCGCCAAGGATCGTGAGAAGTTCTTCAAGATCTTGCATCGGAAGTCCGCGCGGTAGCTACGCTTGCCGCGGGATTGCGGCGCCCCGGTCATGCTTGCTTATGCTTACCTGTGAAGCTAGACTGCTTCTATGGACCGATCGCGTTTGGGCGGACTTGCTCGATCGCGCGCGCTCGCGCCGGAAGAGCGCTCGCGCATCGCTCGGCGCGCGGCCAAGGCACGGTGGGCGCGACACAAGGCGGGTGTGCTGCAGATCTCCGAGATTCGCGCGCTGGTCAAGAAGGCACTGGCCGATCTCGACGCCAGAGCCTTCCTCTTCGGTTCGTACGCTCGCGGTGAAGCCACGCCTCATTCCGATATCGACATCATGGTAATCAAGAAGAAGCCGGTCGAAAACTGGCTGACTGAAACTGCCGCCCTGCGCCGCCTCATGCGCTTCGGGAAGAGCCTCGATCTGGTCGTCGAGGACGAGGCTTCTTTCGCCCGGTGGAGAAACGAATACGGAACGATTCAGCACGAAGTTGCAAGGGTAGGCCTTCGTCTTGTCTAGGGCGGTCGCCAAGATCCTGCGCAAGAAGGCGCAAGGAGATTTCAATGCTGCCGTCGTGCTCGCGAGGGCCGTTCCCCCCATGGATGACGAGACAGTTGGCCTTCACCTTCAGCAGGCTGTCGAAAAGGCGGCCAAGGCTCTGATGTCCCGCAAGAACATCAAGTACCCGTTCGCGCACGACATCGACACGCTTCTGCAAATGCTAACTGCAGCAGGCTGTCCGGTTCCGGGGAAATTCTCCGACTTGGACACGCTCACCCTTTTCGCCACCCAAGCTCGATACGAAAGAGTTGTCCCGCCCGGCGCGTTCGACCGTGCGGCCTTCATCGAACTCACGCGCGACTTCCTGGCGTGGACCGATTCGTCGCGGTGAGCGGGATCGCTCTCAATCCTCGTGCTTGTCGCCCATGTCGTGCAGGCGCGCGTAGATGCGCGGGCCCAGGCTGGACACCATCAGCTTCTCCACCTCGTGCTCGACCAGCTCCTGCTGATCGCCGTCCTTGTATATGAAGCGGATGCCCATGCCGGGCGTGTTCGTGTCACCGTCGTCGTCATGGCGGGTTTCGCCCTCGTGCAAGATCCAGCGCACTTCGCCCAGCAGGACCATGGGTTCGTCCATGTGGGGCACCAGCAACTTGAATAGGAACTGCGTTCCCACGTCGAGTGGCTTCTTGGTCTGGATGAAGGTGCCACCCTTGGAGATGTTCTTGGTGTAGTCGTAGAAGAACCGGTTGAGGCGCTGGTACTCGACCCTGAGCTCGATGGGAGCCCGTTCCTCCTGGCGGCGTTCATGGGGCTGCGGCATCCTCTGTCTCAGCCGTGATCGTTGCACGCCCTGCCGCCTGGATCAATCTCCGTTTCGGCCTGCGCCCCTTGGTTTGGGGTGGCGTGCTGGCGCTGGCTGCCCTGGCGCTCGACTTTGTCCCGCTCTTCGACCTGCTGGGGTTCGACTTTTCCTTCGCGGTCGGTCTGGTCGCCGCCTTTGCCGCGGCGGACGTGGGCCACGGCGCGGTGGCCGCGGCCCGGCGCGCGCAGCGCCCGGTGTCGCTGCTGTCGCTGGTGTTTTCTGCGATTGCGGCTGGCCTGGCCTTGCTGGCGGCGCCGCTGTTGCTCTCGCTGGCGAACGCCTTGCGCGTGCGCAACTGCAATCTGCCCGTGGGTCTGGCCTTCTACGCCCTGCTGCCGGTGGCCAGCGTGCTGGTCGCAGCTCCCGCGGGCGTGCTGGCGGGCCTGCTGGTGCGCGGACCGCGCCTGGGGCGCCTGGCTGCGTTCATGGTGCCGGCCGCATCGATCGTGTGGGCATTTCTTCGCCTCTATCTGGACCCGCCGGTGGCTGCTCTGGACCCGTTTGGCGGCTACTTCCCTGGGCCGATCTACGACGAGGGCCTGCGTCCATCGGCGCGCCTTGTGTGGTTCCGCCTGGCCAACCTGACCTGGATCGCGACGGCCGTGGCCCTAGTCGGCTGCACAAGCCGCGGCGGACAGCCCGGCGAGGCAGGCCCCCCGGTGCTTGCTTGGCGCCGTTTCTCGTCGCGGCTCACCCTGGCCCGCTGGCTGGGTGCTGCGCTGGTCTTGCTGGTGGGCTCGGCGCTGTGGTTCGGGTTTCGCGCCGAACTTGGCTTTCACCAGAGCAAGCGCGATTTGGTCCGCGTGCTGTCGCGGCGGACGCAGAGCGAGCATTTTGTGGTGTGGAGCGAGCCGGTAGGCGACACGCCCGCCGAGGTTGCCCTGGTGCACAGCGATCTGGAATTCCGCTACCATCAGCTGCGCGCTATCCTGGGCAGCGAGCCGCGCACGCCCATCACCGTGTATCGGTTTTCCTCCGCTCAGGCAAAGAAGGATCTGGTGGGCGCCGGCGCCACCCTGTACGCCAAGCCCTGGATGCGCGAGATCTACCTGCAGGCCGAGCATTTCCCAGCGTCCCGGCTGCGCCACGAGCTGGCCCACGTCTTTGCCGGCGCGTTTGGCGATTCACTCTTCGGCGTGTCGCTGGCGTGGCGCTGGTGGGGGCCGCTGCCGGTTCCGCGCCTGGGCACTGGGCTCATCGAGGGCGTGGCCGAGGCGGCGGACTTTGGCGATCCCGACGGGCGGGCGACCTTGCACCAGCAGGCGCGGGCCATGATCGCTCTCGGCCAGGCGCCCTCGCTGGCGCGGGTCATGGGTGCCGGATTCAGTGCCGAGTCTGGCGCGCGCGCCTATGTGCTGGTGGGATCGTTCTGTCGCTTCCTGCTCGATAGCTTTGGGGCGGACAAGCTGCGAGCGGCCTACCGTTCGGCCGGCGATTTCGTGGCGGTGTACGGCCTGCCGTTGGCCGAGCTGGAGAAGGCGTGGCGGGCTTTCCTGGAAACCCAGCCCCTGGACGCGCGCGACGAGGCGCGGGCCAAGGAGCGTTTTCGCAAGCCCGCTATCTTTCGCAAAGTCTGCGCGCGCGAGCTGGCCGAGCGCGTGGCTGAGGCGCGCGAGCGGATGGGCTCAATGCCGGACACGGCGGTGAGTCTGCTGGAGAGCGTGTGCCGGGACGATCCCGACGAGCCGGCCTATCGGCTGGAACGGGCTGGGGCGCTGGCCGCGGCCGGCGCATCGGATAGGGCACTGGCTTTGGCTGGGCCCATGCTCGACGACGAGACACTGACCTGGCCGGTGCGCGCCCAGGCCGCCAGCCTGATCGGCACGATCGAGTTTCACGCCGGCCACTTGGCCGAGACGGCCGCAGCAGCGGACCGCAACCTGGCGTTTGCCACCGATGAGAACGAGATGCGCATGGCCTGGGCCAAGCGGCGCGCCCTGGCCGACGATGGCGCCCGTCGAACCCTGGGTCGCGCGCTGTTTGGCGATGGCCTTGCGCGCGTCCCTGACCCGGCCCTGGTGGTTTTCCTGGTGGATGAGTTTGCCCGCCTTCACCCCGACGAGGCGCTAGGACCCTATCTTGTGGGACGCCAGCTCGCCGGCCGAGAGCCCCACCTGGCCCTCACTTCTCTGGCTCAGGCCTGCCCGCTCGATGGGACAGCTATGGCGGTGCCCCTTGAACCGGCCTTCTTCAGGGAGTGCCGCAGACTCTTCGGCGAGTCAGCCTTTCTGACCGGCGATCTTTCCCTGTCCCGTCGAATCTACGAAGCCCTCCGCGATCAAGCGTCGCTCGAATCCGATCGTCTGCGTGCCAGCGATTTTCTAGAACGCATCGCCTGGCAAGGTGAGCTAGCTGTTTCACCACAGAGAGCACAGAGAACACAGAGATCTGATTGGAAGGAAGGGTTCGGACCGGACAAACCCAACCCTTCCCTTTTCGGTCCGGCTCTGTGACCTCTGTGCTCTCTGTGGTGAATAGGCTAACTTCATGTCACCCATGCGCGCCCGCGCTTCTCATAGTGTCAAGCTCAAGCCGGCGGATCCCTTTGACCTGATCCGCTGGCTGGCGCGCAGCCAAAGCGATCCGCGCAAGGCCGTGGCCGAATTGGTCCAGAACTCCATCGACGCTCACGCGCGCACGGTGCGCATCGAGCGTCGGCGCGTGCGCCACACGCCCGCGCTCATCATCCGCGACGACGGCGAGGGCGTGCTGCCCGAGCTCGAGCGCGAAGAGGCCTTGAGCGCGCTGGTGACCGAGATCGGGCACTCACGCAAGCGCGGGTTGTCGCCGCGTGAGCGCCACGATCAGGTGGTGGCAGGCAAGTACGGCATCGGCCTGCTGGGTTTCTGGTCGGTGGGCCGGCGCATGGACATCCGCACGCGCGTGCGTGGCTCCGAGGTGTGGCTCTTGCACCTGGTGGAGGATCAGGAAAGGGCGGAGATCCTGCGTGACCGCATGCCGCTCGAGAGTGAAGAGACCTTCACCGAGATTGTTGTTTCGGAGCTGCACGATTCGGCCCTGCGCATGCTGGGCGCACGCCGGCTGACGGAATACCTGGCCGCCGAGCTGCGCGGCGCGATCCTGGCCAGCGGCGTGTCCATCGAGATCTTCGACGGCATGGCGCGCGGGCCGGTGCCGCGGCGCTTTGCCGTGGTCCCCCGGCGTTTCACCGGCGAGCCCCTGGCCTTGCCGCCGGAGATCCCGGTCGACGGGCATTTTCCGATTCGGCTCGAGCTCTACCTGGCCCGCGGACTCGAACGTCCCGCGCTCGAAGTGAGTTGTGCCGGGACCTTGGTTGCCGACGACGTGGGCGAGCTACGCAACCTGGGCCTGGACCGGCCGCCCTGGTCGGGGCGTGACCTGGCCGGCTTGATCGATTTCCCCGGTTTCACCGTGCCGCCGGGCACGCGCAGGGGCGTGGCGCCGGACGCGGCGGCCGAGGCCTTCGTGCGCGCGCTGGACGGGGTCGTGCCCTTGCTGGAGGCCGAGCTCAAGCGCCTGGAGCGCGAGCGGGGAGCCGCGGCCAGCCGCCAGGTGGTGCAGGACTTGCGGCGCGCACTCAAGGGACTGCGCAACCGACTGCCGCAGTACGAGCTGCCGGCTGTGGCCAGCGAAGAGGCGGAGATGCGAGATGCTGCCCAGGCGGGAATCGCTCCCGCTGGCGCCGAGGTGGAGGCGGGTGATGGCGCGGGGCCAGAGCAAGACGAATCCCCAGCCGGCCGGGATCGCACATTGGACCTTTTTCCACCTGGGCCGCTTTTCGCCATCAAAATTTCACCGCCCGAAATCACCCTGGCGCCCGGCCGCGAGCGCCGCGTGCTGGCTGTGGGCGTGGACGAGTCGGGCCGACGTGTGCTGGGTGAGGTGGAAATCGCCTGGAGCACGACCGCGACGGTTCTTTCCGTCGTGGGCGAGGGGAGGCGACCGGCCCTGCTGGCCTCGGCCGAAGCGCGGCCGGGCAGTCGCTTTTCTTTGGTCGCCGAGGGTCGCCAGGGTGAACACGCGGCGCGGGGCGAAGCCGCTGTCATCATTATTGAGGCCGAAGAGCCCGGCGCTGGCCTTGGCTTCGGCATTCCCGAGCCCGAACTGGTGGACGACGCGGGCGCAACCTGGCGCAGCCGATTCGACGGCCGGCGCTGGCAGGTCAATGCCAGCCACGACGACTATGTGGCCTTGCACGGGGATGCCAAGGCACGCCTGCGCTACCTCTTGGCCTTGCTGGCCAAGGAGATCGCCCTACGCACCCACGGCGTGCCGGGCAGCGAGGCCGCCCTGGAGAGTCTGGTCGAGATCCTCGCCCACGCCGAACGCAACCTGCGCGGCGGCTGAGTGTCTGCGCAGGGAGAGATCTCAGTAGTAGCAGTAGCCGACTTCAGAGCTGTAGCCGGCCCAGTTCGACGAGGAGAAGGAGTTGCAGGTCGTTCCCAGCGGGCAATCATTGCCATATACGAAACAGTACTTCGTGCAGGTATCACTCGAAATATCGCAGAAGTACCCTGGCATACAGTATGTATCATCGAGACAGTATGAATCCGTGACGCCGATTCCTGCCTGTTTCTGGCAATAGCTGTCTCCCCAGGAGTTCGCGGAACAGCCGAATCCAGCGGGACAGGCCACAAGGGGGACCATCGGATATTGGGGTGAAACGGGATCACATATCTCGGCGCACACGGACACTCCCAGGATATCGTTCCCACTAGCACCCCAAGTAAGTGGCAGGCAACCCTGGGTCATGTCGACCTCGGGACAGTCCGAATCGTACTCACAGTATTTGGAGCAAATTCCTTCGAAACATCCGAAGCCGCTGGCGCAGACCTTCGCGCCGCTGCAGTCCGCGCCGTCGCCCAAACCGCTATCGGCGGTGCAGCCCAGACCTATCGACTCGCTGGCGGCGTGGCACACTTGTCCGGCCGGACATCCGCAGGATGCTGGAAACACATTGCACGTGCCACCAGCCTTAGGCGTTGGGCAACCGGGTATGGATGTCGTGCCCGAACTTCCGGCGCCACCGAGGGAGCCGCCTGCCCCGGCTATTCCACCTATCCCGCCTGGTCCGCCTGTCCTGCCTGCTGCGCCCATTCCGCCGCCGCCGCCGCCTGAAACGGCAATGCAGAGGGAAGCGGCGTTGCAAACGTAGCCGCTCGGGCATTCGCCTTTGTTGGAGCAGTGGGTCTTGCCGCTTTCGAAGTGCGCATCGCAACCGACGAAGAGCACCAGAAGTATGAGGCTGCCTCGCTTCATGTCGTCATTCCTAGGTTAGAAGGTTCCGCTCAACGCGGCGCCCGCGAGGCTGGGCCCCATGGCGGGCGCAAGAACCACCGACCGGTGCTCGTCCTTGCCCGTGGCCCAAAGGATCACAGCGGTCACGATGGCCGCGCCGCCTACTCCGTAGCCGACGAACTGCCAGGTCGCGTAAGACTTGCCGTCGCTGTACTTGCCCGGGTCGTAGTTCTTCTCGACGTCGGAGAAATTCGAGGTGGCGAGATAGGTCAAGATACCTCCCGTGACCAGCCCGACCACGCCCACCCCGCCCAGCACCCAGACCACAAGCTTGCCACCATCTTGCGAGCCCGATTCCGCGGGTGGGGGCACCGGCGCCCGCGCATAGGGCGAACTCATGTCCGGCGCCGGCGCAGTCGTAGGTGCGGCGGCGGACGCTTGCGTCGGTGCGGCTGGCGCGCCGTAGGCGGGCGGTACCGCTAGCGTTGCGGCCGGGGCCGCTGGCGGCAAAGGCGTGGCGGCGGGAGCCGTCGCTGGCGCTGGCAAGGCAGCCGGGGCCGTTCCCGCTGCTTGTGTCGCGCTTGAACCCCGCTGGCGCAGCAGGGTCATCTCTGATATCCAGCCTTCAACCTCGGCGCGATCGTCGGGCGCGATGTCCTTCTTCTTGTGCAGGTACTCGCGCAGATTGGACACGGCCGGCTCGGGACGGCGCAGATAGTAGTAGCAGGCGCCCAGATTGCGCACGAAGACCGGCATGGTCGGATTGTCGATGCTCAATTGCAGGAAGATCTTCGCGGCGTCTTCGTAGTTTCCTGTCTTGTAGAGCTGGGTAGCCTGCTTCGCGTTGGCCGTACTCTGTTTGTCGAGACCCGCAGCGGCGGCCTCCGGCGCGCGAAGCACAACGCCCATGGCGAGCACGGCGAGAAGCCCGAGAGAGGCCGTATTCAGTTTCGATACCATGCGTCTTCCCCTCATCGCCGTCGATAGTACGCCGCCCGCGAAAATCCGCACGAGTTTTCGCGACCAGAGCCGGCGGTGGAAGAGGCGCGTGCTACGATTCCTGTGCCGGTCTGCGATGGCGTAATGGTAAGAACGCACGACGATGCCTGGTTTGAGATTCATCAGAAATTCGGAACAAATGTCGGTGGCCGCAGGCCCGCGCTCGCGC
>PMBY01000163.1 GCA_003153875.1 Myxococcales bacterium | reverse complement strand
TGGCGTCCTCCAATACCATCCTCCAGACCATCGCCGAAGAGCACAAGCGGGGCCGGCTTATGAGCCTGTACACGATGGCCTTCGCAGGGGTCGCGCCTTTTGGCAGCTTGTTGGCAGGCACGCTGTCGACCCGCATCGGCGCACCGGCCACGCTCACCATCGGCGGCTGTGTGTGCCTGGTCGGCGCGGGCTTGTTCGCACTGCAGTTGCCCCAACTGCGGGTGTTGGTCCGGCCGATCTACAGCCAAAAGGGCATTCTCCCTGCCGTGGCCTCTGGTTTGTCGGCCGCAAGCGAGGTCACGTCGGCCACGCGGGAAGGGTGACGGCGGTTGACGGAGGACGAAGAGTATCGCATGCTCTGAAACCAGCAGAATTTGCTATGGAGGCCGACCATGAAGGCGATTGTTCTGAACGAGTACGGTGACAGCAGCCACCTCAAATTGGCGGAGATTCCAGAGCCGAAGCCCGGAGCTGGAGAGATCAAGGTGAGGGTGGCAGCTGCCGGCCTCAACCCCATCGACTGGAAGCTTCGCAGCGGGGACTACAAGGCTTTCATGCCCATTCAATTTCCTTTCGTCCCCGGTGTCGACGTGTCCGGGCAAGTGGTGGAGCTGGGACCAGGGGTCACACAGTTCAAGGTCGACGACCGTGTGCTCGGTTTCGTGAAGCGCGGCTATGCAGAGTTCGTCACCGCACCGGTAGAAGCTTGGGCCCCCATCCCCAAAGGGATGAGCCTGGAGGATGCGGCCGTCATTCCACTAGCAGCACTGACCGGTGCACAGCTGGTCGAAGAGGCCGCTAATGTTCAGAGGGAGCAAACGGTATTGGTGACCGGCGCAGTAGGTGCAGTGGGCCGGGCCGCTGTGTACGCGGCCAAAGCCCGCGGCGCCCGAGTCATCGCCGGTGTTCGGCAGCAGCAGCGCGCTGAAGCAGAGACGTTGGGCGCATCGACCGTCGTCGCGCTCGATGTCGATGCCGAGCTTGCCAATCTGTCGATGCTCGATGCCGTGGCCGACACCGTCGGAGGTTCCACATTGGCAAAGGTGCTCGGCAAGGTCAGGAATGGTGGAGTCGTTGCGAGCACCGTGGGGCAACCTCCCGGAGGCACGGAGCGCGGGGTGATTGGCAAGGGAATGCTAACGCATACGGACTCGCAGCGCCTCGCGGCGCTTGCCGAGGCTGTCAAGGCTGGCAAGCTCAGGCTGCCTATTGCGAAGAGATTGCCGCTTGCCGAGGCGGCGAGCGCGCAGCGGCTTGCCGAAGCGGGCGGTATCAGCAAGGTCCTGCTGAAGGTTTGATTATTCATGCCACTCATCAAATCACCGTCCAAGACGGCGCGAAACCAAAACATCAAGACCGAGATCGCAGCGGGCAAGCCACCCAAACAAGCCGTGGCAATTGGCTACGCGATTCAGCGTAGGGCGAAGGCCAAAAGCAAACCCAAGCGGTGATGTGCTCCGACTTGTCGTGCGCAATTGCCCATGAACAACCACAACGCACCCGTCCCGGAAAAGACCGTTCTCGGCGTACATCGCGGCATCTTCATGCTGGGGCTGGTCAGCTTCCTGACCGACCTCAGTTCGGAAATGATCTTCTCCGTCTTTTCTGTTTTCCTCACCGCAATTCTAGGCGCCTCGGTGGCGCTGCTTGGGCTTATCGAGGGAATGGCGGACTTCGCAGCCTCCTCACTCGACTACGTGGCCGGCTTTGTCTCCGACAGGACCGGCAAGCGGAAAACGCTCACGATCCTTGGCTACGCCTTCTCGACTCTGGCCAAGACGATCATCGCGCTTCAGAGCACTTTGTTGTCGTGCGCCTCGTTCCGTGTAATCGAGCGCCTTGGAAAATCCTTCCGCGGCGCCCCGCGTGACGCCTGGATCTCGTCCATGGCGACTCAGAAGAATGCCGGCTTCTCTTTTGGGGTCCACAAGGCCATGGACAAGTCAGGGGCGATCCTCGGCCCGATCGGCGCCTACTTCATCCTGGACCGTCTGGGCGAGACCGCTTCGACGTTCAAGATCCTGTTCCTGGTGGCCCTGGTACCTGCGGCCTCTGGCCGTGCTGCTCCTCTTCTTCATCAGTGAGAAACCGGTCCAGCCCACCCAGAGAGAGAACATCTTCAGGGCGTACAGAACATTCGGCCCCGACTTCAAGCATTACTTCCTCACCGCTGGACTCTTTTCCCTAGCCTATTTCAGTTTCGGTTTCCTGCTGCTCAAGGCCTACAGCATTGGCTTCGCCATCCAGAGCGTCACCCTGCTCTACGCGCTGTATAACCTGTCTTTTGTCGTCGCAGCGCCACTGCTGGGAAAGCTGGGCGACCACGTTGGCCGCCGCAAGATCATCGCTCTCGGATACATCCTGTATTTCTTGATGTGTGTGGGCTTCATGTTCGCCTCTGCGAAGTGGCAGGTAGTGGCACTGTTTCTCGTCTTCGGCGTCTTCTTCGCCATCGATGAAAGCCAGACCAAGGCCTACATCACCGACATGGAAAGGACACAAAAGGGCACAGCCATCGGCGCCTACAGCTTCTTCACGGGTCTGGTCTACCTTCCAGCGTCGATTGTGGCCGGAGCGCTGTGGAATATCAGCCCGAACTACGCCTTCGCCTTCGCCGGGGTCACATCCGCGGCCGCCCTCGTGTTCTTCATGTCGCGCAGAGCCAACACAGCTGACAGTCCGTCTTGAGCGAAGGACGGATCGGCTGGAAACGGTCGCGGCTTGGAAACCGGACTACTCGTCCGCGTACCGCTTGGCTGCCGCAAGGTCGTTGCGCAGATTCTCCGCCGTGCGTTGCGGGCCAGGCCGCGAGAAACGCAGTGGTGCTTGGCAGAAGGCGAGCGCTTCAC
>PMBY01000500.1:12057-18881 GCA_003153875.1 Myxococcales bacterium | reverse complement strand
AGCAGGCGGTAGTTCGCGTACTCGGCTTGGCCGCAGGAGTAGAGGACTTCGGTCAAGAGGCGGTAGGGCGTATGCCGGTCCGCGATGATGGTCAGCTCACCATCGAACTTCTGCCCGGTCATCTCCGCCACTTTCTTTTCCTTGCGCGCGACCCGGTTCAGGATCTCGACCAAAGGCGTGACGTAGTAGCCGTCGGCGCCGTCGCGTTTGAGGGCTGGGTCGAACTTGCCACTGTTGATGGGGGCCACCGGCTCGCCGTCGACCAGCAGGACGCGTTTGGTGACAGTGACCGCGATCGCCTGCTTGGCATTGAGCCGGCTGTTGGACGACGGCAGCAACATGTTCTGGTCCTGGTTTACCAGCATGGCCGACGAGGTGAAGCTCTTGAGCAAGAACACCAGGATGATGGTCATCATGTCCATCATCGGGGTGATGTTCAGGCTGGTGATCTCTTCGGGGTCGGCCAGCTTGCGCGCGTAGCTGCGGATCGCCTTCTTGCCTTTGAGGCGGGCTTGCACGTCGGGCGAGAGCTCGGCCTGAGCGCCCATCACAAAATCCCCGCTGCAAACACGATGTCAGGGAAGAGCATATGGCCGTCCTTGTCCTCGCGCATGGCGTCCAGGGTCTTGATGACGATCTCGTAGGCCGTGGCGGCGTCCGCGTTGAATGTGGCCTTGGTCTCATCCTTGAACTGATTCTTGACCTCGGTCAGCTTGGTCGTCAGGGCAACGTAGTCGTAGTCGCCGGCGGGCAGCTTGGGGATGGGTGGCATGACGCCGCCGGATCCTGCCAGCGTGAAGCCCGAGTTTCCCACGGTCACCGTCAGGTTGAGGCTCGGTTTCTCTTCCTCGCCTCCGCCCCCGCCACCACCGAAGGTCGGCGAAGAAGCGTTCACGGTTCCCAGCGGCACCTGATTCACCACCGATGCGAGCAAGAAGATGATGATGTTGGTGACGATGTCCATGTACGGGACGAGGTTGATCTCACCAGTATCCTCCTCCGCCTCGTCGTACTTTTCCTTCATCCGCCGCATGCGGGCCCGAACTTGACGTCTGGTCATCGCATGTTCGCCTGGTTGATGTGTCCGTTTACTGGGATAGGGGTTCTACTTGGACGGCGCGGCGGCGGCCCCACCGGTGCTGTGGGCCGATTCTGCCAAGAGGTTTTCCAGCTTGAGCGAGAAGGCCTCGAGGTCAGACGTCTGGCGCTTGGACATTCCGCCCAGGATTGCGTGCGCGATGATGCAGGTCACGGCGATGCCGAGGCCCATGGCGGTGTTGTTGAGCGCCTCGGAAATGCCCTTGGCCAGAAGGGTGCTGCGTTCTTCCGGCTTGGCGGCAGCAACCGCGCCGAATGCGCGGATAAGGCCGACGACGGTACCGAGAAGACCGACCAGAGTGGCGATATTGGCCAGCGACCAAAGCACCTGCACGCGCTTCTTGAGCATTGGCGTCACGTCCACCAGCGACTCCTCGATGGCTTGCGCCACCGCGATTTCGCCCCGATGCACGCGTTGCAGCCCCGCCTTGGCAACTTGAGCGACGGGCGCCGTGGTGGCCGAGCAAAGCTTGACGGCTCGGTCCACGTTGTTCGCCAACACGAGCTTGCGGATCTGCTCGAGGAAGGCGCGGGCATTCACGCTGCTCTTCAGCAAGAAGAAGATCAGACGGTCGATGATCATGGCAAGCACGATCACCGAAACCCCCAGGTTGACGTACATGAGCGTTCCGCCCTGTTCTAGGAACTGCGCTAGTCCTTGCATCTCATCCTCCGCGAGCCCATCAGCCCGCCTATGCGGGTCCGCGCGGGCGGGCTCGCAGCCAACAGCAACATTTTTCTTTTCTGGGAACTATACGGCTACAGCGCCCGCTATATTATCGGTCAGCCTCCCGGTGTCAAGAGACGCGAGGCGCTAGCAAGCGAATCTTCCCGGAAGGCGATACTGGCCTTAGAACCGTTCATCTGAGAACCGCCCCGAGCTGCCGGCGCGAAAGGCCGGCGGGAGGGTGCCCCGCTTGAGCGGCATGAGCCGGCTGCCCGGCTTGTCAGGCGTGGCGGGCACACCCTTTTCCGGATCGGCCCGCACGAAGATGACCCCGGGTGGGGGTTCGAAGTCGCGTGCCGGGATCGAGCGCAGGGCCTCCTGCATGTACGAAAGCCAGATGGGCAGCGCGACCTGACCGCCGGTTGCGTCGTGGCCGATGGGCTTGAAGTCGTCGCGACCAACCCAAACGCCGCACAGCAACTCGGGAACGAAACCGAAGAACCAGGCGTCGCGATAGTTGGTGGAGGTCCCGGTCTTGCCCGCGGCTGGCCGGCCCAGCTCGCGCGCCTTCTTGCCTGTGCCGATCTCGACCACGCCCTTCATCAAATCGGTGACGACGTACGCGGTTTCGGGAGACAGGCGGTCTTCGCGCGGTTGGGGGGCGGTGTAGTCTTCCAGAATCCGGCCGTCGGCATCCACGATCTTGGCGATGAAGAGAGGCACGACCAGCTTGCCGCCAGCCGGGAAAGCAGCAAGGCCGTACGCCACCTCCTGCAAAGTCAGATCAGGGGTGCCCAGTGCCAGCGACAGCGATTGCGGCAGCTTGGAGGTGATGCCCAGGCGGCGCATGACGTCGATGACGGCATCGACCCCGATCTGGGCGACGATCTGGGCGGAGACCGTGTTGATGCTCTTGGCCAGGGCGGTCCGCAGGGTCACGGGGCCCAGGTACTCGGGCTTGTAGTTGTGAGGCGCCCAGATTCCGGAAGCGGTCTTGAACTTGACNNAACGGCTTGATGGCCGAGCCGATCTGTCGGTGCGCCTGGGTGGCGCGGTTGAACTGGCTCTTGCCATAGTCATAGCCGCCCACCATGGAAACCAGGTGGCCGTTGGACGGATCCAGGGCGATGAGCGCGCCCTGGACAGTGGGCGCGCTGGCCAGGTGGGCGAGAAATTCCTCGCGGTGGGCGTGGCCGCTGCCGTTCTGGGTGCGAAAGTACACAGGCACGACGTCGCCGCTTCCCAGATGCTCGCCGCGTGGGCCCGCCCAGGCCAGGGCCTGCTCTTCACTGGCCGGGGCAAGAGGCGCGACCAGTCCCCCGGACGAAACCACGACCTTCCTGCCCACGCTGGTCACCACGGCTGCGTAGATGGTGTCTGGATCCGTGTCGAAAACGGGCACATCGCGACTGTGAGCCGCGCGCCGTCGCTGCGCCCAGGCAGCATCAGCGGCGAGTTTGGCCGCGGAATCGGGCAAGTGCGCGCCCGGCTTGGTCGCGTCCACAGTCGCGGCCGGCGGGTCGGGCAAGGCCATGAGATAGGGGGACTGCTCGCCGTCCAGGTTGAAGCCCTCGGGTCCCACGGGACGCGGCTGGCCGGCCGCAAGCTGGCGCCGCTGGTCCATGTCCAGGTGGCCGATGGGTCCGTCGAAACCGAGCCGACGCTGCAGATCTTCCAGACCGCGACGCAGGGCCGACTCGGCGGCCCGTTGCCGGCGCATGTCCAGGGTGGTGTAGATGCGGAACCCTCGGCGCAGAAGATCCTCGTCGCCGTAGCGTTCGGCCACGTGCTTGCGCACCGTCTCGACGAAGTAGGGGGCAGCCACGTTGGTCATGGCGCGGGTTTGCGCCACCAGCANNCGCATCTGGTCGAGCACGTAGCGTTGGCGGCTGTGGGCGCGCTCGAAGTCGCGCAGGGGCGTGATGTTGCCAGGCGCCTTGGGCAGCGCCGCCAGCATGGCAGCCTCGGCCACGGTCAGCTCTGCCACACTCTTGCCGAAGTAGGCCGTGGCCGCGGCTGCCAGACCATAGGCGCCGTGACCGAGGTAGACGTGGTTGAGGTAGATGCCGAGAATCTGGTCCTTGCGCAGTCGCTTCTCGATGCGGAAGGCGAGCAGCGCCTCGCGCACCTTACGCGCCAGCGAACGTTCCTGGCCGACGATGAGAATCTTGGCCACCTGCTGCGTGATGCTGGAACCGCCTTGCACCACCTGCCGCGCCCGCAGATTGGCCCAGGCCGCGCGCACCACGCCCAGGTAGTCGACGCCGCCGTGCTTGTAAAAACGCCCGTCTTCTGCGGCGACAAACGCCTTGCGAACCAGGTCAGGCACCTGCTCGATGGGCACAAGCACGCGCTTCTCCACGAAGAACTCGCCGATGAGCTCGCCGTCCGCGCTCCAGATCTGACTGGCGCGGACAGGCTGGTAGTCGGTCACGGCGCTCAGGTTGGCAGGCAGGTCGGATTCGAATTGGCGGTACACCCAGTAGCCCAGGCCGAGGCCCAGACAGGTCGAGCCCAGCACCAGGCCGCCGACAATGCACAAACCGGAACGCAAGACCGCTCGGGGGCGAGACATTCGCTTTTCTTCCTCTGGTTCATTTGAGGTGGTGGCGGGAGGCCGTCAACATTTCATCAAATACACGTCGAAAATTTGCGCTCGGACGGGAAGCTCGGAGTATGGGTTCATGGGCTTGCTCTCGGGCCGCGCCCTGTGCGCGGCGTGGTTCAGTCTTCTCGTCGGCGCGCCAGGCGTGGCGGTGGCCACGCAAGAGGAGCCGATCACTGCACGCGAGACCTTCGTGGTGGAGCTGTTCAAGAACGCCAACGGCTTTCGCGCTCTCGACTACCTGCAAACCGGATTGCCTGCGCTGGTGGCCGAGCGGCTGGGCCATCTGGCGCCCCTCAGGTTCGTGGGCGGCGACACCCTGTTCGGTCACGTGGCCACGGTCACGCCGCGCTGGACGGTGACTGGCGAATTCGCACGGCGGCCGGACTGGAAGATCGCGGTCACGGTTCGCATCAGGGGAACGAACAGCGGCGCTTCGCCCGTGGAAGTGACCAAGATCGGGGCCAAGGATGGCGCGGCCGCGGTCGCGGTCGAGGCGGCCCTGGCGGCTTTTCGCAAACTTCTCGGGGAGCGGGCGCCAGCGGGCAAGGCTTCGCTCAGTCAACGGTTTGCTCGCGATCCCTACGCCTTTGTTCTCTACGGCCGGGGCGTGGCAACCTACCTGGGCCTGGGCGGCCGCCACCGCAGCCAGGAAGAGGCCATCAAGATTTTCGGCCGCTCGCTGGTCATCGATCCCAAGGTTCCTGAGACCCGTCGCTTTCTCGGCGCCATTCATCTGGAGAACGGCCGGCCGGGCCATGCGCGCGCCATGTGGTCGGTGGCCGTCGAGGCCCGCCCCGACTACTTGGCGGCCCTGGCAGGACTGGCCGCACTGGATCGCAGCGAGGGATCGGCAGCTGCGCGCGATCGCTATGCGCGCCTGGTGGAATTGGATCCCGCGGACTTGGATGCGCGACGGGCCTACGGCGAAGTGTTGGCCGAGGCCGGGCAACTGGTGCAAGCCCAGGCCGAGCTGAACAAGGTCTTGCAGGCATCGCCCGACGACCTGCGCGCACGCCGGGCCCTGGCCTTGGTGCTGGCCTCGCGGCGCGCGGGTCCCGAGCTGGTGGCGGATCTGGAGGAAGTGGTGCGTTTGCAGCCAGACAGCGTCGACGCGCGCATGGATTTGGGCGCGGCCTACCTGGGCGTGGGCAAGCGCAGCGAGGCAGAGGAGGTCTACGACGAGGTCTTGCGCCGCCGTCCCCGCAGTGCGGCCGCCTTGAAGTTGTGCGGCGATCTGGCCCGCGCCCGCGGCGACTTGAAGAAAGCCACTTCGCTCTTCGGCAAGCTGCGCTGGATTGTGCCCGATGACCCTCGGCCGGCGTTCTTGCTGGGAACTTCCTTCTACGAGGCGGGGAACCTGAACGCGGCCGAGCGCTGGTTCACCGAGGCTTCGAAGGTCCCCGGCATGTTGGGCGAGGCGTACGGGAACCTGGGCGTGATTGCCCTGCGCCGGGGCCAGCCCAAGGAGGCACAGTGGTTCTTGAGTCGCGCGGCCAAGCGACGCCCACAGCGGGCCCTGCTGCGGTACAACTACGCGCTGGCGCTGTTCTCGAACAGCCGGCCCGAGGACGCGCTCAATGAATTGCACGCAGCCCAGACGCTGGAGCCGAGGGACGCCGCCACCCAGTTCTTCACCGGCGTGGTGGCGCTGAGGGTAGGGCTGGTTTCCGAGGCTGAGCGCTGTTTCCGCGAGGCCCTGCGACTGGATCCGCAGAACGAAGACGCGCGCCACAACCTGGCCCTGCTGGAACCGCTGGTCAGGCCAACGCGTGAGGAACGGCTTTCACTAGGCGAGGCGGCCACGGGGTCGGTGCGGCCGGCACGCGTCGAGATCGACAAGGGGCCGTGAGGGCAGGGGGGTACCGGCCCTCATAGTGAGTGGACAGGCGGCGCCAGACATCGTCTAATGAGGCCTCATGGCTTCGGGGATTGACCATACGACCACAGCGTCGCAGAAGACGGCTGCCGATGGGTCGAACTGGACTGTGCCGTCCGCCGCTCCCGCGCCAGGAGAATTGCGATGAGCGAAGGGGACGGCGCGGCCAACACGCGCGTGGGAAAAATCCTGGGCGGCAAGTACCGCTTGGTGCGCCTGCTCGGCGCGGGTGGCATGGGCGAGGTCTACGAGGCCCAGCACGAGCTCATCGGCCGCCGCTTTGCCATCAAGTTCTTGCACCCGCAGCTCGCCAGCAACACCGAAGTCGTGGCCCGTTTTCAGCGTGAGGCCCAGGCCGCCGGCGGCCTGGAAAACGAAAACATCGCGGCGGTGGTGGACGCCGGCACGGCCGACGACGGGGCGCCCTATCTGGTGATGGAGTACCTCGACGGTGAGGACCTTGCCCACCTGTTGGTGCGCGGTGGTGCTTTGCCCCTGTCGCGGGCCGTGTTCATCATGATCCAGGCCTGTCGGGGGCTGGCGGCCGCGCACAGCCGCGGCATCGTCCATCGCGA
>PMBY01000500.1:0-12022 GCA_003153875.1 Myxococcales bacterium | reverse complement strand
CGCTGGGCGTGATCCTCTACGAAATGTTGAGCGGCGCCAAACCCCATCCCGGCGAGTCGTACAACGCGATTTTGTACCACGTGCTGACCCAGGAGCCGGCGCCGCTGGATTCGATGCGGCCCGACCTGCCACCCAGCCTATCCGCCATCGTGCAGAAGACCATGGCCCGCGAGCCCGGTGATCGCTATGCCTCGGTCGCCGAACTCATGGAGGCCCTGATTCCCCTCTCGGGCCGGACCCTGACGCCACTGCGTTCGCAGGCTGGATTGCCCGTCGTCCTGGGTGCGACCATGAAATCTCCCGTCTCGCTGCGAGCGATGGCGGTGCCAGTCCCGATCACAAAGGTGACGCCGGAGATCCCCGAAGAGGTGCCAGCGGGCAGCCGGTCGCGCGTCGTGGTTTGGGCCACGTCGGCGGCTGTGGCGGTGCTGTTGGTGGTCCTGGGTCTGTGGTTCGGTCTGCACCGCGAGCCAAGGCAACAAGCCGCGACGCCNNGTCCCGGCTCCGGCTCCGCCCCCGGTTGCGGCCCCGGCCCCGCCGCCGCCCACCGCGAAAATCGACGGTCCACCCGGACGTTCACCGCGACAACGTTCACAAAAACGAACGACGGCGACTGCTTCTCCTCTTCCTGAGGTCAAGCCGCTCCCGGTTGTCCCTGCGGCTCCACACCCCGCCGAGAATCCCGAGAATCTTTCCAATCCCCGACACAAACCGGCACGCTCGATCGATCGCTCAAATCCCTTTGCCGAATAGGCATGGGATCTGCATCAAGTGAGGTTCGGAATGCGAAGTATGGTCCGACAGACTGCGTTTCTTGTCATCGTCCTTGGAGCCTTGGCGGCGCCCCTAGCCGCCAAGGCTGGGGTAAAGGAAGAAGCGCGCAAACACTACGACCGCGCGGTCGAGCTGGTCGACGATGGGCAGCTCGAAGGGGCGATCGTCGAGTTTCAGCGGTCATACGATCTGACCCATCACTTCGCCGTGCTGTACAACATCGGCCAGGTCTACGTCTCGCTGGCCAGGCCGGTTGAGGCCGTGGATGCCTACGAGCGCTATCTGGCAGATGGGGGCAGGAAGGTTCCAGCGGACCGACGCACCGAGGTCGAAAAAGAAATCGTGCGCCAGAAGGCCCGCATCGCGACCCTGGAGATCCGCGGCTTGCCCCAGGGAGCAACTGTTCGCTTGGATGGCAACGAAATCGGCAGGGCGCCGATCTCCGCGCCTGTGCGGGTAGGCGTAGGAAAGCACACCATCGCGGCTTGGGCCGACGGTTACGATTCGGCGGAGAAAGAAGTAGTCGTGGCTGGCGAGGACCACAAGGCCGTCGGACTGGTGCTGGCCAAGCGCGTGGTCGAGTCGCCGTCGCTGCCACCGGGAGCGCAGTCGGCGCCGGTGCAGCCCGTGACAGTAACGGTTGTCGCACCGGCACAATCTCCGCCTTGGCCCCGCGCTGCGGTCGAGCCGAGCACGAAACCGATGAGCAATGTGCGCCTCCTCGGAATATTGACCGGAGTGGCTGGAGTGGCCGGCATAGCAGCCGGGGGGGGGTGCTGGTGGGTCGCGATGACTCGCAACGACGAATCCAAGGACAACTGGAACACGAATCCCGAGAAGGCGAAGAGTCTACGAGGAGAGGCGCAGGACTACATCAGCGCTGGCAACACCCTTTTCTACGCCGGCGGCGCCCTGGTCGTGCTGGGCGTGGTGCTCTACTTCGTTGGCGCGCCAGACACCACACCCAACGCGCACGCGTACCTGATGCCGGCCGTGGGCCCTGGCTTTGCCGGACTCAATGCGGGAGGAACGTGGTGAGGGTGAACGTCGAATAGGCACGCGACCCGCACGACGTGAGGTTCGCAGCGCATCCGCGCGAGATGATCGCTGTGTAGACATGCGGCACGAGTCGTCGTCTAATGCGCTCCGATGGTTTCGCGGGCTGCTCATACGACCATGCCGTCGAACAGGACGGCCACCGGGGGGATGAGCCAGCCCACGCTCGCTATTCGCTGGGTATTCCCGACCTCGCGCGGGCTGCTCACGCACCTTTCGGACGCGCGGATCGTTCTTGGTCGGGACGACGATTGCCAGGTGAAGTTGCTGAGCAAGGAATGCTCGCGCCACCACGCCGAGATCCGTCGCGACGGACCGTTGCACATCGTCAAGGATCTGGGTAGTAGGAACGGCATCTTCGTCGACGGCGCTAAGGTGCAGGAAAGCCCGATCGCGCCCGGCCAGGTTCTGCGCATGGGCGAATGGATCGGTATCGCGATCCAGGTTGCACCAGACGCCGCCGACCCCGATCCGGTCTTCGATCTACTCGCGGCCAATCTGGCGGGGGGGCCGGTCCTGCGTCCCATCCTAGAACAAGCGAAGAAGGCCGCATTCAGCGCCCTGCCGACCGTCATCCTGGGCGAGACCGGAACCGGCAAGGAGGGTCTGGCCCACGCCATGCACGAGTGGAGCGGCCGGAAAGGACCGTTCGTGGCAGTGAACTGTGCCACCCTCGTGCCGACGTTGGCGGAAGCCGAGTTGTTCGGCTATCGCAAGGGCGCATTCACGGGCGCTGACCGGGCGAGCCCTGGCTTCTTCCGCGCCGCCCAGGGTGGAACCTTGCTACTCGACGAGGTGACCGACCTGCCCGAGGTGGTGCAGGCCAAGTTCCTGCGCGCCCTGGAGCAACGTGAGATTGCGCCCCTGGGCGAGTCAACGCCCGTGCCCATCGACGTGCGAGTCCTGGCCGCCTCGCAGATTCCACTGGCCCAGGTGGTGACCGAGCGCCGCTTTCGCGCCGACCTGTGCGCGCGTCTGGACGGCCTGACCATTCGCCTGCCGCCACTGCGCGAGCGCAAGCAAGAGATCGCCTTTCTATTTTTGCACCTCCTGCGCCTGCACGCTGGCGGCCGGCCGCCTGAGGTCGAACCGCGCCTGGTCGAGCAGCTCTGCCTGCACGACTGGCCTTTCAACGTGCGCGAGCTCGACCTGCTGGCGCGCCGCCTGCTAGTCCTCCACGGTCACGAAGAACTCCTGCGCCGTTCGCACCTGCCGGAACACATTCTCAATCGTCCTGTGGCGGGTGACCCGGTGCCTGCGCCGATTGCGGTAGTTGGATCCGGCGCCCTTTCGGCTGCCCCGAACGCGCCCGAATCCCACCGCGCACGCCGCGAGCGTGAGCTGTCCCTGCTGACCGAGGCCCTGCGCACTCACAAAGGCAGCGTTGCGCGCGCCGCCGCTGCCGTCGGCATCTCACGCCAGCGCGCCTACCGGCTGATGGAAGCGGGCGGGATCACGGGCAGGGGCGACGATCCTGCGCCAGAGGAATCGCAGTGACCCAGGAATACGGCGCGGTCAACACGCGCGTCGGAAGAACCGCAGGGGGCAAGTACAAGCTGGTGCGCTTGCTCGGCAAGGGCGGCATGGGCGAGGTCTATGAGGCGCAGCACTCGATCATTGGCCGCCGCTTCGCCATCAAGTTCTTGCACCCGCATCTCGCCACCAACAGCGAAGTCGTGGCCCGTTTCCAGCGTGAGGCCCAGGCAGCCGGCAGCTTGGAAAACGAAAACATAGCGGCCGTGGTGGACGCCGGCGCAGCCGACGACGGGGCGCCCTTCCTGGTCATGGAGTATCTCGACGGTGAGGATCTTGCCCACTTGCTGGTGCGCGGGGGGCCTTTGCCCGTGCCGCGGGCTGCGTACATCATCATTCAGGCCTGTCGTGGGCTGGCAGCCGCGCACAGCCGCGGCATCGTCCATCGCGACCTCAAGCCCGAGAACCTATTCATCTGCAAGCGCAACGACGCCAGCGATCTGATCAAGGTGCTGGACTTTGGCATCGCCAAGCTGCACGCCGGTTCCGCAGGCACCGGCTTGACCCAGACCGGGACAACCATGGGCACGCCGTTCTATATGTCCCTGGAGCAAGCTCGCGGCGCCAAGGAGGTCGACCAGCGCACAGACATCTACGCGCTTGGCGTGATCCTCTACGAAATACTGAGCGGCGCCAAACCGCATCCGGGCGAGTCGTACAACGAGATCCTGTACCACGTACTGACTCAGGAACCGGCGCCGCTCGATTCAATTCGCCCCGAACTGCCGGCCGGCCTGTCCGCGGTCGTGCAAAAGGCCATGGCCCGCGAGGCTGGCGAGCGTTTCCCCTCCGCCGCCGACCTCACCGCAGCGTTGATTCCCTATGCCGGTCGCGCAGTGACGCCTCTCCGCTCGCAGGTCGGAATGGCTGTTGCCATCGGCGAAACCATGAACTCGCCGGTCTCATTGCGTGCGATCCCTGTGCCAACCCCGCATTCGCCGCCGGAGAATTCCTCACCTGTTCCAGCGCGCAGCCGGTCGCGCGTCGTTGTTTGGTCCTCATGGGCGGCTGTTACGGTGCTCTTGGTCGCTGCGGCTCTGTGGTTGGGTCTGCACTACGCGCCCAGGCGGCAAGCCGCGCTCCCGACGCCGGCACAACTGCCGGCCTCGGTCTCGGCTCCGGTTGCGGCAGCGGCCCCGACCCCGGTTCCGGTTCCGGCTCCGGCCCCGGCTCCGGCCCCGGCTCCAGCCGCAACGCCCCCGCCTTCGCCGACAATCGAGAGTCCACCTGAACGTCCACCTGGACGTCCACCTGGACAACATTTGTCGAAACGCGCGACGCCGACAGGCGCTCCGACCGCTGCTGCCAAGACACCCCCGGTTGACATTCCTGCCGCAGAACCCGCCAAAACTCCCCAGAATCCGCCCAATCCCGGGCGGAAATCTATGCGCCCGCTCGATCACTCGAATCCCTTTGCCGAGTAGGCACACGATCTGCATCAAGTGAGGTTCGGAATGCGAAGCACAGTGAAACAAACTGCGTCCTTGGTCATCGTCCTGGGAGCCCTGGCGGCGCCGCAAGCCGTCCAAGCCGGGGACAAGGAAGAAGCACGCAAGCACTTTGATCGCGCGCTCGAACTGGCCGACGACGGGCAACCGGAAGGCGCCATCGTCGAGTTCCGGCGGTCCTACGATCTGACCCATCACTTTGCCGTGCTGTACAACATCGGCCAGGTCTTCGTCTCGCTGGCCAAGCCGGTTGAGGCAGTGGATGCCTACGAGCGCTACTTGGCAGATGGGGGAAAGAAGATCCCCGCTGCTCGGCGCACCGAGGTGGCACAAGAGATCGCACGCCAGAAGGCCCGCATTGCCACTCTCGATATCCGCAGCCTGCCCGAGGGAGCGCTGGTTCGTCTGGACGGCAAGGAGATCGGCAAGGCGCCAATCGCAGTTCCAGTGCGCGTGGGCGTGGGGACGCACGCCATAGCAGCCTCGGCCGAGGGCTACGATCCGGCGGAGAAAGAAGTGACCGTGGCGGGCGAGGACCGGCGGGTTGTGGAACTGGTGCTGGCCAAGCATGTGGTCGAAACGCCACCGCCTCCAGTAGCACCGGTGGTCCAGACGCCGCCGCCGGTCGCGCCGGTGGCACCGCCAGTCGTCGCACCGACGGTGAGCGAGCCCGTGGTCAGCGCCGCGGTTGAGCCGAACCAGAAACCAAAATCGATCAGCAACCTGCGCATCGCCGGAATCGCGAGCAGTACCGCTGGAGTGGCGGGCATGGTGGCTGGGGCAGTGTGCTGGGGGCTTGGGAAGAGCCGGCACGACGATGCAGTGACCAACTGGAACCAGTATTTCGACAGCAAGGCGCAGCAGCTACAAGGACAGGCACAGAACTACGCGACCGCCGGAAACGTCGCCTTCGTTGCGGGCGGGGTTCTGGTGGCGCTGGGCGTGGTGCTGTACTTCGTCGGTGCGCCGGATGAGCAAGCCGCCATACCTGACACGCACGCGTACCTGATGCCGGCAGTTGGTCCTGGATTTGCTGGCCTAAATGCAGGAGGGACTTGGTGATGTTGAACGCTCGTTTGCTCGCGATTGCGTTCTTGGCGACGACGGCTGTCGCCTGCACGATCGATCCCTTTCCGGCGCGAACGAATCGCGACGCCGCGAATACCGCTGCTGCGCAGCCCGATTCTAGCAGCCCGATGGTTTCCGATCTTGGTTCCACGGCCCCAGTGGACAGCGGCACAGGCCCTAGCACCGACGCAGGTACAGGCGGCGCAAGTGGCGGAGGCGGAGCAAGCAGCAAAGACTGGGCAAGTGGTACAGGCGGCGCCATTACAACCGGTGGCACGGGCGGAGCACGTAGCGCAGGCGGGGCAAGCAGCACAGGCGGCGCCGTCACAGCCGGCGGCACGGGCGGAGCAAGCAGCGCAGGAGGCGCCAGTACGACGGGCGGTACACCCAGCATAAGCAGTCCCATTGCGACGGGCGGAACACTTGGCACAGGCGGCGTCAGCGCGGCCGGCGGCGCCAGCAGCACGGGCGGCGCCCAAGGGGGCAACGGAACCGGTGGAGCCAGTCAGGCCGGGGCAGGTGGCAGCGGTCCCGTAGACTACTCGGGATTCCGGGCAGGCCTCACGAACCAGAACAAGCTCGCCTCGTTCCGCGTGTTCGCCAACGCAGTCACTGTGCTCACTATCGACTGGATGTTGCCCAAGGTCTCCAGCACCTGCAGCCCTGCGGGGGATACCACGACGACGTTCGGGACCCCGGCACCGATCACGTCGGCAGCCACATTCACCAAGGGCCCCGTGTCCGGCAACCCCGTCAGCTACACGCTTGCTGGCCAGTTCGGTTCCGGCACGACCGCCACCGGCACGGTCAACATCTCCTACTCGGCAACTGGGTGCAACTCATCCTCGATCATTTCTTGGAGTGCCCAGAAGGTCGTGTGTGGCGACGGCGTGTTGCAGTGGCCCGAGACTTGCGACCCAGGCAGCCCACTGCCGACCGCCGGTTGCTCGGAACAATGCCAGCTCTACCCGGTCGCAGAGACCGAACCGAACAACTCGATTGCGACGGCCAACGGCCCCTACACGCAAGACGCGCTGATCTCCGCGTCCATCTCGCAATCCGCTGACGTCGACCTGTTCGCAGTTCGCAACCCGGTCGCAGGCTCGATTGCCATCGAATTCGAAACCCACGGCGAGACCGTCGGGTCGTGCGGGGTCGACACGTTCATGCAGGTTCTCAAGAGCACCGGAGAAGTCATCGCAAGCGACGATGACGGGGCTCGGGCCTTCTATTGCTCGTACGCGATGGTGTCGGTTGCGGCAGGCGAGACGGTCTACGTGGCCGTGAGCTCGTCGATTGCGCAACCGATTTCGCGCTACCTGTTGCACATAAGATTTCCCCATTCGTAGACCGAGATGCTCAGAAGATTCGGTGAAAGGACATTGGCAATGAAGACTCTATTCTCGTTTGTCGGTTGGGCCGGATTGGCGGCCGTAATCCTGTCGGGCTGTGGCAGCAAAGGGAATTCAAGCGGAATCCAGGCGTCGGGTGGCATCGGTGCCAGCGGCGGTTCAGCAGCAGGCGGTCAGAGCGCCGACGTGACGGCCCCGAACGGCGGGGACACGGGAGCAGGGACACCGACGGGTGCCGCCGGGGCCACGGGTCAAGAAGATGCGGCGACTGGACCTGGTGGCGATTCGTCCTCAGCAGGAGGAGGCAGCACGGCTGGCGGGGCACCAACATCTGGTGGCGCGGGAGCCACGGGTCAAGGGGGTGCTGCGAACGGCGGCGCTGGTGCGGGCGGCACAGGTGGGGCCAGCGGCGCGTGGTCGGGCGCATTCAAACAAATCGACGCGGGAAATGGCTTCACCTGTGGCGTACGAACCGATGGCACGATTGCCTGCTGGGGTCCCCCCAAGCTGGTTTTTGTTGCGAACAGCAACGGCACGTGCGTTAGGCTCAGCGACGGCAACTGTTTTCGCCTGGACGTCGACATCAACAATGCACCGACTGGAACATTCTCCCATGTGTCGGCGGGAGACAGCCATGCATGCGCGCTGCGGATTGACGGCACGATTGCCTGCTGGGGCTACAACTCAAGCGGCCAGATCAACGCGCCAACCGGGACATTCTCCCAGGTGTCCGCAGGAGACTACCACACCTGTGGTGTCCGAACCGACGGTACGATCGCCTGCTGGGGCTGGAACGACTACGGCCAAACCGACGCTCCGGTAGGAAGCTACTCGCAGGTGTCGGCCGGCTACGAGCACACCTGCGCGATCAGGGATGATGGTACAGTAGCGTGTTGGGGCCGGACGGTGGACGGAGCTACCAACGCTCCGGCAGGAAGCTACTCGCAGGTGTCGGCCGGCTACGGTCACACCTGCGCGCTCGCGAAAGACGCTGTTATCGTCTGCTGGGGATCAAATGGATGGGGCCAGATGGACGCGCCCGCAGGCACATTTGTTCAGCTAGCCGCTGGCTATAATCACAACTGTGCCCTCCGCACTGACGGCACCATTGCCTGCTGGGGCTCTAATGGCTACACTGAATGCGACGCTCCGGCAGGAAGCTACTTGCAGGTGTCGGCTGGCTCCAACAACACCTGCGCACTCGCCAATGACGGGACTCCGACCTGCTGGGGGACCAACTGCGTACCTGGAGCAAACGGCTGCGCCAGCCATACGGAACCGGCAGTCTGCGGCGCAGATGGCACTTGGCTGCCAATCTTAACGTGCGCCAGCCAGGCGTGCGTCGCCGGCTCCTGTGTGGGCGTCTGCAGTCCCGGATCTCCTTCATGCGATGGTATCGTAGCAACGTCCTGCGGCGTTGATGGACAATGGAAGAGCGAGAGTTGCGAGCGGGGCTGTGCCCAGGGCGGGTGCCAGTCGTCTTTCGACAACTGCCGGGTTGTAACCGTATGTCAGGGTACTTACCCGTGCGGTGATGCGTTTGGCTGCCCTTGTTACGGTACCACGTATCAACAGAACATGTGCGATCCGCGCCGCTGCACGTCGCCTGGTGAATGCGGCACGCTCGGCTACTGCGACACAAGTGCCAGCGGCGGCGCAGTCTGTCGAGCTCTTGGGACCAGCGGCACCGCCACCAGCACCACCACTAACACCGCCACGAGGACGAGCATCGGCAGCGCCACCGCCACCTTCACCCGCCCCGATGGCGGCATGATTCCGAGCGCAGACGCCGGCAGCTGCCCCGCAGCGCCTCCGGCGACCGGCGCAGCCTGTGCGTACACGGGGCCCCCATGTCTCTATGGCACAATGTCTTGCTTCTGCTCAGGCATCTCCTCAGGTTGGTTATGCACGTCACCGCCCCAAAGAGGGTAGTGCGAGGGCAGTGCCAGGGACCCACCGAATGGCGCATTCGTAGATCGAGACTGTCACAAGATCTGGAGAAAGGACATTGGCAATGAAGACTCTATTCTCGTTTGTCGCTTGGGCCGGGTTAGCGGCCGTCATCCTGTCGGGCTGTGGAGGCAAAGGGAATTCAAGCGGAAGCCAGGCGTCGGGTGGCATCAGTGCCAGCGGCGGTTCAGCAGCAGGTGGTCAGAGCGCCGACCTCACGGCCTCGAACGGCGGGGACACGGGACCAGGGACACCGACGGGTGGTGCCGCGGGAGCTACGGGCCAAGAAGATGCGGCGGCTGGAACTGGTGGCGATTCGTCGTCATCAGGAGTGGGCAGCATAGCGGGCGGGGCACCGATGGCTGATGTGGCAGGGGCCACGAGTCAAGGAGGCTCTGCGACTGGTACCGCAGACGCGGGCGGCGTGGATGGAAGTGCGACTCTGAAGGACGCGCCCGGCAGCGGCGGCAGGGATGGAGGCGCGATTCAGCAGGACGCACCGGCCACGACTGATGCTTCCGCCGACGTCCCTGGACCTGCGGACGCATCTGCGCCGCTCAACTGCACTCTCGGGAACCCCACGTTCGCCTTCGCAGAAGGATTCGAGTCCTATCCGGCCGGCTTGCTCAACGGCGCATCGGGCTCCCCCTGGATTCGCGCGAACGAGGGGCGAGACGGCATCGTCTCTACAACCTGGGTGAAGACAGGCGCGCACAACTACAGGACCGATTCGTACACGATCAGCACTCAAGTCGAGTACGTCAAGCTGGATTTCCCAACGCGTCCCTTGCAGTTGGTGGTCGAACTCTGGTACACGCCTGACGGCTACTATGTCTACGAGGACTTCGCCGAGTTCGGCCTGGGTTGGGCGGCTTCAAAGTTCGATCTCAAACCCATGATCGGTGTTTCGGGAAGCGACCATAGTCTCCTCCTGGCGGCGCCTGGGGTTGCAACCACACGTGAGGTCTGGAATGAACTCGACTACGGCAAGTCCAACGGGGGATCCGCGGTTCACAACTACGTGCGCCTAGAACTCGACTTCTGCGCAGGCCAGATTTCGGTGTTCGCGGGCCCCGACCAGGGGGCTCCGCTGCGCGCCACGGTGCCCTTCGATGGATCGCAGCCCATCAACGCTTTCTATATCAGCGGCGGGCTGAACCCGACGTACTTCGATGACATCGCCATCTGGACACCGGGCACTCCCCATCCCGACATACCAGGTCCAGGTGGTGCGGGGGCTGGGGGCCAAGGAGGCTCTGCGACTGGCGGCGCTGGCGCGGGTGGCGCTGGCGCGGGTGGCGCTGGGGGGGCAGGTGGCAGTGTCGGCGGATCCGGGGGGGCGGGCGGTTTCGGTAGTCCTGCTGCTAGAGATGCGAGTGGAGTCAGCGACTCCGACGCGGATGGCGCGGATGGGTCATCTGTCGGCGCGTCTCTTCGCCTCGTTCAGTCCTTTGCCGGTCCCGGTCAGAGTCCGCAGGGTATCGCGTGGGATGGATCGCACATTTGGGTGTCCGCTTCGGCAACGCTCTTCGAAATGGACACTCAAGGCAATCTCGTGAACTCGATCTCAGTAGGCCCAGGCCAAGGCATCGTGTGGGACGGCGCCGCCTTCTGGCATCACGATTGGACAATTGCTCATTTCACGATTGCAGATAATTCGTACACCACGATAGGCAGCTTCAAGTCGCCGGCAACCGTAAGCGGCGGGGGAATCAATGATGACCTCGCTTGGGACGGCCAGAATCTCTGGCTCGCAAACCAGTACAAGGTCTTTCAGCTCAGCACCGCGGGCACGGTGCTCTCCGGAACTTTCTCGTTCGCGCAAAACGTGGCCGGTTTGGATTGGGATGGCGCGCACTTCTGGATTACCTACAGCTCAAATGGGATGCGGAACAAGACGGTCTTTGCAGCTTTGGACACGAGCGGCCGCGTGATCAACACTTTCTCGTCACCAGTGTCGGACGTGGAGGCCATTTCATGGGGAGCATCCGATCACTTGTGGGGGCTTAGCCCAGACGACCCGTTTGCTACGCCACGGTATTACGTCTACGAAATTGACGCCTCTTCGGCGAAGGCATCCCTGCCAAAGTAGACCCACGAAACCAAAATCGATGAGCAACTTGCGCATCGCCGGAATCGCGAGCAGTGCCGCTGGAGTGGCGGGCATGGTGGCCGGGGCGGTGTGCTGGTCGGTCGCGAAGAGCCGGCAGGACGATGCAGTGACCAACTGGAACCAGTATTTCGACAGCAAAGCGCAGCAGCTACAAGGCCAAGCGAAGGACTACGCGACCGCCGGAAACGTCGCCTTCGTTGCCGGCGGGGTTCTGGCGGCGCTGGGCGTGGTGCTGTACTTCGTCGGTGCGCCGGATGGCCAACCCGCCACCGCAGACACGCACGCGTACCTGATGCCGGCAGTTGGCCCTGGATTTGCTGGCCTAAATGCAGGAGGGATTTGGTGATGTCGGACGCTCGTTTGCTCGCGATTGTGATCCTGGCGCCGGCGGCGGTCGCTTGCACGATCGATCCCTTTCCAGCTCGGACGAGTCACGACGCCGCAGCGGCCGTGGGTGGGGCTGCAGGTGGAGACTCAGGTGCTAGCCACGACGCCGGAGATACCGCCTCGTCCCATCCCGATTCTAGTACGCCGATGTCTCCCGATCTTGGTGCCGATACCCTGGCAAACGGCGGAACGGGTCCGGACACTGGGACTGCCACGGGCGGCACAGGCGGCGCGATCGGAACGGATGGAGGCCTGGTAGCAGCCGATGCACCAACCACGACGGGAGCCGATGCGTTGCCTGATGTCCCGCTTGGCGGGAGCGGCGGCACGAGCGGAACGAC
>PMBY01000531.1 GCA_003153875.1 Myxococcales bacterium | reverse complement strand
ACATGCGCGTCCTTGCCCAGTCCCACCCCGGACGCATCGTACTCGTTGAGGCTGATGAAGACGCGCAGGCGATCGGTGCGGACTACGGTGACGATGGCGCCGCCCCCGGGCGGTCCGACCAGAGCGCCCGGGTCGAGCCGGCGGGCGGCGATGGATCCCTCTATCGGAGAGGTGATGCGCGTCTCACCCAAGCGGATGGCCAGGCCGGAAATCTGGGCCTGGGATGCCGCCTGGGCCGACTCGGCCGAGGCCATTGCCGCGGTGGCGGATTGCAGTTCCTGCTGGCTGACCACGCCGGTGGGCGCCAACTTGTTGGCCCGGTCGTAGTTGGTGCGCGCCAGAACCGCCGACGCCTTGGTCTGGCCAAAAACGCTGCGGGCAGCCGCCAGCTGATCGGGCAGATCGCTGGGCCGCACCAATGCGATGACTTGACCCCGGCGCACCCGGTCCCCGCGGTCGACCAGGACAGCGTCGATGTAGCCGAGAACCTTGGAGCCCACGTCGACCTGTTCCAGGGCGCGCAGGTCGACCGGGGCGTGGACCTCGACCGGAACATCGCGCGCCACCACCTTGGCCACCACGACCTGGGGCGCCGGGCGGGCGCGGGTTGTGGGGCCAGCCTCGCCCTTGGAACAGGCGAGCGCAGTCAGGGACACCGCGAGGGTGGCGGCAAGACACGAGACGAAAGCACGAGTCTCCGAGGGACTGCCGAACTGCATAGCCGGGTAGCTCTAGCGCCCAAAGCTTGCCTATGCAAGCATTCTCAATCACTGATATGGGAACCCTGAAAGGGTTCGCTTTGCCCTTCGGCCCCCCACCCGCCCCCACCCCGCGCTCGCTTCCCCCTTCGGGGACTTCGGGACCTGCACCTTCCCCCACCACACCCGCTCGCTACGCTCGCGCCCTCGCGCTCGGCCTCGCCATGCCCTCCCACGATGGTGCGCCGCCGGCAACAAGGGCGCGCGCGAAGCGCGCGGGGTGGGCAGGGTGGCGGGCCGTCCCGAAGTCCCCGAAGGGGGAGCCGGCGAGCTCCCCACGCGATCAGGGAATCCCAGACCGCGCGCGCCTGGTGCGCATGATGAAATCGATGTGGGCCTGTTCGGTCTTGTAGTCCAGACACAGGGCATACATGACCACGTTGACCGCGAAACGGAAGGCCTGCTCGCGCTGCTCCTCGCCGCCCGGGACCACGTCGTGCTCCCAGCGACCGTACCCGTCGCGCGCCAAGGCGCCGCACAGATCGTTTTGCGTGTAGATGACCGCCAGACGGCGATCGCGTTCCACGCCTTCGAGGTAGGGCGCGGCCAGCACGCGGCCGGCCACCCCGTGCAGAACGTAGAACGACTTCCACAGCACATGCTCGTCAGGCACACGGGCCGGCATGTCGCCAGGCAGGACACGCGCCAAGAGCTGGCGCACCGACGCATCGAAGGCGCCGCCCGCACGACCCTCGGCTGAATCAACCAGCAGGCAGCCACCGAAAGTCAGAAAGCGACGCAAGCGCGCGATCTCCGCCTCGGAAGGCAGGGAAAACGCGCGATCGCCCGAAAGCAAGACCAGGGGAAAGCGAAAGAGTTCCGGGCTGGCGGGTGCTAGCGCCACGGGATCCGGCACCGCGATCAGGCTGGTGCGACGTTCTAGTTCCCAGGCCAGGCGCCGCAAGGCCGTGGGACGCGGATCAGGAAGGTCGGGCAGGTGGAGCCGTGCCAGACGAATCCGCGACGAATCCCCAAGGGCGCGAACCAAACCAGACCGGCACCAAAGTCCGGCGCCCAGCAGCGCGGCCAGCACGGTCCGGCGGCCGATGTTTCGCAAGTCTGGCAAATGGCTCGCGGTCATCCGATACTATTGCCTGCCATGCAAACGCCGTGTCGCGTCGTCATTTTGGTAAGTATGATCGTTGTGGCAGGAGCTGTCGCCCAAAACGTCTGGGCTGCCGAGGAACCGGCACCGGAAGCAGCGCCTCAGGCAGATGCGGCAGGGGCAGACGACGGCACGGCTGCCTCGACCTCCGAGCCCAGCGGCGAAGCGCCGCGACGGCCGGCAAGACGTCGCGAGGCCCAGGCTGCCAAGGAATCTCCATCGAAGTCGGAGCCGTGGACGTTCGGGCGGCCAGCCGAAGTCAATCACCTCGGCCAGGGCGGGATCGCGATCATGCCCGGCACCGGATACCGAGTGATAGTTCCCTACCAGGACGGCATTGGCTGCGGCGACTCGTCGGGCAACATCAACAGGCGGGTATGCACTCACATCCTGCCCTTCTTCCTCGACCTGCAGCTCTCCTATGGCCTGCACCCGCGTGTCGATCTCATTGTCGACCTGCGCTTTGCCTTGCAGAAGGATCCAGCCACATACCGGAGTCACCAGTTCGCGCTTGCGCCGGGGATACGATACTGGCTGGACCAGGACGTGGCGTTGAAGTTCTACGCCACCGGTCAATTCGTCTGGGACTACACATACTATGACCGTAAAGTGTCGAACAGCGACGTCGGGATCCGCAACGCCGACGGCCTGATGTACGACGCCATTAAGAACGTGGGCTTCTTCTTCCAGGTCGGGTGGACCATGGGGTTCTCGCGCTGGTTCCGCATGGAGTTCGACACCGGGCTCGGCGTGCAGCTCCGGTTTCCCTAAGCCTTTTCGGGCCGACGCTTGCGTAGCATCTTCACCGCGATCCAGACCGCAGCCAGCAGGAAGAGGATCAGGATGCCGTACTCCGATCGCCGCGCCCAGCTCACCACGCGGTCAATGTGCGCGCCGAAACCCCAGGACAGGTAGATCAGCGCGGGCACCGAAACCAAGGCCGCCAGCGAATCATAGGTGATGAAGACGGATGGCCGCACGCGCAGCGTACCGGCCGACAGGAAGATGGAAAAACGCAGACCGGGAAGAAAACGCGCAATGAAGATGACTTTGCTGCCGAACTTTCGGAAATAGGCACGTACGCGAATCTGTTTGCGCGGCCTGAAAAAGCGTCGAGCCAGGCGGCTGTCGAGCAGGCGCGAGCCGAACAGGCGTCCCAGCGCGAAGGCAATGCAATCGCCGCCCAGTACAGCCAGAAAGCACACCACGAAAACCTTGTGCGGGTTCACGATACCCAGGTGGGCCAAGTAGCCGGCCGAGATGAGTGAGACGTCTTCCGGGATCGGCAGGCCAAGGCCGCACAGCAGCAGAACGCCAGCCAAAGTGTTGTACACGGCCGACGGCGGGAGCGAGGTTAGGTGCGCGAGCAGCCAATCCATGCCATGGGGCTTTCGGCTCCTCCCATAGCACGAATTCTTGTCTTAGGCTGGTATCCCTACGACCTCGGTAGCCCGGAGTCGTGATGGCCGTTGACAGAGAGCGGAAGCCGCCCTAGAAACCGGACTAGGGAAGGCTATGGAAAAAATGAGAACCACACTGACGCTTGGATGTTTTGGGGCTCTTTTGATCGTGGCGACGGCCGGGTGCAAGCCCGAATACCCCGCCTGTGACACCGACAAGGATTGCAAGGACAAGGAATTCTGTGTGGGACGCAAGTGCCAGCAGTGCCGCAACGCCGGTGACTGCGGTGAGGGTCGCCAGTGCAACGCCGGGCGGTGCGACGCCATCCCCGGCTATTGCAAGGATGCCTCGCAGTGTGCGGAGGGCCAGATTTGCAAAGCCAACCGTTGCCAGTCCTGCACCTCCGATACCCAATGCCCGGCGGGTAAGCTGTGCATGACCGGACGTTGTTCCGTCCCCCAGTGCACCAAGGACGAGAATTGCGCCCAGGATCAAGAGTGCGTGCACGGTTTGTGCGTGGGTTCGCAGAAGCAACCAGTCACCAAGAAGCCGCCCTGTGATCTGGAGACGGTCTATTTCGGCTTCGACAAGTCGAACCTGGATTCGACGGCCACCGCCCTGTTGGCCAAGAACGCAAGCTGCCTGAAGAAGACCGACATGAACGTCAGCCTGACCGGTCGCGCCGATCCGCGTGGCACCACCGAGTACAACATGGCATTGTCCGACCGGCGCGCCCAGGCCGCGAAGGACTATCTCAAGCACACAGGAATCGCGGCGAGCCGGATGTCCGTCGTGCCGCGCGGGGCTTTGGACGCCACCGGCACCAGCGAATCCGGCTGGGCCAAAGACCGCCGCGTCGACTCCGAATGGCGATAAGGCCGAGAGCACTTCGCAAGACGACCGTGGGCTGCGTGCTCGCGGTCGTGCTGGTTTCTGGCTGCCTGATGACTACCGATCAGGGCGACAAGATACGCGCCGACATCTCCCAGCTCTCCAAGCGAATGGAGGCCATCGAAACCAGAACCAACGACCAGATGGCACGTCTGCGCAAGCTGCTCGACGAGGCCACGGGATTGCTGGAGCGAAACTCGGCCGACCTTGGAACCAAGGTCGCGCACAATGAGAGCGACATCGCGGCCCTCACCGGCAAGCTCGAAGAGGCCAAGTACCTTCTCGACGAGTTGCAAAAGCAGCTCGCCACGCGACTGGCGGCGGTGGAACAGACCCAGCAGAAGACGACGCAGGAACAGCAGAAGATCATCGAGCGGGTGGCCCCGTCTATGCCCGAGGACAAAGAGGCTCTCTGGAAGGAATCGCAGAACCGGCTGGCCGGCGGCATGCGCGAAGACGCCCGCCGTTTTCTGCGTGCCTTCATCCAACGTTTCCCCAATGATCCGCGCGCGCCTCAGGCGGAGTTGCTGGTGGGGCAGTCCTTTGCTCAGGAGTTTAAGCACGCCCTCGCGGTGGCGGAGTACCAAGCCGTGATGTCACGCTTTGGTCGTTCCCCGGAAGTGCCCGAGGCCATGTGGCTACTGGGCGAGTCCTACGTGGCAATGAAGTACTGCACCGATGCCAAGGCCATCTTCCTCGATTTGTCGAAGCGCTATCCGAAATCCCCCCGCGCCGCGCAGGTCAAAGACCGTCTGCGCGACATCCAGAAGATCTCCAGGAACAAGGATCTGTGCACGAGCTAGCTAGCGAAAGCTCACTACCGCCCGGATTGCAGGGCGCTTACTTGGCGGCGCGCCGCCCTGGCCTCTTTGCCGTTGGGCGAGACTTGCAGATAGCGCTGATAGCTCTGCAAGGCGAGAGCCTTCTCGCCTCGCGCCCGATGGATCTCGGCCATTCCGAACAAGGCCGGACCAAACGCTGATTTGGCGGTGAGAGCGCGCTTGAACAATTCGTAGGCGGCTGGGATCTGGCCACGGTCAAGTGCGACGAAGGCCAAGCCAGTCAGGGCGTCAGCCCCAGACGGCCGCATGTGCAGCGCCTTCTGGTAGAGTTCCTTGGCCTTGCTGTTCGATCCATTTTCGAGCGCGCGATCCCCGCTTGCGATCAGCTTTTCGTAGGATTCGGGGTGGCTAGCCGCTGGCTTCGGCGGAGCCGGTTTTTCCACCGCAGCCTCGGTCTGCGCGGGCGGCGGTGAGGGCAGCGCTTCCACGACCGGCCCCTTGCTCGCTGGGATGGGCGTCGTTTTTTCGCTGGGTGCCTGAGTGGTGGCGGATCCAGCGCCCAGATCCTGTCTCGCCTCGGGCGGACGGGCCACGGGGCGGATGGTCGAGGCCGAGCTGCCTGCGGAAGTTTTCGCTGCGATGGTTGCGCTGTGGATGCGGCCCCGTTGCCACTCTATGCCAGCAAAGGCCACCCCGGCAGCCACGGTCAGACCGACGAAGATCTTCAGCGCGCCGTGGGTGTGCTCGTGCGAAGCAGCCTCCGCGGTGTCCCCATCCACTGAGGGGAAGTGCACGTCGCTGCCCCGATAGTCGTCGTTCGGGACCGAGACGGCCATGGCCTGTGGCGATGAACGGCGCCGGGTGAGAGAGGTTGGCGTCCGCCGCACACCCACTGCGAAAACATTACCGCAGACGCTGCATTGCACATCAGTGCCGCCGCGTACCTGACTCTCGTCCAGGTCGTACTCGGCTTGGCAGCGTTCGCATCGGATGTGCATGGTCGGCAAGGTTACTTTNNATGCAAACCGCAGGCCCGCCAGGAACATGGCAAGCCCCACGATGAAGGTGACGCCGGCGATGATGGCGTGGGGGCGACGCAGGCGTAGTGTCACGTCCAGGCCCCTGCTGCAGAATCCGACAACGCTCCCGACCCACAGCACAAGCCCGCTGAGTGCTAGCAGCACGTGGGCCAAGTCAGGCCCCGGCCGATGCGTCAGTCGCTCCAGGTGCCATGCGGCCCTGGCTTCGAAGCTGACCCCGGGGGCAACCGAGCGATCCTCGGCGGCAGCCAGCAACCGGGCCAGACGGTGTTCGATATCCGGCAGCCGGGAGCCATGCGGGATGAAGAGAGATCGCGTGGCCAAGATGGCGGCCCGTTCGGCCTCCAGCGCTGCGCGCACGCTGAGTCCGTCGCCCGCTTGTGCGGCTGCCGTGGCCAGGGCCTCCAGCCGATCCAGGGCGTCGCGAACGTAGGGGCTGGCGGGAAGATACAGGCGGGCCGCGTCCTGATAGTGTCGGACAGCCTCAAGCCGGTCGCCGCGTCCCTCGGATATCTGGCCGGCATGCAGAGCGCTGCGCGCGTCGATCAACAGCCGGCCCGCCACCACGACCAGCGCCAGCGCGACCCCGACCGCGACGAGCAACCAGCGTCGCATGGTCATCAGACGAAGTCTCTTTTCCTGAAGATCAGCATGGCCAGGATCAGCACGATGAGCGAGTAGGCCACGCCATACGCGGTGCTCGTGAGCAGGTAGGACGCCCCGACAAAGTCGCGATGGACCGAGAGCTCCTCGGCGCCCACGATAGCACCCGAGGGGTAGAAGAGGTGCATGTT
>PMBY01000004.1 GCA_003153875.1 Myxococcales bacterium | reverse complement strand
GGCCGGGCTGCCCTGGTCTTGCCCGACGGGACGCTGTTCGGCGAGGGCGTGAAGACCCGCATCAAGGAGAAGCTGCTGGAAGAGTGCAACCTGCACACCATCGTCCGCCTGCCCAAGGGCGTGTTCAGCCCCTACACCGGCATCAAGACGAACCTGCTTTTCTTCGAGAGAGGCACGTCCACCAAGACGGTCTGGTACTACGACCATCCCTACCCAGCCGGCTACAAGAGCTACAGCAAGACCAAGCCCATGCGCATCGACGAGTTCGCGCCCGAGAAGAAGTGGTGGGCCAAGCGCAAAGAGACCGACCAAGCCTGGAAGGTCAGCATCGAGGACATCAAGGCGCGCAGCTACAACCTGGACATCAAGAACCCCCGCGCCGTTGACGACGGGCCGGGCGATCCGGATGAGCTGCTCAAGCAATACCGGGAAGCGGCGGCCGAGGTGGACAAAGTGCGGGAGAAATTGCGGGAGGAGTTGGGGAAGGCATTGGGGGCAAGCGCGAGATGACCATAGAGCCGTCTGTGCTCATTGACTCACTCTCGACGTCTGAAGGAGGAGTGGCCCGAATCCGCCAGGTGCTCCTCGAATTCGCGGTCAGGGGCGCGCTCAGCGAGAAGGACTCAGGTGATCCCCCTGCCCGCGAACTCCTCCAATATGCAACGAAGGATCGAACCGCACAGGCGGTCGCCGCGCCCGGTCGCTCCAAGCGCCGGACCCTACCCCGAAGGTCGTTAGAAGCCCCCTTTGCCCTCCCGGTAACGTGGGAGTGGATTGCGATTGGCGACGCCATGAACTTGGTGAATGGGCGGGCGTTCAAGCCGTCGCACTGGGGGTCGACCGGACTTCCCATCGTCAGGATCCAGAACCTGAACAACAGCTCCGCGCCATTCAACTACTGTAGCTTCGAGGTCGCACCTAAGTTCCATCTGAAACCTGGCGACTTCCTGATCAGTTGGTCAGGCACGCCCGGCACTTCGTTCGGGGCGTTCATCTGGGAGGGGCCGCCCGGGATACTGAACCAGCACATCTTTCGCGCCGAGCTGTTCGGCGGGATCTACAACCCGAAGTTCTTGCGGGTGGCCATCAACGCCCGCCTCGACGAAATGATCGCCCGCGCTCACGGCGGGGTCGGACTGCAACACATCACGAAGGGCGAACTGGAGTCGATGCTGATTCCCCTACCTCCACTCGCCGAGCAGAAGCGCATCGTGGCGAAGGTCGATCAGCTCATGGCCCTCTGCGACGACCTGGAGGTCAAGCAAACCAAGAAGCGCGACCTCGCCACCCAATCCACCCGCAGCGCCCTCAGCGCCCTCAGCACCGCCGAAGAAGGCCCTGATCTTTCGGTTGCCTGGGCACGTTTCTCCGCCAACTTCGCCTCCCTCGTTCCGGCCGCCGACAGCGTTGTGGAACTCAGAAAGTCCACGCTCCGCCTTGCGGTTGAAGGAAGGCTAACGAGGCGGAAGGGGCTTGTCCCAGAAGGCAGCCGCTTCCTGAAGCTGATCCGAGAGAGAGGCCTAGAAGAGGCGACCAAGCGGAAGATCAGGCCTCAAGACGTGTCTCCGATTCGCCCGGAAGACGAACCCTTTTCCGCGCCCCCAGGCTGGGCGTGGGCGAGGCTGGGCGAACTCTGCTTCCAGATCACGGATGGGACGCACTACACACCGGCATACGTGGCAGCCGGCGTGCCATTCCTTTCCGTCAAGGATGTTACCGGCGGAAGAGTCGACTTCTCCGATGCGAGATACATCACGGAGGCGGAGCACAGGAAGTTGACCGCCCGGTGCCGACCGGAGCGGGACGACGTGCTCCTCACGAAAGTCGGAACGACCGGCGTGGCCAGGGTCGTAGATACAGATCGAGAATTCAGCATCTTCGTGAGCTTGGCCCTTCTCAAATTCCCACACGATCTCATTCTTCCCGACTACCTCTGCCTGTTCCTGAATTCCCCCCTCGCGCGCGCTCAATCCGAGCGTGACACACAGGGCGTAGGGAACAAGAACCTGGTGCTTAGGTTCATCCGGGACTTCCTTGTGCCACTTCCCCCACTTCCGGAACAAGTCGAGATCGTGGACGTCGTGAGAAAGCTGATGTCCCTCCTCGACGACCTCGAAGCCAAGCTCCGCAAGCAAGAGGAAACCGCCACCCGCCTGGCCGAGTCCCTGGCCGCCGCCGTGGCGGGGTAGGCAGGTTCGCAGGTACTATCCGGACGCGGATGCAAGCTTCTGCACCCACGTCCCGCGTTTCGCAGCCGCGACAGCTCGTCGCCACTCGTCGTCCCCTTTGGAGAGACGGTCTTTCGCATAAGCCACGATTTCGTCCTGGGTTACAGGATAGCTGCGGTCGCCAAAGGCGGCGCGGAGATCCACGATGAGTTCAAGGAGTTCTCGTAGATCCCCGAGCTCGATCTCGCGATGGGCCTCGCGCGTGAAAGCAAACGTCGAGGTTCCCGGAGTGGCGCGAATCGACTGCGCCAGGCCACCAAGGTCCAAGCCGAGTGCGCCTCGTCGAGGATCGATGTTCGTTGCATGCTCGGCATACGCGCGCACAAGATCCTCCAGGGCGATCTCGTAGACCGAGGGGCGCAAATCGGGGTTTCCGTGCTTGTCACTAAACTCGATCTTCTGAACGTCGGCGTCGGTTCGTTCCGGAGCCCAGCTTGATCGGCGCTTGCTGAACCTGATCAGCACCGTGGTCACAAGTTGGCGAGAGTCTCCGTTGCCGCCAGCCGGATCGCCGCGCTCGGGTCGGACGCCGAAAGGCGCGCCAGCGCTGAGCGCACAGTCTCCTCGGCGTGGGGTGCGAGGCCGTAGATGGCGCCCTCCCGAACGACCGCATCGTCATGCGACAGCAGAGGCAGCAGGGTGCGCCGCACAGCCGCGCTATCCGAAAGCCGTCCCGCAATCTCGGCTGCGAAGGTGAGATCCGTAGCCCGAAGGCGATTAGAAGCGATCAGCCTCAGCAGTTCTGGCGGGTAGTTCTCGGCAAGAAACTCGAAGGCGGCTTCGCAGGGCTCGCTCCACCGATCCGCCAGGTCAGCGGCAGCCTCGGGCCGCAGCTCGTCGAAAGGCGGCGGAAAGGCGCGCGCCCGGCAGCGGTCGATAAACGTCTGGCGGCCCACTTTCGCGAGAGCCAGGGCCCCAGGCCCTTGGCCCAGAGGGAATGCATCGCCCCACACAAGCGCAATTGACGGCGTCACAGGTAGGCCCTCCAGGTTTCTGTTTGGAGTGACTCGAAGAAGCAGCGGTTCTTAATCTCGCGCAGCGCTTCAAACTCATCCCAAAGCGCGGAATCGCCAGGTGTCATCTGTTTGGACACAAAGGCATCGATGTCAAGAATCAGGCTCTGGTACGCCGTCTCGGGCGTGGCCGGCAGTGTGGCCTCGGTAATGATCGCCCGTCGCCCGTCATGGAACGGGACATCCACACGCATGAAGTTGACAGCCATAGCCTGCGGAAGGTTTGGCGCCAGCAGCGGCTTGGTTTGGAGGTGGCCAGCTATGTCGTCGCCCGGAGGGAAGTCCAACTTGTTGATGTAGCGAAGCGCGATGCGAACCACAGTTGTCGGCTTCACAAGAGCTACGTAACGCGGCCACATCTCTCTGGCGTGGCCGCGCAGGTCTCCCCAGGATCCGTATCGCTTGACGTGGTTGAGGCTGAACCCGTCCGTCCGAGCCTGTACGGCCCGTGTCTCCTCGGTGTTCCAGCAGATCCGCCCGATTGGGGTGGTTTGGCTTTCCGCCTTGGCGGGCTTGCCAGGCGCCATTTCCAGTCGGGTCTCCATTGATTCGATCGGTCTCTGGATCGGGAACTCCCCCCTCACGCCGTCGGCGAACTCCTGGGTAGCCGTGAGCGCGTTGGCTATCCCCGCCTCGACCCGGATGTCGAGAATCGCCTCGGTGATCGGGGCCCGGCTGAGATGAGAGTAGGTGGTCATTCGATGGCTCAGAAGCAGAACCCGCTGAACCGCGTTTCCATTCCTAGCATGTTACCACGCCGGGAAACCGCAAGAACACTGCCGTTTGCGCTGATCTTGCGGGTGCCCTGAGATGGCTGGGCGTGGCCTCGTTCTGGACCAAGCGTGAGCGCCCGTGCCGAGAGGACGCCAAACTACGCGTGAACCAGCTTCGCCGTCGCGCCTGAACGTCGCTTTCGCACCCGGGGCCGCGGACCGCCTGTCGCCAGGGCCTCGTGCGCGGCCTCGATCTCGTCGTCGATGAACTCGGCGCTGACGATCGATTCCAGGATGACGGGGATGGTTTCTGGAATCATGGAGGCCACTTGTTGGTAGGCCAGCGTGGCGCCGTAGGAAATGGGTTCGTGCCGTCAAGCCGCGGACGCTGCTGAGAGATTATTTCCGATTCTTCCTGCGAGCGTCTCTCTGCGACCTGCGCTTGACCTTATGCCCCTGACCGCCACCGTGCCGCGAGACGTCCGCGGGAAGATTACCAATGATGTCGCAGTGTCCAGCCTGGCCATCATAATCAAGGCGAACATGGCGAAGGAAATCCCTTCCCAGAAGCCCGTTGAATGGCCTCGGAGT
>PMBY01000144.1 GCA_003153875.1 Myxococcales bacterium | reverse complement strand
TGGTGGAACCCCGCGGTCGAAGACCAAGCCACTGACCGCGCCCACCGCATCGGCCAAGATCGTCCTGTCACCGTGATCCGCATGGTCGCGCGTGGCACCATCGAGGAAGCCGTGTTGTCCCTGCACGAGGAAAAACGCCAGCTCGCCGCCAGCATCCTCGACGGCGCCGACGCCGCCGCCCGCCTGGACGGCGAGGATCTGCTCGATTTGATCCGCAAAGGCAGCCTGTCCGCCGACGACGAAGACCCGGGCGAGCAAGGCGCGACGGGCAGCGAGGCAGGCGTCGAAACGTAGGGATCGAGTAGACTGCCCCGCGTCTCGGCACGGCCTCATCAGCACCCGCGAACGGAAGCAGAAGCTGCCCGGCGCACCCCGCGAGCGCCATCCAGGTTGTGCACGCGCGGCTCGGGATGGTTCCCAGACGCTCACGGGACATGGGCAGCATCAGACGATGAGGGGATTCTTCACGCGCAGGCCCTTGAAGCGGCCAAAGTCACGATCCGCGCTCCACAGTTCAGAAACACCATGATGCAGGCAGATTGCGGCTATCCTGGCGTCGTGGATAGCGCCGCCCGAGACCTGGCCCCTTTCGCACAGAGCGCGGAGCTGAGCGAAGTATCCCGGTCCCTCCCCGATGACCCCACAGCTGGGCGACTTGAACCACTCCGCTATTGCATCCATGGCCAGGGCGAGCGGCGATGGTGGCGAGTAGATGCGGGGATGCGTGCAGATGGCGAGAAACTCGTGGACACATGGCCATGGGATCGCCCAGTGCGAGGTACCGCGGGCGAGCGCCAGGACTCTGTCCAGGGCAATTTCATGCCACTCGCTATCGGCGCGATGGGCATAGACGAGGATATTAGTGTCGACCGCGATCATCCGCCGCGCCTGGGGTAGATGACCTCTCGCAGGCGCGGCCATGGGGCTTGCCGGAACTCGTCGCTGAGACCCTGTCCCCCGAAGACAACGGGTTTAATCTTGGGCGAGCTTCGGCGCTCGTGCTCATCGAGCGCAAGGGTGAGCCCCTCTTCAACCAGGGCACGCAGCGTCTTGTGCTCTTTGTGAGCCAGTTGCCGCGCGCGAACGAACAGGTTGTCCGAGAGATCGATGGTCGTCTTCACATCCCTATCGTGTTCCCCGCTACCCATATTGTCAAGTATGGGCACCCGTATCCCGCCCTGCGCAAGGTCTTGAACAGCAAGCGACTTTCACGCGGGAGCGAGGGGTGGCGACGACGCAGACCTACGCGCACCTGTCGATCAGGCACTCGGTCGAGTTGGACCGCAGAATGAGGCGGTAGTAGCATGGAGATGTGCCAGTCATCTCGGAGTAAGGAGACGTCATGGACTTTCTACCTATGGTGATTCGGGCTGAGTACCGCGGCGGGCACAGGATTCACCTTTCATTCAACGATGGGACGGCAAAAACGGTCGACTTCGCTTCGTGGCTGGTCGGTCCGGTGTTTGAACCGCTTAGAGACCCGGACTACTTCCAGCGGTTCTTCCTCGAGGGTGGAACGGTCATGTGGCCAAACGGCGCGGACATAGCCCCCGAGACGCTTCACCAGAGCGCAAGAGTCAGCGAGGCGGCTTAGTACCTCCAGTCACAATTCCGGCCAACCCCTACCCCTCTTCGAACTGGAGACCCAAGCAAAACTGAGATCCCGAAGACGGGGGCCCGCGTACGGGCGCAGGAGCGAGTTTCCCCAATGGCCACCCAGAGCACGATTGACTTCATCCTGGACCAACTGCACGAGGTGCGATCGGTCCGCGCACGCAAGATGTTCGGCGCGAAAGCCGAGACGGGGAGCGAGGAAAGCGTCGAAACGTAGGGTAGGAGCGCTCCCTATACCCACCACCACGGCAAGGCCGTGATGCGTTCGTGCAGGCGTAGCGGCCTGGGGCAGCGACAGACGATGTAGCCGTGCGGGGCGTGCGTGTGTTGCTCGTCGAGAAAGGCCAGCGGGTGGCGTGCATCGGTCAGGTTTGGCGTGTCGGTCCACTTGACCTCGATGGGCAGCAGGCGCTTTCCCAGGTCGACGATGAAGTCGATCTCGGCGCCGGACTTGGTGCGCAGGTAGATGAGACGCCCGCGACCGAGATACTGCAGGCGCTTCCAGAGTTCGATGCCCACCCATTGCTCGAACAGCGGACCGGGATCGGCCAGCACGGTGTCGTGCGAGGGCGTGAGCTCGGCGGCGGCGTGGCGCACGCCCAGGTCGAAGAACAGGAAGCGCGGCGTGGAAAGCACCTGCTTGCGCTTGCTGCCGCTGAAGGCCTCGATGCGAATTCCGACGAACATGTCCTCGAGAAGCTGGTAGTGGTTCTTGATCGTCGGCAGCGAGCTGCCCGCTTGACGAGCGATGGCCGCGTAGTTGGTCATCTGGCCAGACTCCAGCGCGGCCAGACGCAGAAAGCGAGCGAAGACGGCCCAGTCCTTGATCAGGGCCTCGCGGCGCAGCTCTTCCTCCAAATACACGTAGGCGTAGGCATGCAGCAGCGCGGGCCGATCGCGAACCGACGCGAGGGCAATGCCGGGAAGCTCACCGTAGGCCAGACGATCCAGCAGTGAGGTTTCGGTGAAGGGCGGGACGATTGCGGCGTCGGGAAGGGGCAGCAGGGACGTCGCACAGGGTGCGCCACCACGGGGGAGCGCGGCTGGACGCTCGCACAGCACGAGCGGGAACAGCCGGTGCAAGAACGACCGACCGGGCAAGAGATTCGCGCCGGTTGCGCGCAGCTTGCGGGCTGAACTGCCAGACAGGATGAAACGGAAGCGCCGCTTGTCCCGATCGTAGAGGTACTGAACGGCATCGAAGAGCGCCGGGGCGGCCTGCGCCTCGTCGATGACCACGATCCGAGGCGACTTGCCGGTGGGTAGCGCTTCGCAGGTCTCGATCAGCGTTTCCGGCCGCGCGAGATAGCGCGAGCGCTGGGCCGGGTCGGACAGGTCCAGCCAGAGCGCCGGTTTCGGCACCAGCATGCGCAGCAGGGTTGTCTTTCCCGTCTGCCGCGCCCCGAACAGGATGTGGACAAAGGGACGGGTGATGGCCTTGCGAAGGGGTTCCAAGTACCAGCGACCACTTTGCATGACCACTCTATATTAGTCGGCTATATATAATGTCAACCGCGC
>PMBY01000085.1 GCA_003153875.1 Myxococcales bacterium | reverse complement strand
CGCTGCAGGTGGTGTTTTCAGGCTTGCTGGCCGTGCCGCAGGCAGCGTTCGCCGGATCGCAGGTGGCCACCAGGCAGGCGCCGGCAACACCGGCAGGAACCGCGCCTGAGCAATCCTTGTTGGTAGTGCCGTGGCAAGTGCCAGCGCTGCACAGGTCCGCTCCAGTGGTGCAGGCGTTGTGGTCGTCGCACGGAGTGCTGGAGCTCGCGTTGACGAGCTTGCAGGTGCCGTCCGCTGGATCGCAGGTGTTGACAACGCAGACATTGGCGTTCGGGGTGCAGGTGACGCTGGTGGTAGCCTGGCAGACTCCAGCCATGCACTTGGCCGCGCTGACACACTTGTTGGCGCCGTTGGCGACTGCAGTGCAGTCCGTGTTGTCAGCCTTGCCGAAGCAGAAGCTATTGAGCGGAACCAGGATGAACTGGTGCGCGCTCGACAGGCCGCTGGAGCTGCAAGTCGCGGTCACAGTGATCGTGATAACCGCGCCGTCCTCGGCGCCCGCGGGAGCGGTGTAGGTGGCCGCTGAGGCGTTGAACAGCGTGGCATCCAGGCCCAGGGCGGCCGGGGTGGTCGAGCCGAGCACCTGGTTGTCCGAGGACGCCCAAGCCAGGCTGATGGTGCCGCCCGCGCAGCCCTGATTGGCAATGATCGCCATGCTCACCACATCGTCGTGGCTGATGGTGTCTTGCGACTGGAAGTCGAAGCCGAACACCGGAGCGCCCACCGCGCTGTTGTTGGCAGGAGAGAAGACCGGGAGGCTCAGGTGGTTCGTGATCACGCCGCCCTTGGCCGTTCCGTCCGGATAGTTGCCGTCATTCACGACCACAACGAAATCACACGAGGTCGCAGCCGAGTTGGGGTCCAGGACGAAGGTCGTGCTGGCACTTTGCGACGTGGCCATGACACCAACGCAGGACGAAGACCACTGGTAGTTCAGGGCATCGCCGTCCGCGTCGGTCGCGGTCACGGTCAGCGTGGTCGCCACGCCCTTGTTCAGCGGCACCGGGGTCGCATTGAGGCCGGAGATCACTGGATAGGTGTCCAGGATGGCAAGGATCTTGGCGTTGCCAGTGGCCGTGGCTGGATTGACCGCGATGTTGAGCGAGGCCTTGTTCTGGAGCACGCCATTGGCATCCGTGACCGTCAGGTTCACGACGCAGGTCGTGGTGCCAGTCGCAGGAGAGACGAAGGTAATCTGCGAGGCGCCGTGGGTCGTGTTGTTGCCTGGGGTCACCGTGCCGTGTGGCAAGGGGCTCAGGGTGCCGCAGGTCGAGTCCCACGTCCACGCCATGAGCGCGGTCTCGTTGGGATCGGGATCATGCGCGGTCGCATTGATAGTGACCGTGTCGCTGTTCGAGACCGACAACGAGGTCGCCGTGATCGAATCGATCACAGGGGCTTGGTTGTTCATCGCCACGACGCCTGCCACCTGGTTCATGTCGATCACGATGTTGGCGGTCTGGTTCTTGATGATGCTCTGGCCGGTCACGCCACCGTGGTACAGCTCAACCGAATTGGGGTCCTTGGCCGAAGCCGTAAAGGCGTAGTCAGTGCCCACCGGCAGGTCGCTGACCACTGCAGAGAACTGACTACCTTTCTTCGTCAGGCGAACCGTGAGGGGGCTGGCCATGCCGGCGCCCTGCACGCTGACCGTCACCTTGTCCACGTCACTGATGGACAACGCGTTCACGTTAACCGAGGCAGAGCCCTTGTCCTTGCCCTGCTGGCAACCCATCATACCTGCGGCAGCAACCGTGCTCAGCACGGCGGCCACCAATGTCATTCGCTTAGTACCCATTTTCGATCCTCCTTGATGCTCTCTTGGTTTCGTTGACTGATCCGTTGACTGATTGATGGATTTAGATACAGACGAGGTTCGTACCCGCCGTGCAGGTAGCGCCACTATCCACGCAAGGATGGGAACCATCACAAAGTTCGCCCACTCCGATGTTCATCTTCGGCGTGCCCGTGCCGCTGTCGGCCGGCAGATAGGTGATGTTTCCGCTCTGCGCTGGGGACGCGGAGCCGTCAGTACAATTGCTGGCGGGCCCGGCATTCGGCGGCACGAAACCGAACTGGCTGCAAATCGGCCCGATGCTGCATTTGTTTGCCACGAAGTTAAACAGGAGGTTCTCCTGGTCCACGCGATCCTGGCCCCCCAGCGAGGAGTTGGCTGCGATCTGCGCCTGTATATCCGTGGCACGTTGTACGAACAGCCGGCGCGAAAGCAGGTATGCGCCGGGATAGATGCTCGAGGGCGCGTAGCTGATGGTGTTGAGGGTGGTGCCAGTGGCTAGCCAGGTGACGTCCCTGACGCTGCCCAGGCCGGCTAGACCCATGAAGAACCCAGTCAGGGCGTTGCCGACGCGCCTGCCGATCGATTGAGTAACGTCCGCGGGCAGTTCTCCCGGGGCGTAGGTGTTGTCGGGACCATCGTCGCCCTGCGAGATTGCGACAACCAGACCCTGGGTGCAGGAGTATGTCTGGCCACCGACGGTGATATCCGCGGCGCCGGCCGTGCAGGTCTGAGTCAGCGGGTAGTAGGTGCAGCGGGTCTGCCTGATGCTGCCGGTGGTCTTGCCGCCAGCGGTTACCCAGTCACTGGCCACACAGGGGGTGCGAATCGGATCCAGGTCCTCGTTGTCCAGGTTCGTGGGGCCTTCGGACTTGCCGTTACACCACCTGAGGAACCCGAGCTTCTCGCGCCAGGTGTCCTGCGTGCCGGACTTGTCGTCGCGGCGGTAGATGTGGTCGATGCGTGCCACTTTCTGGCAGCCGACAAAGTCATTCAGAGCCGCGAGGCGGACCGGATCCGAGCACTCCGCGGTGGTCGCCTTGCTCGCGACGGTAGGACTGAGGGGGTTTCCGGCGCCAGCGGGGGTCGGAACGGCGAGCATGAGGCACTTGTTCCGATCGCCACCGATATTGGGGTCGTTTCGGCAGGCCGCTGGGTAGCCGCCCAAGATGATTGCAAGTTCACTGATCGGGGCGGTGGTCAGCGGAGTTTCCACCGTCAGGTCTTTGCAGCGCGCGGCGGTCGCCCTCACTGACACCACAGGGGCATCGAGGCACGCGACGTTGGTTCCCGTCGGCTGCCAGCCCGGGTGAGCCGAAAGCACGCTGGGTACGAAATTGCGTGACATAGGGCCGATGCCCTCCAGGAGATTCGCGCCCGTGAGCGAGGCCATATCCTTTTCCGCCTGCCCCGAACCAGCGTTGTTGTAGGTCAGGCGGGCGCCCGACGCTGCGATCGCGGCCTTCACCACATCAGTCAGAGTGTCCGACCCTTCAATTGTGTAAATCGTTGACTGCGCCCAGGCGGCGCTGCTTCCCAGCGCCATCACAGCGATCGATGTCGGGATGGCGATCCCGAGCATCCTTGCAATGCGAGTCCATTCTGTTGACATTTGCTGCCTCCTTTGGAAACCGTCTTCTTGCGCCGGCTCGGTCGCGCGCCCCCTTGGCCGCTTCCCTCTTCCGGCGGCACACTGAATAGCAGCTTGCAAGTGCTACGTGTGTGAGGGCTTTGCCAACCCTTCGCAACGCCCGACTGACGCTCTTGCGAACAGCAGAGCTGTCGAGTTCCGCGGCGCCCTCGTCACCGACGGGAACGGATGCCTTCACAAAACCTGCGACCGAGAAGAACGAAGCCCGATTTGTTAATGGTGTGCAAAGGCCAGGTGACAGTCTTGTCACAGTCCCAATCCACCCTTGATATGGCCGATTGCCTGCTTGATATTGCCTTCCGCATTGCGGAGGTCACCTGTCATGTGTCGCTGTCGTCAGTTGCTGCGGCTCCCGCTCCTCGCTGTGGCGCTGCTGCTCGTGATTCCCAGTCCCTCGGTGCTAGCCAGGGGCAAGGGCGAGGATCCGGTCGCGACCGCCGAGCGCGCGAAGGGTACAGTCGCGCTCAATTTGGGCCGCTATCAAGAGGCCATCGAGCATCTCTCGCAGGCCTACACCTTGACCCAGGATCCCGCTCTGTTGTTCAGCCTGGGCCAGGCCTATCGCCTCGCTGGCAAGCCGGAAGAATCACTCGCTTCGTACAGTGCCTTTCTCCGGACTGCCACACCTAGTGCCAAGTACCGCGCGCAGGTCGAGCGAGCTGCGGCGGAGATTGAGGCCATCTCTTCCTCCTTACTCAATCGACCGGCGGAGCGGCCAGCTCAAGAAAAGCAACTGGACAATTTGATGACCGCGCCGGGTCCAGTGGCGGAGCCCGAGATCGCGCCGCCGGCGCAAGACCCAGAAGCCGAGAAGACGGCTGAGCCGGCCGCGATCGAACCACCGCCGCGCGTGCTGGCTCCACCGCCACCGCCACCGCCGCTGGCCCTGTCACTTTCGACGCAAACGAGTTTGCCCCCGCCTTCACCACCCAGTCGCATCTATAGCAAGTGGTGGTTCTGGACGTCGGTGGGCGTCGCTCTGGCAGCGGGTGGCGCGGCGGCCTGGTGGTTCACCCGTACCGAGAATCAAGTTCCGCCGTCCAGTTACGGGGCGCTTCGGGTGTTGCAATGACCCCACGTCAAGCTCCTTACTTGACAGTCACAACCGCACTGTGGGCACTTTCGTGCCAGCCCGCCAAAGATTCATATGTTGTCCTTCACTCGGATGTGAACTGCGACGTGCCGCGGGTGTATCAGCTTCGCGTGGGCATATCCAACCCAGGCACCGCGCAGGACCAGAAGCTGATTCCCGAAGTGGCGTCCACTGAGCTCGGTTTTCCCAGCTCGGTCGTGCTCGTGCTGCCGGGCTCGCGCAGTGGACTTATAAGTCTTGAGGTAGACGCGTTGGATGACAAGTTCTCTCAGGTCGGCTATGGCGCGGTCAGCGGCCAGATCGCTGTGGGCGGCCGAATCGACCTGTACGCGCAATTGGCTGCGGTCGGCAGCGGGCCACCCACTCCCGACGCTGGCGACGGCGGCGCGTCCGAGGACGCCGACGGCGGAAGCGCGAGCTCGCCTGATCTGGCCTCGGGCAGCGGCGTGCCGTTTGTCAAGGTGGCCGTAGGCAAAGACAGCAGTTGTGCGATCCGCGCGGATTCGAGCCTTTGGTGTTGGGGGGCCAACACCTACGGTCAACTCCTCTTGACCAGTGCCTCAAACCGGCTGACTCCGGTTGAAGTGGCGAGCACCGCCTGGGGTCAGGTGGCCTGCGGACAGAGCCATTCCTGCGCGGTCAGCAACCGGGCAACGCTTGCTTGTTGGGGCAACAACAGCTCGGGTCAGCTTGGGTCGGTGACAGCGCCTCCCGCGGGTGGACAGACCAACGTGCCCGGCGGTCCGTGGCAAAGCGTCGCGACCGGCGTGTACCAAACCTGCGCAATCAAGCAGGACGCCACCCTTTGGTGCTGGGGTGACAATACCAATGGCCAGCTCGGAACAAGCGACACGAACCCAAGCACCACCCCAATCCAAGTCACGGGGCAAGGCTGGAGCCAAGCCAGCACGAACTACCTACACACCTGTGCTGTGAAGAGCGACGGAACCCTCTGGTGCTGGGGCATCAATGCCAATCTGCAGGCCGGCACCTCGTCGCAGTTCCCCTGGTCACCGGCTCAGGTTGGTCGTGCGGCCGACTGGAAGGAGGTCACGACTGGTCTCTACCACTCCTGCGCGACCAAGACGGATGGAACCCTCTGGTGCTGGGGTGGCAACTTCTCGGGCCAACTGGGCAACGACAGCATTGCCGTGCTTCCTACCGCGCAGACGAGCGATCTTGTGCAGGTCAGCGGCACCAGCTGGCAGAACGTTTCGGCTGGTCAGTCCTACACCTGCGCAGTCATGCTCGGCGGAACCCTCTGGTGCTGGGGTGAAAACAAGCACGGGCAGCTTGGGGACAAGACGACTGAATCGAAAAACACACCCGTGTCCGTCGTGGCGGCCGGGCAGACCTGGGCCATGGTGGCCGCGGGCGTTTCCCACACCTGTGCGCTGACCACGGGTGGCTCGCTGTCGTGCTGGGGCGACAATTCGGCGGGGCAGCTTGGCATCGGTTCGAACAACCCGCGCGAGATCCCCACCCGTGTTGCACAATAGAACATGTCGCAGCCGGAACCCATCCCACGCATTCCGGCTGCGGTCGCTCCGATCTGGCTGATCGCCTCGCTGTTCTTCGCGTGCGGCGCATCTCCTCATCCGGACAGGGGCGCGGCCGAAGTCACTGCGCACGCGCTGACTGCGTCGGCCGTGGCCGAGGTGAGACTGACGATTCAGTCCCCCAGCGTGCTTTCCACCCCTCTGAAATCCCTGCTGCGTGAAAAGGGCACCTGGTTCTCGGCGCTGGTCAGCAATCTGGCGGTGGCAAACGACTACGTGTTCACTGCAGAGGCTTTCGACGGGAGTGGCGGCGTCATCGCCCATGGCATGGCGGTTGGCGTGGTCATCAGCAGGAGCAAGACAGCCAAGGTCATTATCTATCTCAACGAGACGACGGAGCGGTCCCCGTTCAAGAACTCCGGCCCGCTCATCGATGCCATCGCCCTCTCTTCCAGTTCGATCGCGCCGGGAGGTCTGGTCACGCTCACCGCCACAGCACACGATCCCGACTTCGGGCAAACCGTTTCGTTGGCTTTCAGTTGGATTTCCTCGGGGTCGTGCGGAACGATCTCGGAAGCGAACACAACACCGGGGACGGAAGCCGCTCATCCCTCGTTGTCAACGGCTACATGGACGGCGCCGCAGATGGTGGGAACCTGTACCATCACTCTCACGGTCACGGACATCCTGAATCTCGCCAACAGCGGCAGCGTCGAGATCACGGTGACCGGCGATGCGAAGGGAGTCGGCAGTGCCAGCGTCTCGGTCGCCTTCAACGGGGCACCCGACATCTCAGGTATCACCGCTGACCCCGCTCAGATCTCTGACGACGGCGGGACCAGCGGGGTGGTCTCGGTTCTGGCGACGGATCCGGAAGACGACCCCCTGGTTTTCTCGTGGACCAGCCCGGCCGATCCGGCCTGCACGGTCGAGTTCGCGTCCCCGGACCAGGCCACGACCTCGTTCACGATCGGCGGCACGGCCGCGGGCGCCACATCCTGCACGTTCCTGGTGGCTGTCAGCGACGGCGTGTCGCCGGGCACGACGTTCGTCAAGAACGTTTCCACGGCGAGTTTGACCCTGGCGATTGCCCGTCCCTTGGTCGTACGAACGCCGCCCGTGTTTGGCGTCGCCTATCAGTCTGCCGCCAGTGTCACCTCCGGGGATCTGGTGACTTTCGCGGCTATCGCATTTGACTCGGCAGGCGGCAAGCTGAGCTTCGCCTGGTCCGCGTCGTCGGGTTCGGCTCCCGAGGCCGCCGATCCCGTAGCGCTGGGTCTGGACCCGGCCTTCAACGCCGGGGCCACCTGGACGGTCCCCGACGGCGGCGAGAACGCCCCCGGCGACCTGGTCGTCAGCGTGACGGCCACCAGCTCAGCGTCGAGTCTGCAATCCTCTTTCAGCTTCTCGCTGGCCCCTGCCCCTGCCAACCCGCCGTAGCAGCGAATTGAACCAAGTCACCCGGCAATCGACGGTCCAACTATTCGCCCGCGCCCTGTACCTGGACCGTGAAGACGTAGGAGGCGCTGGCGCCCCCTGGATCCGTGGCAGTCGCGGTAATGGTACAGCGAACGCCGGGGCTTGCCGGTGCGGTCCAGTTCACCTCGCTGGATCCGGCCTGGTCGTTCTGGTCAGAGAATTCACCGGCGCTGGCTTTCCATATCCAGGTTAGGGATTGCCCTTCTGGATCGGTGGCGCTGGCGCGCAGCGGGACCACTTCCGCGACATCGGCCACGTCTGCCGACTGGTAGACGAGGTCCATGGTGGGGGCAACGTTGATCACGGGCACGGAGGACGACAGGACCAGCGTGCCCTTGGCGGTTCCACCGTGGCCATCACGGACGATGACTTGGAAGGCGCAATCCGTGTCCGCGCTCAATGTGCCAGCGACAAATGTGACTTGATCTCGATTGGCCCGATCAAATGCACCGGGGCAGGTGCTGGTCCAGGCGAAGCTGAGCGAGTCGTGGTCAGGATCGCTGGCCGTGACCTGCAAGATGACTGAGGAATTGCTGGCTACGTGTCCCGTGGAACTCGCCATGGCATCCACCCGCGGCGAGGCGTTGATCACCATCTCGACATTGGCCTTGCCTTGGTCAGGGACGTTGGACGCCGCAAGAGGCTCGGCACTGAGTGCGGGCGCGGTCGGGCTTTCTACCGGCGGCAGACCATCGCATCCCAGAATGGCGGCGATGAATGGGGCCAGCAGAGCGGTGGCGCGAACGGCGAACGGCTGGGGCATGGTCCGACTCCTCCTGTGGCAAGGACGGCCCAAGGCACACGTCCTGTTGCTGAATTGCAATCCAGCGGTCACAGAAGGATGTTCGGATCGCCGGCCCCAGATATTGAGGAGGATTACTTACGGTTGTTGAAATAGATTACTTCGCTATCGCCCACGGAATACCGACTCCTGCTGCTGTCGGAAAACCGACACCAAGACGCGGCTGGGCTGGTGCGCGCCAATCTGCTCATGCGCACGGTCCCGCTGTCTCCGGGTGGGCATCGCATCGAACCTCAATACCGCACGCCTGACTTGCGGCTGGCAATCTTCCTATGGTGATGGGTTTCTTGCTCACGCTCGCGGTTGTCGTGGCTAGGGCGCGAGGCGGGCTACGAAAGGGGCTTGGTTTCCAGCACCGGTCGTGCTGATCGTCGTGCTCCCGAGCGTCATGCTGCTCGAGAACAGGCCTCCCATGAAAACGGCCCCGGAGAGACCACCGGTGGTGCCCGAAACCACGCTGGCGGGGCTAAGACCCTGAGTGCCGGCCGCGTCGCCATAGGAACGCGCACACGCCAGCGAGCCGTCCGTCCCCGACAACTGAGCAATGAAAGCATCGGCCGAGTCGGGGCTCGCCGAACTGAGCCCGAGCGCGCCCAGGCTGCCCGAGTAGGTGCCACCGACCAAGACGTTTCCGCTGGAGTCCGCGGCAATGCTGTTGGCGCTCTGGTCGTGAGTGGCATCGCCGTACGCCTTCGCCCACACCGGCGTGAGTGATGTGGTGAACTTGGCGACGTAAGCATCGGTCAGACCAAGGTACGGGATGCTGACGCCGTTGCCAAAATCGATGGCGCCCGAAATGCTACCCGCCAACAGGATGTTGTTGCTGCCATCGACCGAGACAGCGTTGACGTCGGAGCGACCCGAGGTGCCCCAGGACTGTGCGACCATGGCAGCGCCGTTGCCGCCGTTCAGCTTGGCAGCGAAGATGATGGCTTTCGTGTTGTCAATCACGGGGAACGCGCTGGTGGGTGCCCCGAAGTCCAGCGTGCCGTTGTACTTGCCAACGATGATCACATCGCCATTGTTGTCGATGGTCGCAGACTGGCAGAGTTGGTCACCCGTACCGCCAATTTGCTTGCCCCAGACCACCGTTCCGTCGGCCGCATTGATCTTGGCCACCACCAGGTCCTGGCCGTTACCAGTAACCCACGATGACGTCGTGGTGAGCAGACCCTTGACGTTGGTCGATTGAGGAACGACCTTGTCCGCTTCGCCGCAGATGACGAAGGCATTCTGGGTCGGGTTTGAACCAATCGCCACCAGGTTGCCGTTGCCGGTGTCGACAACGTGTTCCTTGATCGGCGTGACGGAGCTGCCGGTCGATGCGCCATCGAAGGTGGCATAAAATGCCACGCCTGACAGAGACGTGACGAGGTAGTCGAGGCCGGATACACCGGTATCGCTGCCGGCGGCCGTGAAATCGATCTCCCCGGTGAAGTTGCCGATCAAGCCGACGTTCCCTCCCGAGACCACGGTCACGCCCGAGCTAACTTGATCGTTGTTTCCCGGGTCGCCGAAATCAAAAGCCGCTGTTGCCCAACCAGTTGTGGGATCCAGCTTGATTAGGACAATGTCGAAGCTCTTCATTATAGCGTCGTTGGGCAGCGGGCCACTGTAGAGATTCTGGACCGGAGCGGCGTCACTTCCGAAATTGAATTGTTTGGTGACTTGGCCAGCCGCCCAGAGGGTTCCGTTCGCCGCCATCGCCAGCCCGGAGAAACCTCCGCCTACCGGCCACGGGTTTGCCCAATCGCACCCATTCACGCCGCATGCGGCTGGCAGGCTATCAGGGTTGCCGGCTGGCGAATCACGCGGAGCTATATCCACCGAGGCATCCAGCAGCGGGGGTGGCACATCAGCCGGGACGTCGGGCGCGCTGTCAGCGCCAAGCATATCCACCACACCGCCGACATCATTTGATCCACGATCCGGCGCCGCGAAGCTATCGTCAGGAACGGCGTCTTTCGCGTCGCTGACAGCGTCTGGCCGAAGATCCGGCGAGGCATCGCGAACGACCCCGCCCGTGCCTGTGGTTCCCCCGTTTCCACTCGTGCCACCAGCGCTGGCCGTGCCGCCGCTTCCGGCCGTGCCGCCGTTTCCATCCGTGGCCCCTATATCGGTTGCTAGGTCGGTGCGCCCCGGATCCCCACCATCCACGGACCCGTCATCGACGTGCGAAGCAGGCGCGTCGATGGCGACTTCCCCGTCGAGCGTTATGTCCGTAGCCCCACCATCGGCCTCTGTGGCAGGCAGAACCTCGGGGCCGTCACCACTGGTCTTGCCGGCCCCCGCATCAGGAGCAGCACAGTATTTGCGCTGTCCGGCATCCACCTTTTCGTTAGAACTGCTGTTGCACCCGGCCGCCAAGCCAAAGAGCAACAGAGGTAGGACGCCGAAACGCCACCGACGAATTCGCGCTTTGGCTGACGCCATGGTGGATTCTGAATGCCTCTCCGGATGAGTTGGTCGGGAGAGGTCTGTCGGTCCCTCTCCCAGCTGATTGCCTTCAAGGGCACCCTGCGAAAAGGCTACATGCGCAGCAGGAACGCGCTGCCGCCGACCGACATGGCCTGCGGCGTGAGAAGGGTACTGGTCGGCGGACCAAAGTTGATGCTCGGGAGGAAAGTGCCGACGACGGCAACAGCGTCCTGATTCGCGCCGGTCGCCCGGCGGTTGACGGCCACAGCCGTGGCGGATCCTCCTTTGAAAGCGGCATCACCGTAGGCTTGTGCGCATAGCGTGTCGCCCGTGGCCCCATTCAGGCTCACCACGAACGGATTCAAGTTCGTCGGGTAGGTACCATTTGATTTCAGAACTGCACTTCCGGGGCCCACATCGGTCGTGCCGCTGAAGCTGCCCACGACCGTGACATCTCCATCCGAGCCCACAGCCACGCCGTTGCAACCGCTGGCGCCTGTGGAACTTCCCCAACGCCTAGCCCAGGAGGGCACCAGATTGGCATTGAGTTTCGCCACGAAAGCGTCGCTTTGTCCGAGCGGCGTGAGCGTCACACTTCCGAAGGTTACCGGGGCGGACAATGCTCCAGCCACGATCACGTTTCCTTGAGCATCAGCCGTCACGCGGCCGACCTGCACCTGGCCCGTCGTCCCGAACGCCTTGGCCGCCATGGTTGCCCCGGTCAGGCCGTTCAGTTTCGCAACCCACAGGATCGCGTCGCGGGCGCCAGTCGGCGCGGGAGACAGTGCTCCGGTGCCGAAGTCCAGGGCGCCGGCGTAGCCTCCTGCGAAGATGGCATTGCCATCGTCATCGAGCGTAGCGGCGGTGCATATCTGGTTCATCGCACCGCCAAATAGGTGCGACCAAATGATGCTTCCATCGCTGGCCTTCACGGCCGCCACCACCACGTCGCTACCGCCACCCGGCGTTCCAGGGGGCGTGGTGGTTCCAGTGACGGCAAGACTGGCGGCGTTGTTCGTCGCGGCACCGCACACGACAAAATAGTCCTTTTGCGGCTGGCCAGCGATTGCGTTGAGCTGTCCATTGCCCAGGTTGATCTTTTTGGCCCACAAGCCACTGCCGTCGGTGTCACTCAAACCTGCAATGAAGTCGACAGGGGCCGCTCCCGAGTTGACGATAACCTTGTCCGGCTGGTTTCCGTTGAAGACGTCCACGGTTCCCATGAAGGTGCCAATCACGCCCGGGCCAGCACTGCTGACCGCAGCGCTCGTGACGTTCTGATCCAGTTCATCGCCCACCGTGATAACCCAGGATGCGCTGCCGGAGGTCGGGTCGATCTTCGACACAAGGATGTCCGCGCTACCGTAACCCGTCACCGGCTTTGAACCGAACACAGCAGGAGTGACGAGGGGGAAGTAGGTCGCCGCCGTGATGAGGCTTCCATCCTTGTCCCACCCGATATTCTGCAACAGGCCCACGCTATATTCCCAGGCCGCCTTGGGAGTCGCGCAGATGACTCCGCCATCGCTCCCATCCGCACTTCCGCCATCGCCCGGTGCGTCCCCCGCATCCGGTCCGGGGGAGGGCGGCCGATCGACCGAGACATCGCCGGTCCCGACATCCCTGCCGCCAGCCTCGCCGGTGGCTATGGGAAGATCCGCAGGCACGTCCGGAGGGTTGACCACTGTATCGAGCTTGGGTGGAGTTGCATCCGGCACCTGTGCTGACGCTGTGTCGAGCTCTGGTGGGCTGGCATCCGGTTGCATCGCTGGCGCTGTGTCGAGCTTGGGTGGGCTGGCATCCGGTTGCATCGCTGGCGCTGTGTCGAGCTTGGGTGGGCTGGCATCCGGCACCGACGGATTGCTCGTGCTTGAGCTGCTGCAGCCCGCGGTCAATATCGCCAACGCCGCCCCTGTCAATAGGAGCGTGCTGCAAACCCTGGTGCCTCGTCGTGCGTGTCGGATCATGTTTTCCTCGCTGTGGTTAGGCCCCTGCTGGGGAGTAGTCCTGTGCGTAGATACCGCCGCCGGTGGCGGGCTCAGGTGACGTGTTTGTGATTTTTCAGCGTGGCTATCGCATTCGCTAGGGCGCTAGCGTCGCGATACAGATTGCCGGAACTTGAGTGTTACTGGGGCTGATCAAACCGATTGGCTGGCCCAGATCCAGCCGTCCTTGGAACTGAAGCATGAGCAAGCAACCGTCCTGCTCCGCAGCAGGCCCGTCTGTCCGCCCAATTACCCCCATTGCCCCGTTGGCGTAGGTCGGATCTCCGTATCCCTTGGCTGCCAAAACGTTTCCGTTGCTGTCCAATTCCGCTACGAACGTCCCTCCAAAGCCACTGGGCGGAGGCGCCGGCAAGATCGACGTTCCAAGGGTGAACGCGGTGTAGTAGGTTCCGGTCAGGAGAAGTCCTCCGTTCGCGCGCTCCGCCAGGGCCGTCACCTTCACGTTCGCGGCTTTGCCGATGCCCTTGACCCAGGCTGGACTTCCCGTGGACCCATCGAGCTTCGCGAGGAACGTGCCGGAGGCGCTCATGTCCACACCGTTCAGAGAAAGCGCTCCAGCCGTGATCGTGCCAGCCACGACTACATCGGGACCGAGCGCAAGCATCGCTGTGGAAACGATGGTTTGCGTCTGCGACCGTTCGCCGAAATCCACGGCCCAGACCGCGTTGAGACCGTTGGATGAACCTTGGGCATCTGCATCGGCACTGTCGGCGGAAGGTTGGGGACCCAACTTGGCCACAAACATGCGGACGGCCTTCGGGTCGCCCACCATCGGCAGCGCGGGGAGGTTGCCGAACTTCACCACGCTTCCGAACCGGTACCCGCCCACGACGTATGTGTTTGATCGCCCGTCCATGGCCACTCCGGCGCAATCCTCGTCATTCACGCCGCCCACCTGCGTCGCCCACAGGGTATCTCCGGCCGCACCGTCCAGGCCCGCTACAACGATGTCAGTGCCGCCTTGCCACTGTGCCTTTCCGCGGAGCAATGGAGAAAGATCCGTTCCGTCTTGGTTCACAGTTCCACATAGGACAAAGGCGCCCCCCTGAGGCTGGGGGCTCGGATCCCCGGCCATTCCCCGCAGGCCGGTTGCTTGGGTCTTGCTGCCGGAAAACCTGACCCGCTTGGCCCACAGCCCACTGCCGTCTGTCGAACTGGCCGCGAGAATGAATTGATCGGTCGCGGACAGTGCCTGCAACTCGGTGTCACCGATCATGATGTCTCCCGAAAAGGCACCCATGAGTCCAAGCTGTCCAGATCCGTTTGCGGCAAAGGCCGCCACGCCCTGAGTCTGCGAACCGAGAAAGGCTTGGGTCCAGCTCGCACCCCCCGTGCTTGGGTCGAGCTTTGCCATGAAGATAGCCGAGTTTCCGGGGTCGTTGGGCTGCTCCGTACTGATGGCCCCGGTGCCCAGATCCGTCGTGTTGAAGAAGTTGCCGGCTACGAAGATCTGTCCGTCTGGCGTTCGCACCAGACCATTGCTGTTCGTCGGCCCGCTCGCGTGCTCGAAAACGTGCTCGACGAGAGCGGTGGGAAAAATCGGATAGTCGCCACCGCCATCAACACGACATAGGCCCGTGGCGGGGTCGCAGGTTGCAAAGCTCGGGCACACCTGCGTCCCTTGGCATACGCCATCCGCGCATTGGTCGCCCGACGTGCACTTCAACCCATCGTCGCAGGCTTTTCCGTTTCCGGATTTTGGATTGGTACATTCCCCGGTCTTGGGACTGCATACGCCGGCTTCGTGGCACTGATCGCTTGCCGTGCAGGNNGTGCAGTCGTTCTTGTCGTCGCAGGATGCTGGGCACGCTGGGACGTCCGCCGTCGGGGCATCCAGGGCGCCGCTATCAGCTCCCGCTTCGGCAGCGGAACCACTCGCGTCGACGATGGGTGTCTTGACGCTACTGCCGCAGCCCCCAAGACCGCACACAACCGCGGCGACTGTCGCGCAGATTCTTGCATACTGAAAGAGCGTCGGAGTCATGAATTATTGGCCACGAAGAAAGTGGGCCAACCGGCCCGCCTTGTGCGGCTGCTTTCTACGCGCGTTTGCCAGCCGGGTTCAGTGAGGGATTCGCGACAACTTGGTGACTGGCACGTGACAGGTCACCCTTGGCGCAAAGGACCACAGGAAACTCGGGTTGGCGCGCGGCCTCTTTGTGTTCTTCTTCACGCGGCGGATGCTCACGCTCATCGGCGCGTGCAATCGGACTCGCTGGCCGTGGGCCGACGGCGAAACGCCAGGGCCAGCGCAAGGATCGCCAGCGCGCTCGTGAGAGAATCGCGCCCTCTCTGTTCCGGGTAGGAACAGCCCCCTCTCGATGATGCAGACCCGGTGCTCGACGGCGCGAGACACACGAAGCTGGTCGTGAAGGGATAGATGTCGCACGCGGCTTGCACGTCGTCGGGCGACAAGCTGCGCAGGTCGACCTCTGCGCTGGGCGTGGAGGCTGAGACCGAGACGTACATTGTGGCCTGCGTGATGATGGCAGGCAGGTTGCCGACAGCGCAATCGGGCACCAGGTTGCCATTGTTGTCCGTTGGCCGCGGAATGAGCGTGCCGTCAGCGAATGTCCCGCCCGGGCTGAAGCAGGTGTGGCTCAAGCCGATGACATGTCCGAACTCGTGCGTGATCGTCCCCTGGAAATCCTGGATGTCGGTTTGCTCGGGATGGGCCACGAAATCGCCCCAGGTGTAGTCGATGGCGTTCACCTCCAAGTCAGCGTCCAGGATTTCGCCTGTGTTGATGTCCTCGAAGACCGAAGTAAGAGCCAAGGCGCTGGGGTCATAGCAACTGCCGTCTTTGGGTAGGGGATCGCTGCACCACTGGCCCTGGCGGAAAATCAATCGATTGTGGTGGTCGAGGCCGACCTTGCCAGCGACATCAGGGACCGACACCACGGCGAAGATCACGTTGGTGCATCGGTTGATCCCGTCGAGCGAGGCCTGACTCCAGGCCGCGCCCGCTGCTTGAGCTGCACTGAAGTATCCCTGAGCATCCAATTCGGGCGGAGGGGCACCCAAGGAAAACTCCATGGTCACACAGGGCGTCTTCCATGCCGTGGCCACGCCTGACTCGGTCATGGTGCGGACGTAGGCCGCGGCAGGCATGGGCAGGGTCGCCACGCCCGCCACAAGCAGGACTGTCACTAGAATGGTTCGGTCTTTCATCAAGGTGATCTCGGAGTTTCTACGGCCTGACCAGCGCGCGCACCTGCTCGCGAAGCTCATCCAGCCCAGCCGCAGGCTGAGGCAGGGCTGGCTGCACCTGGCCCTGCGAATCGCGGCGCACCACCGCAGAATGCTCTGCCGCTTCGGCGACCCAGCGCTTGGCCGTGCCGTCCCAGCGCACAGAGCGCTTGCCCTGACTCATGCCCACCACGCGAGCCGCGGCTTCGCCGGCGAGAAACAGCACCGCCTTCTCGCCGACCACGAAGCCAGGCATGCCGTGCACGCGCATCTCGATGTTGCCCACGCTGCCCCCCGGCTGCACGATGACGATGCGCTCGCCAGGAGCGACCGCCCCTTTCCACGCCTCCTCGACCTTGATCTCGATGCGCGTGTGAATGGTCCGGTGGGCGGAATCCCAATCGCTCTTGGACGACAAGACCTGGGCAACCACGATGCGTTCGGCCCGGGCGGTCAGTTCGGCAAGGTCGAGTGACTGGACCAACGAGCCGGCTGCCAGCGACGGCACAAGCAAAGCTGTCAGGCCAAGAGCAAAACTTCTCAGGCGGGTCATGGCCGAGAACCGTAGCATCACGGCGCCGGCCGCCTAGTGAACTCCTTGCTAATCCTTCGCATGGGAGGCTTGGTTCCCCGGGGCGCAGCAACCATCGCTCCACTTCATGGCCACGGCCACTACTTGACCGGGGCGGGCTCGACGCTACGCCCGTTTCGGACGCGCCAGCTCCTGTGCCTTCAGCCACTGTTCCTGCAGATTGAGGGCAGCCGTCCAATGCTCGATATACTCGGTGTCCAGGCCGGAGCCGCGCACTTCGATGATCCCGGCGGCGTCTCGCAGCTGCATTTCGGAGCATCCGACCTTGGCCCATTCGAGCTTCGCGATGATGGTATCTTCCGGGGTCGAGACGAAGGTATCTGCCCCGAGCAGTGCCACCGCTGTGCGGCGCTTCAGCTCTTCCACCGAGAAGGACCGCGCTTTCCTGATGACGAGGTCGACCTTCCATCCGGTCTTCATGTCGATCACGTTGAAAAGTGTGCGTCTTCTGAGTGCGTCGAGGGCTGTGTTCAGGTCGACGTAGTACTCAAGCTCGGGCAGGCTTTGCACGAGCGTGCGCAGACCGAAGTCGTTTGGATCGATGACAATATCAAGATCCTGGGTGGTTCGGGGCACGCCGTGCAAGGAACTCGCGAAGGAACCCACCACCATGTAGGGAATGCCGGCGGCGGCAAGCTTCTGCGCCATCCTGGCCAAGATGTCACCGGCAGCTCCGGCTGGGGTACTCATGGCGGGAGGAGGGCCTTGCGAGGCCACGCCCGTCGATAGAGGTCGCCCCCAAGCAGGAGCAATCGCAAGGCATCCTCGACCTGTGTGGAGTCATATTCAGCGTGGCGGGCCTGGATCCCCGCACGAGTGATTGCCCTTGCGTCGTCCGACATCTGGGCGGCGAGAAAGACCCGCTGGGCGGGCGTCATTCTCCGATAGATCGTCAGCTGCACTGCTGCGGCTTCGGGGTGTGTGTCGGCGTGGTTCACGGGCTTCCTCCGGTCCATGAAAGCTGCTCTTGGTCCGAGTGGAAACCTGAAAAGCAGCGCCGTCTACCGTGCGGCCGCAGTGTCCGGGAAACGCTTCGCGAACACGCGACCGCGAGCGCGGAAAGCAGATCCTGCAAAGTGCCGATCTTCCTGGCAACGTCGGCCATGAACGGATTATACGCCCCTGGCCCACCTTGACCAGTCACGCACTATCCGCGCAGGACCGCCTTTCGCCGCAACCGGTCGTCCAGGATGTCACAAAAGGCTTTGCACGCGCGTGCGCAGAGCCAACTCGTTTTGATCGATGACAATGTCAAGATCCTGGGTGATTCGGGGCACGCCGTGGATCGCGAAGGAACCCACCACCATGTAGGGAATGCCGGCGGCGGCAAGCTTCTGCGCCATCCTGGCCAGAATGTCACCGGCAGCTCCGGCTGGGGTACTCATGGCGGGAGGAGGGCCTTGTGAGGCCATGCCCGTCGATAGAGGTCGCCCCCAAGCAGGAGCAATCGCAAGGCATCCTCGACCTGTGTCGAGTGATATTCAGCGTGGCAGGCCTGAATCCCCGCTAATGGCGACTTTCGCGAGCGCGCGCAAAAGACCCCGGCCAGCCGTGCTTGGAGGCTGCAAACCCTTCGGCTCGCGAGAGTCCACGAATCGGCAAATCTCGGAGTTCCTCTGTTGGCAAGTGTCCGTTGCAATCCTGTAACAAATCCGCAGCAAATCCGTCGCAACGGCTCTTCGGGCATCTCGCTATGGTTCCGCCGCGGTCCGGGTTTACCGGGCCTGAAATGGAGGCAGGATTGCCATGACCTATAGAAAACAGATCGTAGCTTTGACGGGCGCGGCGGGGATGGTGCTCAGCGCATCAACGGCCCTCGCCCAGGCCACCACCGTGGCTTGCAACGACACCTCGGTGCTTCCCAACCCCATATTTATGGCGGGCAGCAGCGCGTTCGAACCCATTCTCAGCCAGCTCGCTGTGCAGATAAAGGCCAAGCAGGGCATCTCAATTATATATGACCCGATTTCCTCGTGCCTCGGTGTGTCCTCGGTTTCGCCCCCGGCCGACAATCCTGTCCCGCAGCCGCTGACTGGCACGGCCCACTACTACACGGCCGATCCCACCGACAGCAGCAAGACCGTCATCAATTCTTGCAATCTCTCAGGCAACACCATGGCCAGCGTCGGAATTTCCGATGTCGCCTTCGATTCCTGCCAGGGCCTGTCCAAGCCGGCCACCATCGGGGAATGGGCCGGCCCGGTGCAGTCGATGCTCATCATCGTGCCCAAGGACAACTATACCACGACGTCGATGTCGTCGCAGCAGGCGGCTGCCATCTGGGGCTGTGGCCAGAAGAGCGGGGTCGGCAACTTCACCGACGAGACCGCCATCCAGCAGCGCAGCCAGACCTCAGGTACTCAGATTCTCATCGCCAAGAACATCGGCGTACCGGAGAGCGCCTTTAAGGGTGTTCCCAACGGGTCAAGTGGCGCCTTGTTGACATCCTTGATTGCCGTTCCCGATCGGCAAAAAGCAATCGGATTCGTTGCCGCCGATTTCTATGCGAGCAGAAGGGCCCAGATCAGCTCAGTGGCTTTCCGCGGTATCGGGCAAACCAAAGCCTACTACGCCGACTCGACTGCCACTGCCACCGATCTGAAGAACGTGCGTGACGGCCACTACATGATCCAGGGCCCCCTTCACTTCTTCAGCCCGCTCACCGCAGGTCAGCCAGTGGCCAACGCGAAGTTGGTGCTGGACTGGCTGACTGGCGCCGTGCCCATCGACCCCGCCAACCCCTCCGGCTACGTCAATACGGTCGCGGTCGGCGGCGATGTCCCTCAGTGCGCCATGAAGGTCAAGATTGACAAGGATGGCGGCCAGTTCTCGCCGTACCACCCGCCGGTTTCCTGCACCTGCGCCTTCGAGGCTGCCAAGTTGGTCACGTCGGCGGCTGGCACCTGCACCACACACTGCACCAGCGACGCTGATTGCGGCAAGTTGCCTGGCACCCGCTGCCAGACTGGCTATTGCGAGTAACTCATCGGAGGAAATGCACAATGAATCTCTTTAAGATTTCGACAGTTGGACTCGCACTGGTTCTGATGGGCTGGGCTGCTTGCGGCAGCAGCAGCCAAAGCAATCCAGACGTTGGGCATCTCGGCTCTGGCGGCGCTGGCGGTACTGTGAGCAGCGGCGGAGCCACGGGCGCGGGTGGCGCTATGGGCAGTGGTGGAGCGACTGACACTGGTGGCGTCACGGGCAGTGGCGGAGTCACCGCGGTTGGTGGCAGCACCGCAATGGGCGGGGCAACTGGCACGGTGCCCGATGCCGGGGTGGACGCCCCGATTCCCGGTCCTGACGTTCCAGCCGATGTTGCCGCTGATGCCGACGCAGGCGATGGTGGCTCCGACGGAGAAGTCGGCTCTGTGACGCCGCCCGATATCTGCACGGGCCTAACTGCAACTCAATGCCATCTGGCCATTATCGGCGCGACTGCGGATCCCACCGTGTCCGCTCTGGATCCGGGCCCCAATCCGCCTGTCCTGTACCCAACCTGCTCAGCTCAGTAGCACGAGAGAAACAACGGTGCAGTCCCCTATCTTCCGCAGAGCGGCCACCGCCATCCACGTCCGATCCGGGGCCGGACGGCCGAGACGGCAAGCCTTGATCTGGGGCCTGCTTTGCGCGACTGCACCGTTTGCGATCCCCGACACGGCACTTGGGCAGACCCTCCCCTCTGCCCAGGTGCCGGATTCTGCTCCAGCCGACAATGCTCCCGTGTCGGGAGACGACGCGCGCAAAGAGATGGCCGAACTTTCTGCCCAATTGGCGCAGCAACGCGCGGAGTTGGCCAGCCTGCGTGAGGAATTGCAGCGCAAACTGGCCGAGGAGAAGACAGCGCGAGAGGCGGGGGAGGCAAAGGTTCAGACGAAAGCGCGAGCCGAAGTCGAGGCTGTCCTGAAAGCCAATCCACGCGTGGCTGGAGTTGAGGGGCTCAGTATCTCCGGTTTCGTGCAGGCCGATCTCAACGTCAAGCAGACCTCGCAGGACCAGCTCAATGCCTCCACTGGTGTTCCGCTCAACGACAACCGATTTCTCATCCGTCGCGCGCGACTGCGAGCCGCCGTGGACCAAGGTTACTTCGCTGGCGCCTTCGAACTCGACGCCAACACAGTCAACGGAGCACAGGTGCGCCCCCTCAACGTGGAGGCCACACTTAAATGGCCCAGCGAGGGCGTCCCGCTGGCAGCTCTGACCGCAGGACTCTTCAAGATTCCATTCGGCTTCGAGGTGCTGCAGAGCGACCGCGACAGGCTTTTTGCCGAGCGCAGCACCTTTGTCAGGGCGCTGTTCCCGGGAGAATACGACCTGGGTATGCGACTGGCCGGGGGCTGGCGCTTCGTTCGCTATGCCCTGGCCGTGCAAAACGGCGAGCCGTTGGGCGAGAGCACCTTCTCCCTGCGCGATCCCAACCAGGCCAAGGACATCACCGGGCGTCTGGGCATTGTGTCTCAAGTTGCGGAAATGGTGGCGGTTCAGGCCGGATTCTCGACCCTGGCGGGCAAAGGCTTTCACAAAGGAGTGCCGCCCACCAAGCCGACCCTGATCTGGCAGGACCTCAACGAGAACGGCCGGTACGACCCCCTTGAGCTTATCGTGTCCCCAGGGACATCGGGCCAGCCATCGCAGAACTTCAGCCGCTATGCGGTTGGCGCGGACGCGCTGGTTTCAGTGGAGTACTTCAAGAACGCCGGCACGACGATTTACGGCGAGTTTGCCCGCGGCAAGAATCTGGATCGGGGCTTTCTGATTGCCGATCCCTACGGCCCGCTCGGTCGGGATCTGCGCGAGTGGGGCTACTATGTGGCGGTTGTTCAGAGTCTGGGCACGCACTTCAAGGCGGGCCTGCGCTACGACTACTACAACCCCGACCTGGACAGCGCCGACCGCCAGGCTGCGGTGGCCGTTCCCTCCAGTCAGGATATCTCGACGGTGTCGTTTGCGATCGCGGCGGTCGGCAAGGTCGGCGCACTGTCAGGCCGACTCATTGTCGAGTACGACTGGATCGCCGACCACCAGGGCCGGAATATCAGCGGAATACCCACTGACTTGAAGAACAACGTGTTCACCCTCCGTTCGGAGGTCGCTTTCTGATGCGCCCCCTCGCGCTTGGCTTGGTCGCTGGTGGATTGCTGTGCGGCGCCTGCTCGGGCGCTGACCCGAGTTCCGGACAGCAGGCGTATTTCACAGTCCAGGGCGCGCAATACATTCCCGGGCCCATTGACATCACCGCTCACGATCCCGCTCCAACAGTTTCAGCTCCATCGGCCGCCACCCTCGAGCTTTTCCCAGGGGTCGCAAACAAGAAGATGTCGGGCAGCGCAGGCCCCAACTCCACAGCCGTGCTGGTCGGGTTGCAGGGCGACGTTGGGCACTGGGTCGTGCCGGTGCAGGATCCCGACGTGAACACTGTTGGCAGATACACCTTCTCCTTTTCGGCCTCGTTTTCTCCTCTGACGCCCGCTGGAGATGGCGGCGTCCTGTCCGTGGTCTTTCGGGCCACCACGCGCGACGGCAAGATAGGGCCGGCGCTGGCGCTGCCCATGACCATGGACACGCCTCAGATCCAGGGCGCCTTGGTCATCAGCCTAGCCTGGGACACCGAAGCCGACCTCGACCTGCATGTGGACTTGCCCAGCGACGGCGACGCGGGCGTCAACGAGATCTGGTCGCGCAAACCATCAGGGCTGCCGCTCGGGACAGTCGGCGCGACCGTCGACGCCGGACTCCAGTCCGGCTATCTCGACTTCGACTCCAACAGCATGTGCGTGATCGACGGTCGCCGGGCCGAGAACGTGATCCTCCCTTCCACGCCACCGAGCGGACGTTACGTCGTGCGCGTTGACACCTTCTCGCTGTGTGCTGAGACCACGGCGCGCTGGTGTGTTCGCGCGCTTGCTAACAACCAAGTCTTTGAGGCTTGCGGACAGTCGACCGACATCGATACGCGTTTTCCTCACGGCCAGGGAGCGGGACTACAGGCCCTCGTTTTTGATTACTAAAAAGGAAAGGTGACCCATGCTGCTGATGCACAAACTGGTGTTCGTTGCCCAAACTGGGGCTGCGGCGGTTCTCTACATCTTGCTCCTGCTGTCCGTCTATTCGGTCGGCGTGGTGCTCGAGCGCTGGTGGTACTTCCGCAAGCGGCGACTGGACCTGATCGCGACCGGCAATGCGCTGGCCAAGCGGCTGCGCGCCGGGGATCTGTCCGGCGCCAAGCGGGACCTGGAAGAACTGCATGCGGTTGAGGCGGAGATTCTTCGCGACGCCTTGGACTACTACGCCGACGGGCCCGATTCCTTGCAAGAAATCGTGCAGAAGGGCGTTCGCCAACGCCGCAAGGTCTTCGAGAGTGGCCTCTTGTTTCTCGGGACTCTGGGCAACAACGCCCCCTTCGTGGGTTTGTTCGGCACCGTGCTCGGCGTTGTCGCGGCCTTCAAGGAGCTGGGCGCTGCTTCTGCCAACATGGCTGCTGCTGGTGGAACCGGCGGCATGGGCAA
>PMBY01000028.1 GCA_003153875.1 Myxococcales bacterium | reverse complement strand
CTCCGATAGGCCGAGTTGCCTGTCGCCTGCGAAGGCCGTTGCGGGAAGTGCCATGCCGACGGTATAGTCGAGGCGAGTCCGCTCGTCAAGACACAAGACGCGTAGACGGGACGTCGGCGTCCATGTGGGGGATTTGCCGAGGAAGTGCTTGCCATTGGCGTCCCGGCCAGGCGTCGCATATGTCTGGCGGACAAGACGCCGACGTGGAATAGTGAGGGCCATGAACGCAGCCACAGCAGCCCGGCCGGGTCGGCTCGTGATTCAAGACGTGCACAAGGCGTTTGCGGGGACGAACGGCGTTTTGCCGGTCCTGTGGGAAATCACGCTTGATGTGCGAGCCGGGGAGTTTCTTTCCATTGTGGGTGGCAGTGGCTGCGGCAAGAGCACGCTTCTGCGCGCGATCGCGGGGCTTGAGACGGTCGATTCTGGACGGGTCTTTCTCGACGGTGTGCCCATCACCCGGCCCGGGATCGACCGCGGGCTGGTGTTCCAGGAACACCGACTCATGCCCTGGCTCACGGTGGCCCAGAACGTGTCATTCGGCCGCAAGGAACGCGTAGGCCGCGGGCCGGATGAAGAAGTATCACGCTACATAGCCTTGGTGGGCTTGCAGGGATTCGAGCGGTCGTACCCGCATCAACTCTCGGGCGGTATGGCGCAGCGAGCGGCCATCGCACGGGCGCTCATCAACCGGCCGCGCGTGTTGCTGCTCGATGAGCCCTTCGGAGCGCTCGACGCCTTCACGCGTATTCAACTGCAGGAAGAGGTTCTGCGCATCTGGCGCGCCGAAGGAACCACCGTGGTGCTGGTCACGCACGACATCGAAGAGGCGGTATTTCTCAGCGATCGCGTTGCCATCATGTCGAATCGGCCCGGTACGTTAAGGAAGATCGTGGCCGTCGACTTGCCGCGCCCGCGAGATCGCACCACCGACGGCTTCAGCCGCCTGCGGGCGCTGGTTCATCGCGAGTTCTTCGCGGTGCGGAAGACCACCGAAGATTTCCAGATCTGAGTGGAATCGGCCATGACCGGCCAAAGGGGCCTGCGACGAAAGTTTGCCATCCTGGAGTACGATTCGTCTCCGCACGGGATCGTGCAGCCCAGCCACGTGGTCAAGTCCATCGACATTTCGCCCCACTGCGTGCTGTGCTTCTTTCACGAAGTGATCCAGGAATTGGTCGTGGCGGGAGTCGCCAAGCAGATCCACGCGCTGGAAAGCACCGCCGGCCCGCAGCCGGTCTATGAGATTCTGAATGGGGACCGTCGCGTGACGGTGATCCATCCCGGGGTGGGCGCGCCCATGGCCGCACTGACCCTGGAGAAGGCTTTGGCCCTGGGTTGCCGGAAATTCATCGCGGTGGGTGGGGCGGGCGTGCTTGATGGTCGGGCCGAGGTCGGCAGGATCATCGTTCCAAACGCGGCCGTGCGCGACGAGGGAACCAGCTTCCACTACATGGCGCCGTCCCGCGAGGTAGGCCCGAGCCCGAAGGCCGTAGCCGCCATCGAGTCGACCCTGCGCGAAGTCGGGCTGGACTACCTTTTGGGGAAGACCTGGACGACAGATGCGTTCTTCCGCGAAACGCCTGCGAGGGTGGCCCTGCGCAAACAGGAAGGTTGCCTCACCGTCGAGATGGAGGCGTCGGCGCTATTCGCGGTCGCCCGCCATCGCCAGGTCGTTTTGGGCCAGATTCTCTACGCTGGCGACATTGTGTGCGCTGACAAGACCTGGGATCCGCGCGACTGGCAACATGCCTCCTGCCGCGCACGGCTTCTCTCACTGGGCGCGCGTGCCTGCCTGCGGCTCTGACTAGACGCAGCTGCGGTCGTTTTCGATCAGAGCAGCCGAAGTTGGATCTTGCGCTGTCCCGTCTGTAATGCTAGACATGCGTTCGCTAAGCGCTATGCGGTTTTCCGATCCACGACTCGCCCGAGAATGCTCACGCGATGGGGATGGCGCATTGACAGAGGCATCGGCTGCCACCGGGCTGTCAGAGGTGAAGACAATGGTAAGCACGGGCGGAGAATATTATCTGGGCCTCGACATCGGCTCGCTCAGCACAAAGTGCGTGGTCATCGATGCTGAGCGAGAGATTGTACAGACGCATGTGACGGCAACGGGGTGCAGTCCGGGGCGGACAGGACGTGCGGTTTATGACGATCTTCTGGCAAGAGCTGGGATCAGAGATGGCTTGAGAGGTGTGGTGGCGACGGGCTACGGACGCGTATCGATCGACTTTGCGTCCAAGCGCTTTACCGAGATCGCGTGTCACGCGCGCGGCGCCCACCACCACAATTCAGGTGTCCGGACGGTGGTGGACATTGGGGGACAAGACAGCAAGGTGATCAAGCTCAACGAAGGCGGGGACGTGATTGATTTCTGCATGAACGACAAGTGCGCGGCAGGGACCGGGAAATTCTTGGAGATCATGGCCAAGACATTGACCGTGGATCTGGTCGAACTGGGCCCGGTGGCCGCGGCATCAAGAGCACCCTGTGCGTTGAGTAGTACCTGTTCCGTGTTCGCCGAGTCTGAGGTCGTGTCGCTCTTGGCCGAAGGCGCCAGCCGCGAGGACATTTTGGCGGGCGTGTGCCGGTCTGTGGCCCGGCGTGTGGGCAACATGGCGGTGCGGATGGGATTGGATGGAGACGTGGTGTTTGTGGGAGGCGTCTCGAAAAACGTGGGTGTGCGGCGGGAACTGCAGGAGTTTCTCGGCATCGAGTTCTTTGAACTACCGGGTGACCCACAACTGAATGGGGCGCTTGGGGCGGCCCTGCTGGCCAAGGAGGCGGATCATGGCAACCAGTAGTGGAGCGGCGTCGCGGAGGCAGGTTTCTCCGGCCGCTGGGACCAGACGTTCAGCCCGGGCCAGCATTCGAGCTGTGGACGACGCCTACGCCTTCCGATACGACGAGATCGCCTCCCTGCGCCGAGAAGGCCGCAAAGTGGTCGGGTATGTGTGCAACTACTTTCCCGTGGAACTCGTGCATGCCTTGGGGGCCATCCCCATCCGCCTGGCGTTCTGTTCGGCCGATGCCATGGAACGCGGCAAGAAGTACGTGGGCGACTCGATGTGTCCGTTTACGCGGGCCCTGGTCGGTGAGGTGACCCAGGAGGGCAGCTTCACCAATCAGCACGTGGATTTTCTCTCCGGCGCGGTGATGTGCCAGCAGGCCTACAATGCCCTGCGCGTGCTAAGTTACCAGACGAAGAAGCCGCTGCGGTTCCTCTGGCTGCCGCTCAATCCATCCAATGATGAGGTGCGGGGTGCCTTTCTCCACGAACTGGAGGACTTCGCCGCCGAGCTCAGCGGCTTCCTCGGGCGAACGTGGACCCCGGAAGCGCTCAAGGAGTCGGTGGATCTGTACAATGGCATCCGCGAGCGGATCGCGCGTCTGTACGCCCTGCAAAGCGAGCACTCCCAGCCAATTTCCTGGAACGAGTTCAACCGAGTGATCCATGCCGGGCCTTTTCTGGATCCCGCGCTCTATCGGACCCTGTTGGATGGCGTGATTGGGGAACTTGAGGCCCCGGCATCGACGGGCCCCAGCCCTGCGTCGGTCAACAGCGCACCGGCAACGGCGCCGCGGGTGGTTCTTTCGGGCAGCATTGTGGCTCCGCGAGACACCACGCTGATCAGCCTGCTGGAGGAGGCGGGGGCGCGCATCGTCGGCGACGATAGTTGCCATGGCAGTCGCACGTTCAGCCTTCCCATCAAGTCGCCCACGCTGCAGGGGATCGCCGACGCGTATCTCGGGTCTCCGCCCTGTGGATCGGCGCAGAACCCGGATCTGGAGAACGACCGGCGGCTGCGGCACTTGCAGGATCTCACCCAGACAACCCGAGCCGATGGCGTCGTGTACTACTGCCTCCGCTTTTGCGATTCCTATGCCTTCAAAGCGAGTGAGACGAAGACATTCCTGGAGAAACGGGGCGGCGTGCCCGTGCTGGCCGTCCACTCCGAATACGGGGAATCGGATTTGGGGCAGGTGCGCACCCGGGTTGAAGCATTTGTCGAAATCATTCGCTAGGAGGTCGCGAAGATGAGTACCAGCCACAACGCCGGCGTTGCCGTGAGGCCCGGGCGCGAAGTCACCAGCGACGGGAGCCAGCCCAATCGGATCGTCGATTATCAGAAGCCAATTCTCGGTGCGATTCAGCAGGCGGTGACCGGCGGTTGGGACGCCATCACCGGCGCCATGGAGCCACTGACATTCCAGGATGACACCACGATCTCTTCGGCAGAGGTGCTGAAACGGCTCATCGGCTGTGCGGGGCCGTACCCGCACGCGTTTACCGATTTTCGCCACGACTTCGGGCTGGTGGAAGGTCTGAAGGCCAAGTACTTCTTCCTTTCGCTGCGTGATCGTCTGTTCGAGGCCAGCGCCAAGGGAGTGCCGATTGTGAGCTTGCGCGGGTTGCCCGGCGAATTGGTTCACGCCGGGGGCGGCATGCCGGTGGACATCGCCATCTGGTTCACCGAAAGCTGGGTCTCCGGCGACTATCGCTTCGTGGAGAAGGGGAGGCAACTGACCTCCTTTGAATCTTGCCCGGGCGAATGCGCTGTGGCCGCCATTCTCGAAGCACGCAACATCCCGGTCGATCTGGTAATTGCGGCGAGCGGCACCGTGATGAGCGACGCGCCTTGTGCGCACACAATCCACCGCGGCGGACGGGGCGTGCAAAGCCTGTTCGTCGATATTCCGCACGGCCTGGAGGCCAAGGATTGGGCGGTCCAATACGTAGCCGGCCAGTTCCGGCAGGCCGCGGCTGCGGTTGGGCAGCTCTCCGGAAAGATCGTCCGCGATGAAGATGTGTGGCAGGCGATCCGGCACGGCAACGAGGCCCGCCGGGCGTATCGCGAATTCACCAATCTGATCCTCTCGCCGGCGGCACTGCTCAATCCGCCGTTGGCCAGCTTCGAGCAGATCGTGGCGGTCGTGCCCGCGTTCGAGTGGCTGGGCGATCCGGTGGCCAACGCCAATCTGATCCGGTCGCTGAACAAGGAGATTCGCGGCCGCATCGAGACGGGCGTTCGCGGGGGCGGTGTGGCCGAGAACCCGGTGCGGCTGTTTGTGCCCGGCCGGGCGTGTCTGGCCCCAATCTATAGCGTGATCGACGACGCTGGCGGCGCGGCCCTGGGGTTCGAGCTGTTTTGGTCCTTCTTTGCCGAGGATGTGGACGAAACCGGCGATCCGTACCAAGCCTTGGCCGAGTGGTATCTGCGCAAATGGCCCTATTCAATCGCGGCGCCGTTCGAAAAGCGCGTCGACTGGTTGGCCGGCATCTGCGAAAAGGGTCGGATTGAGGGCCTGCTGTTCCTCAATATCTTCGGCTGCAATTGGGATCCGCCGATGACGCTTTCCGTTGCGGACGCCATCAAGCGGCGGCTGGGAATTCCATCAATCTTCCTTACCAGCGACATGCCGGAAAAGGACGCAGAAGGGCGCTTCAAAGTAGCCGGCCAACACCGGACACAGATCGAAGCGTTCATCGAAATGCTCAAGGTCAGCCGGCGGGGAGAGCGCGAACTCGGCGGCTGACGGAGATTGGCGTCGCTGAATGTTCTGGATCAGCCCCGATTTCCGAAACCATGGGACGTACGCCTCACCAGCACCAGCACCAGCACCAGCACCAGCACCAGCATGGCCATGATGCCGGTGTTCTCAGCATCTACCGCGCAACCTTCCCATCCAAGGCAGACGTCATCGCCGAGACCAGCGATCCAGCCACCAGTGCCATGCTCGAGCACCTGGCTGCCCTGGGATGCGACACCTGCTTCGATCGGTTCGACGCGCAGAAACCCCACTGCGTTTTTGGCCTGGCTGGCAGTTGCTGCCGCATGTGCAATATGGGCCCCTGCCGCATCACCGCGAAGAGTCCAGTTGGCGTGTGTGGCGCCGATGCCGACGTGATCGTCGCTCGCAACCTTCTGCGCTGGGTGGCCGCGGGTGTGGCAGCTCATGCGGCCCGCGGGCGCGAAGTCATGCTGGCACTCAAAGCCGCCGCGGAAGGAAGATTGGATCTCCCTATCCTGGGCGAGACAAAGGTACGCAAGACCGCAGCCGCTCTTGGACTGGCCGACGAGCCCGATCTGCGCAAGCTCGCGGGCGCCCTGGCAGATGTGCTTCTGGAAGATCTGGGGAGGGTCGTTCCGGGTGGCCATCGTACCCTGCATGCCCTGGCGCCGGCCGAACGCATCGAAACCTGGCGCAAACTCGGCATTTTGCCCATCGGCGCCTACCAAGAAGTGGCCGAAGCGCTTCACCGCACCAGCACGGGCACCGACGGGGATTGGCGTACCATCATGGATCAGATGCTTCGCTGTGGCCTAGCCTTCGCCTGGAGCAGCGTGGTCGGGTCGTCCATTGCAATGGACGCGCTGTATGGACCGCCCAAGCGTTCGCGTGTGGAGGCCAATCTTGGGTCGCTTCGCGATGGCTATGTGAACATCGCCCTGCACGGTCATTCGCCGGTGCTGGTGGACGCCATCGTCAGCGCCAGCCGGGAAAGCGAAATGGAAACCCTGGCGACGCAGATTGGCGCCAAGGGATTGCGCCTCTACGGTATCTGCTGTTCGGGCCTTTCCACCATGTACCGGCGAGGCAACGTGCAGCCTCTCGCCAACGCCATGGGGGCTGAGCTTGCGCTCGGCACCGGGGCGCTCGATCTGTGGGTGGCCGACATGCAGGACGTCTATCCAGCCATCATGGACGTGGCGACCTGCGTGCAAACCCCGGTCATCACCACCAGCGATTCCTGCCACCTGCCAGGCGCCGAGCACATCGCCTTCGACCATGACCACGGCAATCTTGCCGAAGCGAAAGATCTCGGCCGAAGGATAGTCCGCGAGGCCGTGAAGAGCCATGGGCTCCGTCGCCACATCGCGCGTCATGTGCCCGACGTTTCNNTCACGCCGAAGCGCCTTGGGATGGACCGAAAACAACTGCCCGTCAAACCATGGAGGAATTTCGTGAACAGCCACCGCCGTACCCATTTTGCCGCGTGCATCGCACTGACCCTGGCCTGCCTGGGCATCGCCCCCGCCTTGCAGGCGGAGAGCGCCACTGGCAAGCCGACACTGACCATCGGCTACCTTCCCATCACCGACCACCTGACGATTATCGCCAAGGAAAGAAAGACCTTCACCCAGTCCGAGCTCAAGCCCGTGAAGTTTGGCTCTTGGCCCGAGCTCGCCGAGGCCCTGAAGGCCGGCGCCGTGGATGGCGCCTTTGTTCTCAGTCCCATCGCCATCAACCTGCGCCAGAAAGGTGCGCCGCTGCGGGCGGTCCTACTCGGCCACCGCAACGGATCGGTCATCACCGTGCGCGCCGACGGGGAGATCCACACGCCGGCTGATCTCAAGGGACACACCATCGCCATCCCCAGCCGCTTTTCCACGCACAACATCTTGCTCCATCGGTTGCTGGCCAAATTCAAGCTGGACCCGGACAAGGATCTGAAGATCATCGAACTCGCGCCGCCCGAAATGGTGAATGCGCTGGCCACCAAGCGGATCGACGCCTTCATCGTCGCCGAGCCCTTCGGCGCCCAGGCGGAACTGCAGAAGGTGGGACGCGTGCTGATCCTTTCCAAGGACATCTGGCCCGATCACATCTGCTGCGTCCTCAATTTGCAGCAGAAGGTGATCGATGAAAGGCCCGAGGCGGTGCAGGAGTTGATCTCGGCCCTGATCGCCACCGGCCACGAGATCACGCAGGATCCGGGCGCGGCTGCCAAGAGTTCGAAGGCGCTGCTGGGGCAGAAGCCCGAGGTCATCGAACATGTTCTGACCACGCCCAAGGATCGGGTCACCTATGAAAAGCTCGTGCCCGAGCTCGCCGACTTCGTCGCAACCCAAGATGCGTTGATCAACCTCGGCGTGCTCAAGGAGCGCATCGATCTCAAGGCGTACCTCGACGATCACTTCGCCAGGAAGGCCACCGCCGGAAAATTGCGGTGAACCGAACCATCGCCTGGCGAGTCGGGCTCGGCATTCTGGGGCCGGCACTCATCGTGTTCCTCTGGTGGCGCGCCTCGCGTCTTTACACCCCCGACCAGTTTCCTGGGCCGGCCGAGGTCGTGACTGCCTGGCTGGAAATTCTTGCCGACGGTTCGCTTGCAACCCATGTGAAGATCAGCCTGCTGCGCTTTTTCGCCGCCTACTTGCTGGCGCTGGTGACGGCGCTGCCCCTGGGGTTCTCGCTAGGCTGGTGGACGCGCGGATTGGACCTGTTCGATCCGGTCATCCAGATTCTCCGTCCTATCTCGCCCATTGCATGGTTTCCATTGGCGGTTCTGTGGTTCGGCGTCGGCAATGCACCCGCCATCTTCATCATCACGTTATCGGCGTTCTTTCCCATCCTGCTTTCGACCGTCAGCGCGGTGCGAGCCATTCCGCCCGCCTATCTGCGCGTGGCCGCCAATTTCGGCGCGAAACGCCTTCTGCTTCTGCGCGCCGTCTTGTTGCCAGCTGCCTTCCCCACCATCGTGGTTGGCCTGCGCATAGCCACCGGCGCGGCGTGGATCCACTTACTTGCGGGCGAAATGCTGGGAGCGCAATCGGGACTCGGGTTTTTGATTGTCGACTCACGCAATTTTCTGCGCACCGATCTGATTGTGGCCGGCATGCTGACCGTCGGCATTCTCGGCTTGGTCATTGATCGACTGGTGGCCTGGGGCGAGCGGCGCGTGCGATTCGCCTGGGGCCTCGGGCAATGAGCATTGAACTACGCGACGTCAGCAAGCGCTTTCGAGATGCGCATGGCGGAGAGCGCGTCGTCCTGAAGGATGTGAACCTCGCCTTGCCAGAAAGATCCTTCACTTGTCTGCTCGGCCCGAGCGGTTGCGGCAAGACCACGCTCATGAATCTTGTGGCCGGCTTCGACAAACCATGCGCAGGCAGTGTGGCGATCAATGGTGTACCCGTGCAGGGCCCCGACCCCAGGCGCAGCGCCATCTTTCAGGACTATGGCCTGTTCCCCTGGCGAACGGCGCTCGGTAACGTACTGTTCGCCCTCGCGGCCAAGGGTGAACATGGCAAGGAGGCCCGGGCCACGGCGATGCACTACCTGGATCTGGTCGGACTTGGGCAAGCAGCCCACCAACATCCGCAACAGCTATCCGGCGGCATGCGACAGCGCGTGGCCCTGGCCCGTGCCCTGGCGGTGCGGCCTGATACGCTTCTCATGGATGAACCGTTCGCGGCGCTCGACACATTCACGCGTTTCCGCCTGCAGGATGAGCTTCTGCGGCTGTGGGTTGAACGACGCCCGACGGTGATCTTCGTGACCCACGACATCGACGAAGCCGTCTACCTAGCCGAGCGCGTCCTGGTCATGGCGCCCGATCCGGGCCGCATAACCCATGACATCACCATCGATTTGCCACGCCCTTGCGATCGGACGCATCCACTCTTTCTCGAAGCCCGAGGGAAGATCTACCAGGCGCTCTCCCTCGCGCAAAGGGACACAGCCGAATACGCGATCTGACTGATATGGGAATCTGATTAGCCCGCCAAAGCCTGTTCCACATCCTCCAGCAGGTCCGCCTCGTTCTCGCAACCGACGGAGAGCCGCACCAGGCCGGGTTGGATGCCGCTAGCAAGTCGTTCCTGCTCGGTGATGCGCGCCAGGGTTGCGGGAAACTGCACCAGGCTTTCCACGCCACCCAGGTGAATGAATAGTCGAAGCGAGCCGGCAGACTTTCGGGGGGAAGAGCGATTCCATGCGGCGTCGCCGGCCCGCTTCGATGTCCACTATAGCGAACTTGGGTACGGGCAGCAAGAGTCGTCTTGTGCTCCTTCGTGAAAGACAATGCGCGCGACGGGCAGATTACGCGGTCAAGTCAGCCAAATGGGCCGCGCCTTCGCGTCTGTTGCAGCAGGCCACGCTGTCTTTTATCGTTGACGTCGAGGTTCTGCTGTCATAGGTTCCAGCGGGAACTCAGCCGCACATGCCCAAGTCTGCAAGACCACGATCATCCGTACCGGCGCGCCTGGTCCGATCCGACAATCTCAAGAACGCGGTGGCTCAGCACGTGCGTGCGCTGGGTGCCAGCGTGGTGGGATTTGCGCCAGTCG
>PMBY01000243.1 GCA_003153875.1 Myxococcales bacterium | reverse complement strand
GGCCGCAGGTTGATGTACTGATCGAGAGCGAAGCGCGTCTTGAGCAGGATGCCCACTTCCAGGATGCCGGGCTTGACGTCGGGATGGCCGATGGCACCCAGGAAAATGGAGTCGAATTTCTTGAACTCTTCGATCGCACTGTCAGGCAGGATCTCGCCGGTGCGCTTGTAGCGCTCACCACCGAAATCGAAGCTTTGGTAGTTCAGCTTGACGCCGTACTTGGCGCAGGCCGCATTCACTACTTTCACGCCCTCGGCCAGTACCTCGGGCCCGGTGCCGTCACCCGGAATCAGTGCGATGTTGTACGATTTCATAGCCCAGCCTTTCGCTTTCAATCCAATCTCCGCTGATAGCACGTCGGAGCCTGAGCGAACAAGGGGAAGACCGCTCCGCCTCGTGCGTCACGCCCGAAGACCAGTTCGAGCAGATCGGTAGACTCGACAGGAGGCCGGCGTTCTTGCTACTGTTTCCGAGGAGAGCGAAATGGGAAACAGGCTGTATGTTGGCAACTTGTCGTACAACGTGACCGAGGCGGAGCTGAGAGAGGTTTTCGCTGAAGGGGGAAAGAACGTGACCGAGGTGAAGATCGTGCTCGACCGGGACACCGGACGGCCGCGCGGCTTCGCCTTTGTCGAGATGGGTAGCGACGGGGAGGCGGCCCAGGCCATCGAAACCCTAACCGGGCGCGAGATTCAGGGGCGGCCCATCAGCGTGAGCGAAGCCCGCGAGCGCGCGGCTCGTGGTGGTGGCGGCGGCGGATTTGGCGGCGGTGGCCGCGGCCACGATCGCGACCGCGGTGGGGGCGGACGCCGCGGCGGCGGCTGGTAGTAGGATCCTGCTACGCCAGCGACCGCAGCGCTTCACGGTCGACCAGGATGACCTTGCGACCTTCGGTCTGGATGAGCCCGTTGCGCTTGAAGTGCGACAGGGTCAACGAGACGGTTTCGCGAGTCGAGCCGATGAGATTCGCCATCTCCTGATGGGTGATCTTCAGGCCCAGCACCAGGCCACGCTTGTGCTCCAGCCCGTGCTCCGAACCGAGGCGTAGCAGCAACTCGGCCAGCTTGGAGCCCACGTCCTTGAACACCAACTGCTCGACCTTGGTCTCTAGTTCGCGCCGACGGTTGATCATGGCGCGCAGGTACTGATAGGTCACGCTGGCATTGGTCTGCAGCAACTTGTCCAGGGCGCTCCGATCGACCTCGACGGTGGCCGTGACCTCCATCGCCTCCACCATCTCTTCACGCGGGCCACCCTCAAGCAAGGCGCTCTCACCGAAAAAATCCCCCGCTGTCCGGTAGGCCAGGGTCAACTCCTTGCCGTCGCGGGTGACCTTGGAGATCTTCACCCGACCGCTGGCCAGGAAGTGCACGCCCACGGCCCGATCACCCGGCAGGAAGACAACCCGGCGTGGCTGGTAGCTTTGCAGTTGAGCAGCCGTCGCGAGTCGGGCCAACGCCTCCACCGACGCATCGGCCAGCACTGGAGACTTGCGCAAAATACCCAGGATCCTCTTCTCTTCCGCGTGAGCCATGGGGATTCCTTAGCAGACCCAACGCAGAGCCGACAAGACAGATTGTCAGGGAGACTACAATCTCGCCTGGCGATTGCCGCCGTGCACCAAGAGCAAGCCGAGCGCCGTCAGCGCCGCGGAAACCACGAGAATCAGCGCGGACGCTGTGGCGCCGATCGCGGCCAGCTTGTCGTCGACGCGGAAGAAGGCCAGCACAACCAGGCTGGCGTTGTTGAGGAAGTGGGCCAGCATGGCGGGGAGAATGGATCCGCTTTCCAGGGCGACCAGCGAGAGCAGGATCCCGAGCAGGGCGGTGGGCAGGATGCGCGAGAGCTCAAGGTGAAAGACGCCGAAGAGAAGGCCGGTCAGCGCCACCGCCGCCGCAGGGCCAGCGCGCGTGCGCAGCCCGCGCAAGATGGGGCCGCGGAACAAGGCCTCCTCGCAGATGGCCGGGGTCAGCGCGACCAGGGCCAGGGTAGCCCAAAGCCCACGGCTTCCGTCGCTGGGAATCAGGCTGCGCCGAAGCTGCTCGATGACTTCCTTGGGTACCGGGCTCACCCATTCGCTCAGGATGGCCACCGCGGCCCACGCGCTCAGGCCCACCAGGGCCGCGCCGGCCAGGCAGCGCGACGGCGGCCGCACGATGCGCAGCAGGTCCGGAAGGGATCGGCGTGTGAACACAGCAAAGAGCACAACCAGACCCAGAAGGCCGCCCCATTCCGAGACCAGCAGCCCGAGCACGAGGCTGCGTCGCTGCAAAGGCAGCCACAGGAAATACAGAAGGACGAAGGCCAGCGCGTAGAGAAACATGGCCTGGCCAGCCGTGGGCGGGTCAGGATTTTCCCTGGAACGCCGTTCGCGCGGCCCGGGATCCACGAANNAGCAGCAGCTCGCGCGCGAGCAGGGTCACGTTCATGCAGGGGATCCAAGCGGCAAGGCCGGCCAGCCGATACTCGCCAATGGCTCCCGCAACCGCCGGCGCGATCGAGAGGAAATACACCGGGGTGAGCAGGTGCTGCGCCTCCTTGAATCCGCGCGCGACGGCGCCCACGGCCACGAAGAGCGACGCGAAAAGGAATGCCGAAGGAAGCACCACTGTGGCGGCAGCAGCGGCGCGGGTCCAGGGCACCGGCAGGGTCGATCCCGGATCCGCCAGCCGCATCACTTGAATCAAGGTCACCGACATGGAGGCAAGATTCAGCAAGCCAGTCAGCGCGGCCAAGGCCGTCACCGCCAGAACCTTTCCCAGCAGCAGGTCGAAGCGCCGGATGGGCGACGAGAGAATCGTTTCGAGCGTGCCCCGCTCGCGCTCGCCCGCGGTGACGTCGATGGCCGGGTAGAAGGCGCCGAGCAGCACCATCAGAACGACCAGCAGCGGAAGCACCTTGGAAAGAAGGTAGCCCCCCAAGCCAGCCTCGGGGGCCAGGCTGCGCTTCTCCAGCGAGAAGCGGGGCGCACAACCCTCGGGCAGGACCGAAGCGATGACGTCGGACAGCCGCTCGGCTGCTGCATGGGACTCCTCGCGGCCGGCGTCGTACACGATCTCGGCGCGGCTGGTGTCAGCGAGCTGGACCAGGCCGTCCAGCCGGCCGGCCGCGACATCGGCCCGACTGCCCCGTTCAACCAGGGTGAGCAGTTTGGGCCGCTCGCGAATCCGGGCCGCCAGGTCGTCGCGCATACCATCCGGTCCCAGCACGGCCACCAGCGAAGGCCGTGCCTCGCGCGTTTTGTCCCTTGATACCGCCACCTGGGCCGCGAGCAAAGAGAGCAACGGGTACACGACCAAGGGAAACAGGATCATGACAGCCAGCGTGCGGCGGTCGCGCAGAGACTCTCGCAGCTCCTTGCCGAGGGTGAGCAGCACGTGGGACAGACGCTGAGACAACTGAGTCACTCGCGGTCCACCAGCTTGAGAAAGGCCTCTTCCAGCGTGGTCGCCCCGCATTCGGCTCGGATGCCTGCGGGCGTACCCTCGCGCAGAAGGCGGCCACGAAAGAGCAGCCCGATGCGGTCGCACAGCAACTCGGCTTCGGCCAAGTAGTGGGTCGAAAAGAGCACCGCCTTGCCGCGGGCGCGCTCGCTGCCCACGAAGTCGCGCAGCGAACGACTGGCCAGCACGTCCAGACCGGCNNGTCGGCTCGTCGAGAATCAGAACCGGCGGGTCGTGCAGCACGGCTCGCGCCAACGACACTCGTTGCTTCTCGCCGCTCGACAAGCTCTCGCAGCGACGGTCGAGTAACTTTTCAAGACCCAGCCAGCCCGCCAGAGCTAAAATCCGGTTGCGCAGATCGACCCGGGACAGGCCGTGAATACGGCCAAAGTACTGCAGGGTCTCGCGTGGGGTCAGCCGGGCATAGAGTCCGGTGCTGCCGCTCAGAAATCCCATGCGCCTCTTGGCCTGCGCCGAGTCCGCATCGACGCCCAGCAAGACAGCCCGACCGCTCGACGGCTGGAGCAAGCCGGCCAGCATGCGCAGGGCCGTGGTCTTGCCCGCGCCGTTGGGGCCCAGCAACCCGTAGATCTCGCCCGGCACAACCGACAACGTAAGATCGACGACAGCGCGCAAGGCACCAAATGACTTGCCGGCGCTGTCGAGGATCACCGCCGCTTCAAGCATCGTGACTATTTCCGACGCTGAGCCTGGCGTCTCCGCGCCACCACCACACCCTCCCCACACCACAACCAACCGCGGGCGCCTGGCACGGGCCTGGAGCACCTTGCGGTTTGCCTCCCGTCGCGAAATCGCGGAGTTGCGTCGCGTCCCTTCGTTGCTCGTCGGTCAAATACGTCGAGTATTCTCCCTCCTCGCGCCTCGGGCCGCTCGCACCTGCGCAATTTCGCTCGGTCCGGCAAACCGTTCGGAGCTCTGCGCGCCCCGGTCGGTCCTGGCCCACTTCCAGCCGGTCGGCCGAAGCGGGCATGAGCAAACCTACGCTACGGCGTCCTTGGCCGCTTTCACTGCGCGCGCCTTGACCACCTTGCGGGCTGGCTTGGCCTTGAAGATTGTCTCCTGGCCGGTGAACGGGTTGATGCCCTTGCGCTCCTTGGTGGCCGGCTTCTTGACCACGACCATGCGCACGAGCCCGGGTACGACGAAGACGCCATTCTTCTTCAGCTCCGCATGGCCGACGCCGACCATGGCCTCAAGAACGCCTTTGACGTCCTTGCGGGTGAGCTCGTTGGCGGACTTGTCGGAGAGAATCTGGATTAGGGCGGACTTGGAAAGAGGACCTTTAGCCATCGTATCTCCTTCTGGTTGGGGTGGGGCAGGAAGCACCTGTTCTGCGCGGCGGGGGATCCAACATCATCCCGAGACACCACGAAAACCGGCGTTCGCTGGAGACAATAGCCGATTTCTTGAGTCGAGTGCGATGAAAATAGCGGGAAAACCGCTCGATCGCGTTTCGGCGAGGTTTCCTGCCGCCGGACAGGTACGGATTTCCCGCACTTCTACAGTGACAGGGTGAGCCCTTCAGCCGCGCCGATCACCTCGATCCCAGAGACGGCACGCCCGTCCAGCCGGCGCCGGCCTCGAGCCACGAGCTCGTCCACATCGTGATCGGTGTAGTCCTGGTCATAGTGGAAAAGCGCCAGTTTCTTGACCCCGGCGCGCGCCGCACAGTCCACCGCATCTTCGAGCGACGATAGACCCCTTTCCAGGCGCAAGGCCCGGTCCTCGGGGGTGAAGGTGCTGTCGTGAATCAGCAGGTCGACACCACGGTACAGGTCCACCGCTGCCTGGGGCGGGCCGCCTGACCCGTAGCCAGCATCGCTGGCGTAGGCCATGGACTTTCCCCCAGCCTCGATGCGAAAGGCCAGCGCCGGGGTGGGTCCGTGCGGATTGGCGTGAGCACGGACGGTCGCACTGCCGACCTGCACGTCCTTGTCCTCCCCCAGGGGGCGCATCTCGATGCGGGCGCCCATGTTGCGAAAGCTTTGCACGGGGAAGAACTGAGCCGCCATCTGGCGCTCGAGCACGTCTTCCAGGAGACGTTCGCCGCGGCTGCCGCCATACACGGTGAAGCTGTTGCCCGGTACATAGAAGGGACCGAAAAATGGGAAGCCCTGGATGTGGTCCCAGTGAGCGTGCGAAAGCAGCAGCGTGGCCGAGCCCTTGCCTTTGCCGAAGGGGCCGGCCAGCAGCGAGAGCCCCAGGTTGCGCGCACCGGTACCACAGTCGAGGATGATGAGTTCGTCGTTGGGCAGGCGAACCGACACGCAGGCGGTGTTGCCGCCGTAGCGCACGGTGCCCGGTCCCGGCGAAGGGATGGAACCACGCACGCCCCAGAAGGTGACGTCCATCATCCCTTCCCCAGGGCCAAGTCCAGGCCCTCGAATCCCGCTACGATGTCCAGCTTGGGTGTTGTCACCTTCGCCTCCTTGCGCGTGGAGGCCAGCAGGGCGTCCACTTCCGCGTCCGAACGATCCGGCGCGTGATGATACAACGCCAGTGTCCGGGCACCCGCATCGCGACAGATTTCCACCGCATCCGAGGGTCGCGAGTGGCCGTAGTGGGGTGTCTGGCGGTACTCCTCGGGCGTGAACATGGTGTCGTAAATGACCAGATCCGCGCCCTCGCACAAACGAACCACCTGGTTGCGCATGGTCCGCAGGGTCTTGTGGTCCATCTTGCTCAGCAGGGAGTGCGGCGAGGGCGGTCCGGCAATGAACTCGTGACCAAACAGGATGTCCGAGAACGGCGCGGTGTCTGCGATGTAGGCCACCTTGGCGCCGTCGACGGCCAAGGCATAGGCCGTGGCGATGTAGGGATGGTTGAGGCGAGCGCAGGACACCACCACATCGTTGATTTCGAAGTGGGCTCCGTCGTGAAGCTCGCGGAAGGCCACGTCGGCGCGCGCCTTGTGAAAGGGCACCGGGAAGAACGGGGAATCGACCTGCAGCGAGAGCACGCTGCGCAGGTTTTGGTCGTCGCGCTGGCGGGCGTACACGAAGAGCTTGTTGCCGGCGCGGTAAAAAGGAGCGAAGAAAGGCAGGCCCTGGATGTGGTCCCAGTGGGTGTGGCTGATGAGTAGGTGGGCCGCTCCTTTGCCTGACTCGAACTCGCCACGCATCAACTCCTTGCCCAGGCGGCGAATGCCCGTGCCGGCGTCGATGATGACGCGGGTTCCGGCGGCGGAGCTGACCTCGACGCACGAGGTGTTGCCACCGTAGCGTTCGGTTCGCGGTCCCGGGACCGGCAGGGAACCACGGACACCCCAGAATCGGATTCTCATGTTCAGGCGGGGCTCCCGTGCATGGCTTCAGAAAACTCTATCACAGCGGCAAAATCCGCGCGCGGGTGCCGGTGATGCGGGGGTGATCGTATCGGCTCAACGGTGTCGGGCAGATCGGGTAGTATTGCGGTTGGCTCTTTTCTTCTGTCACAGGAGGAACCGGATCGTGAAACGCGCTATCTACATCTTCATCGGGCTTTCGTTGATCACCGCGCTGCTGGTTTTCTTCTTGCGCCGGGAAAAGAAGGACGAAGAGCCGTCTGAGACGCAGCCGCAGTTGTCCCCTGGCGTCGCGGCCCGGGGGCCGGCTCCTGGTCACCTTCCGCCGCCAATGCTCGTCAGGCCCGATGCAGGTGCTGCCAATCCTGCTGAACCAGAAATTTCCCCCGAGACTGCGTTGCTGAGGCAGGTCCGGGACAACTACAAGTCCAACCCGGCCAAGGCCGTTGAGGCGGCCCTCGAGGCGCGCCAGCGTTTCGGCGATTCGCCCGACTCGGACGAGCGCGACGGCCTGCTGGTGCAAGCATACATCTACTTGCACGACATGGCGGCTGCGCGCGCCGAGATGCCCTACTACTATCAGCATCATCCGCGCGGTCGCTGGGACAACTATCTGTTTGTCCTAACCAACGTAGGCCCCAATTCGCCCCCATAGGAACCAGGGCGTTGTCGGACATTCGGAGACTTGATGACACCTGGAGAAATGTGGGTTTGTTCGCCCTATGCCTCCTCCATGCGGAGCGTGCGCCACTCCCCGTGACAGCTACTTCAGATTGGGCACCTTGTCGCGCGTGACGCAGAGGGGGCTGTTGTATGCGGTGGTAATCGAGGTGTTGGATTTCTGTGAGCCGGCCCAGACATTGAAGAGCACCCACGGCGCGCTACTGGGGAACATCGTGCTGGGATCGGGAAGCTTGCTCGCTTCGTGCAGAGTGATGGGCATGGTGGCCCCGACCACGGTCTTGACCTTGGCGTAGGTTGCGGCATCGCTCTGGTAGTCCGGACCCGAAAGATCGACGACATCCTTGCCCGGGTAGTAGGCACCGAATTGAGTGGCGCTGCTGCCATTGAGGCCACTGAAAGGCATGAGCCAAATGATATTGTGGAGGTCCTTCGTCGTCGTCATGTAGTCGAAGGTGTACTTCCACAGGGCGATGAGCTGGGCTCCGGTTCCTTTGCTCCACCAGAACCACCCGTTGGGCTGCACCTCGTGAAAGATCGCCAATACGATGGGTACGTTGGCGGTCTGCATGGTCTTGATCTGGAAGGCCACATAGTCGAGCCTGTTAACGAACGCCGTATTTTCTGGGGTCCCGGCCGTGATCGCGGCGCTGAAAAGGGTGGTAGGGGCAGTCGACATGGCGCCGTTGGTACCGTTGTAGTTGTCGTTCAAATAGGTCGAGCCGGCTACCGGCACTCCCATGTGGTAGCGGAACATGGAAATGCCACCCGCGTTCCAGTAGGCGATGGCGCGCGTGATGCCGGAGATGGGGGAGGTGGCGCTGCCCCCCGAGGGATACATGAAGTCACCGCCAAGAATGGCTGGATACTTGAGCCCGTTGCTGGCGTACCAATCGATGTCGCCGGCTGGATTGGACCAGCTGGTTTCCTGCTGGCCTGACACGACGTGGTTGCCGTATTGGCTGTAGAAGAAGCAGAGCAGGTTCTTGGCCTGAGGCGTGGGACTGGGACTGACTGGCAGGACACTGCATGGGCCAGTCGACGGCGGCTGGGTGGAGCCGCCAGCGCCTCCCGCCCCGCCCATTCCCGTGCTGCCAGCGGTTCCAACCACGGTCGAACCGCCCCTCGGGGCCGATCCGCCTGTCGCCCTGGAACCGCCGCTCGGGGTCGAGCCAGCCGTCGGGGTCGAGCCAGCCGTCGGGGTCGAGCCAGCCGTTGGGGTCGANNCCGTTGGGGTCGAGCCAGCCGTTGGGACCGTGCCGCCGGTGGGGGTCGAGCCGCCGGTCGGGGTCGTGCCAGCTGTTGGGACCGTACCGCCGGTGGGGGTCGAGCCGCCGGTCGGAGTCGTGCCGCCACCACCGGTCGAGCCCCCGGCCGTGGTTGAGCCGCCGGTCGGTGTCGATCCGCCCGTCGGAACGCTCGCCGCTGTCGTGCCAGCGCTGTAGCCGCTGGCGCCTGCCGCACCGGTCTGACCGCCTGTCTCTCCGCCACTCGCGGTCGCCGTGCCTCCTGTGCCCGGAATAGCGCTGGATCCGCCCGTTCCGCTGCCAGCCGTACCCTGCGCACCGCCGATGGGGGGCTGAGTGCCGTTGTCGGAACAGGCCACCGAAGCAGTCAGAGAGACCGCGAAAGCCAACAAGCAGATCCTTTTCATGCGACGTCTCCTTCCCGAATGAGCCGTTCAGCGAACTCAGAAGGCTGGACCCAGCCCACTGACAGGAAGGGCGCGCCCTTTTGACAACCTTCTAAGAATTTGTCGAGATTCGGGCGGACACCAGCGTTCGCTCCACCCCACCCATCGGGTTCATCCCAGAAGCGTCTTGATGAGAGCGAAGTACTCGGTGCGGCTGTAGGGCTGGTTGAGGATATGGAACTCCTTGCGCGCCAGGCCCACGCAACCGGTGCAGTAGGTGCAGTCGCTGCACGAGGCACACTGGACCAAGTAGGCCGAGCCGGTGCAGCCCTGCGAGTCTTGGCAGTGTGAACAATCGTGGCAGCCGGTGCAGCGCAGGCAGTGCGAGCTGCCCGTGGTGGCTTCACATCCGGTGCAGTGGGTGCAGCGGTAGCAGTTGGTGCAGCCCGAGCAGAACATGCAGCGTAAGCAGCCCCGGCAGTCGTCACTGCGGAAGCTGCCCGCGTTCGCTTCGGTCACGCCGGCCTCGCGGCGCAGGCGTTGCAACTCGGACTGGAACTCGGTGCGGGTCATGGTGGGCGACTATACTGCCGAACGACGCAGGCCGCATGACCATGACGCTTGCCTGTCGACTGTCGACGATCGACTTCCTATAATCCGCGCCGTCATGTCCGAAGAAACGCCAGCCCCCGTCGCAAAACCCCGCAAGCTGTCGAGGCTGGCGCGCGTGCGCAACATCGGCATCGTGGCCCACATCGACGCCGGCAAGACCACCGTCACCGAGCGCTTCCTGTACTACGCCGGCCGCATCCACAAGATCGGCGAGGTCCACGACGGCGAGGCGCAGATGGACTGGATGGCGCAGGAGCGCGAACGCGGCATCACCATCACCGCGGCGGCCACCACCCTGGAATGGAAACGGGCGGGCGAGACACACGAGATTCACCTCATCGATACGCCCGGACACGTTGACTTCACCATAGAGGTGGAGCGCTCGTTGCGCGTGCTGGACGGCGCGGTGGTCGTGTTCTGTGGCGTATCCGGAGTGGAGCCGCAGTCCGAGACCGTGTGGCACCAGGCCGATCAGTTCCACGTGCCCCGACTGGCGTTCATCAACAAGATGGACCGCCCCGGCGCGGACTTTCAGGCGGCGGTCGACGAGATTCGTACGCGCCTGGGCGCGCGGCCGGTGCCGGTGCAACTTCCCATCGGCGCCGAGGACCATTTCGCCGGCGTGGTGGATCTGGTGCGCGAGCGCGCCATCTTCTTCTCGGGCGCAGAAGATGATCCACCGCGCGAGGACAGCGTGCCCTCGTCCATGGCCGAAGCGGTGGCCGCCGCGCGCGACAAACTGGTGGAAGCCGCGGCGGACTTCGACGACGGCATCGCAGCCGCGTACCTCGAAGGCAAGCCAGTGGAAACGGCCGCGCTGGTGGCGGCCCTGCGCAAGGGCACGCTCGCGTGCAAGTTGGTTCCTGTGCTGGCTGGCTCGGCCTTGCGCAACAAGGGCGTACAGCCCTTGCTGGACGCGGTCTGTGACTTTCTGCCCTCGCCCACCGAGGT
>PMBY01000221.1 GCA_003153875.1 Myxococcales bacterium | reverse complement strand
GTGGAGGGCTTCGAGCGAATCGTTGCGCTCAAGCGCATTCTGCCCCACATCGCCGAGGACGAAGAGTTCATCACGATGTTCATCGATGAGGCGAAGATCGCGGTGCAATTGCAGCACGCGAACATCGCCCAGATCTTCGATCTCGGCAAGGTGGACGACGCGTACTTCATCGCCCTGGAATATGTCCACGGGCGCGACTTGCGGGGCATCTTCGACGATCTGCACCGGCACACCCAGACCATGCCCCTGCCTCAGGTGTGCTTCGTGATCATGCAGGTTTGCGAGGGGCTAGACTACGCGCACAACAAGCGCGACGCTCAAGGGCGGGCGCTCAACCTCGTCCACCGCGACATCTCGCCACAGAACGTGCTGATTGGATATGAGGGTGAGGTCAAGCTCATCGACTTCGGCATCGCCAAGGCGGCAGGCAAGGCATCCAAGACCCAGGCCGGAATTCTCAAAGGCAAGTTCGGCTACATGTCGCCCGAGCAAGTGCGCGGACTGCCCATCGACCGGCGCAGCGACATCTTCGCCCTGGGAATCATTCTCTACGAAATGCTCGCGGGCCAGCGGCTGTTCGTGGGCGAGAGCGATTTTTCGACCTTGGAGAAGGTCCGCAACGTGGAGATTGTCCCGCCGTCTTCACTCAACTCAAAGATTCCTGAGCCGCTGGAACGTATCGTTCTCAAGGCGTTGGCCAAGGACGTGGAGGACCGCTACCAGAACGCTCTCGACTTGCACGACGACTTGCAGGCTTTCCTGTATTCCGTTGGCCAGTTCTCGTCGCGCAAAGACCTGTCAGTTTGGATGAAGCGGACCTTTTCCGCTGGTTTGCATGTCGACGAGGCTCCCCCGATCAGCCCATCGGCCGACGAGATAGAAGAGATCGAACCTGTCGAGGTGGACGTGGAGGCGCCGGCGCGAGGCGCGTCGTCTCGGGCGAAGGACGACCAGGCGCTGGGCTGGGACGACGAGGAGATGGAGACAGCGATCTTCGACAAGCCGGTGGGTGCAGACACGCCGCCAGCCCGGGCCGACGGGGGGTTTCTTGGCCCCGAGGACAAGACGGTCGCGGTTCCGCTCTCTGAGGCCACTCTGGCCGAGATGAACGAGGGGTTCCCCGCGCCCTCAACCTTCTCCGAGAAGGCTCCGACCCACAAAGAGAATCAGCCAGCGCCGCTTCGTCAGACTGTGATGGGCATGGGCCAGACTCCACCGGTCCGGCAGCTCCCTTTGCCGCCTCCGGCCCGGCCGGCTGTGCCCGCCAAGACCGGCCCGCTACCAGGGCCACCTCGCGCGCCACGACCGGCGATGGCACCCCTGGCGCCTGCTCGTGCGACGCCGCAGGCTCCCGCGCCGCTGGGTCGCCCCATGTTTGCACCCTTGACGGCGCCGACCGCGCCCGCGCCGCCTCGCCCGGCGCTACGCCAGACGCTGCTGGGCGTGGGCGCACTCAACGCGCCCCTTCCAGGGGGGTCCTCGCCGGCCATGCCAGTGCCGCCGTCGTTTTTTCCACCGCCGTCGCTGTCGGGGTTCGACCAGGGGTCGCTGGGCTATCCCGCTGCTGGCATGCCAGGCCAGCCCTATGGCTTGCCGGGGCCACGCTTGTCGGGCGGCATGGACGCCGCGACGGCGGCTGCGGCCGCTTTGTCCCTGCGGCCGCCCTCACGTATCAAGTACTACCTGCTTTTTCTCGCGTTCATGGCGCTCGGCAGTGGGGGAGCCTATCTCTACCTGACCCGGTCGGGAAAGATGCAGATTGCTGTCAAGCCGTCGGATGCGCGAGTGACCGTCGACGGGGTTGGCCTGCACGAGGGACCGCCCTACGTGATTGAACGACGGCCCGGCATCTACCACCTGGCGGTTGTGCGTGATGGCTACCTGGCCCGTGAGCAAGACGTAGAGATTCGCACCGCGCGGGTGGAGCGCGTGGAGATCGAGCTAGAGGCATCGCCCGACACGGGCTTCGAGTTGACGAGCCAGCCACCCGGCGGTCTGGTGTGGCTCGATGGACAGGCCTTTGCCGTCAACGAGACAGGGAAACAGGCCACCACCAACTTTAGGGCTTCTCGCATAACACCCGGCCGCCACGTGCTCGAAATCAAGGGTGATCCGCGCTTCAGGGACTGGCGTCAGGAGGTCTATCAGGAGCCAGGCCAGACGCTCAAGATTCAAGCCACTCGCGAGCCCGTTGGCGCGTCGACATCCGGACGCACGGGGGCGCGACAGCCGAGCGCGCCTGTCGCTTCGCTGCCAGCGCCGGGAGCAGGCCCGAGCGCGGTGGCCGACAACCGAGGGAAGTCATTCGGCGGTTCGCACCGGGCGAACCGGGGTGGGGGGCGAGTGGAGGCGGTGAGCGACGATAGCTCCGGCGACCAGAAATCCGCAGCAGGCGGCAAGACGCGAGGCAAGCCGGCGGGCGACGAAGACGTCTTCGAACGCGAGGGGAGGCTCGGGGCCGGGGGCGGAGCGGAATGCGTGGCGACCATCGGTTCCAAGCCGTGGGCCGAGGTGGCCATCGATGGCAAGCCGACCGGCAAGAGCACCCCGCTCATGGACTACAGCCTGGCCTGCGGAAAGCATCGGCTCACCTTCACCAACCCCGACCTGATGATCGAGCGCAACGAAGTGATCATTCTCAAGCCGGGGCAGCGCTTCAAGAAGATCTTCCCGTTGGTGGATACGGACTTCTAGGTTCCCATGCCTGGATCAGAATCTTCGCCATCGCCTGCGGGATCTGGCCCTGGCTCGCCGGAGGCGCTCGCGGAGGCCTGGGCAGACTACTTTCACCGGATGGCTTTCGAGCCCCCGCGTCACCCGGCCGCGCGCGACTTTCTGGATGAGGATCTGCGTGCGACGCTACGGCGCTGGATCCCGGTCGACGCATCGGTGGTGGAGGTGGGTTGCCGCACCGGCGATCTGGTTGGCGCTTTGCCCAACCAGGAACGCGTGGGCATTGCCTATTCGAGCGAGCTGGCGGCTGAAGCGCAGCGGCGCCATCCGGAGATCACTTTCGAGGTGGGCAGAGTCGAGTGTCTGTCGCCGGGACGGAATTTCGACGCCGTGATTTGCGATCGCTTGTGCCACACGGTGACAGACGTGCGCGCCTGGCTGGAAAGCCTGCGCGATCGACTGACTGAGCATGGGCTGATCTATCTGACGGCCTACAACTACCTGTGGGAGTTTGCCGCGCGGGTGGCAGAGACAGTGGGTTGGAAAACACCGGCTCCCACGACGAACTGGTTGTCGCACAACGATTTTCACAACCTGTTCAACATCACCGGCCTCGAGATGGTTCGCTTCGAGGACCGGTTGCTGCTTCCCTTGCAGGTGCCAGGCCTGGCCTCGCTGGTCAATCGCTACTTGGCCAAGTTGCCGCTGGTCGAGCGGTTCTCGCTCTATCGGCTCTATGCTTTGCGCCGGCGGGACGTCCGCACAACGCCCCGGCCACTTTCCGTGAGCGTGGTCGTGCCCAC
>PMBY01000533.1 GCA_003153875.1 Myxococcales bacterium | reverse complement strand
GATCCCCGTCTGCCTCTGGTTTTTGGCGAAAAGCAAACGCGCCGACGCCAGACGCGGCTTCCGCGACCGTCGCAAGCAAACCCTCTTCATCGACGCGCGGAAAATGGGCCCCCTCATCGACCGCGTCCACCGCGAGCTGACCGACGCCGACCTAGATAAGATCGTTGGCACCTACCACGCCTGGCGGGGCGACAAAGGCGCGGGCAAGTACAAGGACGTCGCTGGCTTCTGCAAGTCCGCCACGACCGCCGAAATCGCCACCCACGGCCACGTGCTCACCCCTGGCCGCTACGTCGGTGCCGAGGAAGTCGAAGACGACGGCGAGCCCTTCGCCGAGAAGATGGCGCGGCTGGTGGCAGAACTGACCGGGCAGTTTGTGGAGGGCGCGAAGCTGGAGAAGGCCATCAAGGCGAATTTGAAGGGGCTGGGGTATGGCGGATAGGGCGATGTCTTTGCGGTCACAGATTGTGACCTTGAACGGAAGGAGCGATGTGAATGGCTGACAAGCTGCTTGTGCCAGCGGAGCGCATCGAACACGCCATCCTTGTTCTGCGCGGGCAGAAGGTGATGCTCGACAGTGGGCTGGCTGCGCTCTACGAAGTACCCGTCAAAGCGCTCAACCAAGCCGTCAAGCGGAACCTGGACCGGTTTCCCGAGGATTTCATGTTCCAGCTCAGCCAGGAGGAAGCGACCTCTTTGAGGTCACAATCTGTGACCTCAAAGGCCGGGCGCGGGGGCCGTCGCACCGAACCCTATGCCTTCACCGAACAAGGCGTGGCCATGTTGTCCAGCGTCCTGCGCAGCCAGCGCGCCGTTCACGTGAATATCGAAATCATGCGGGCCTTCGTGCGCCTGCGGCAGATGTTGCAACAAAACACCGAACTCGCCCGCAAACTGGCGGCCCTGGAAAGGAAGTACGACGGTCAATTCAAAATGGTCTTCGAGGCCATTCGCGACTTGATGACCCCCGCGCCCAAGGAGAAGCCCCGCATCGGCTTCCGCAAGGGGGGATCGTGATGACGAACCTGAAGGGGTTGGGATATGGCGGGTGAGTGGCCAAAGGTGACTATCGAATCGCTTCTCGAATCGGGAGCGATCACTGGTCACAAAGACGGAAACCACGGCTCAGACTACCCGAGGGTTGAGGAGTTCGGCACCAGTGGCGTGCCGTTCCTTACAGCGAAATCGCTCAGCGAAGGAAGACTCGATGTTGACGGCGCGCCGCGCCTTGCCGATGACAAGGCGGACAGGCTGCATTTTGGGTTTCTAAAGCCCGGTGACGTTCTCCTGTCCCACAATGCAACTATCGGACGTGTGGGAATAGTGCCGGACTTTACTGGTCGGCTGTTGATTGGCACCTCACTGACTTACTTTCGGTTGGATAATTCAAGGATCTTCCCGCGATACTTGGCCGCCTATTTCTCCGGTGCTGACTTCCAAAATCAGTTGGCGGCTGTGATGAGCCACACGACGCGGAATCAAATTCCAATTACAGCGCAGAGACAGTTGCAAATCGTCCTGCCACCCCTCGCCCAGCAAAAGGCCATCGCGGCGGTGCTTGGGGTGCTGGACGACAAGATCGAGTTGAACCGGCGGATGAACGCGACCCTGGAAGCGATGGCGCGGGCACTGTTCCAGAGCTGGTTCGTGGATTTTGACCCCGTCCGCGCCAAACTCGACGGTCGCAAACCCGACGGCCTCGACAAAGCCACCGCAGCGCTCTTTTCCGCTGCCTTTCAAGACTCGCCCCTTGGTCCCATTCCGCAGGGGTGGAAAGTACGCAGCCTTGACGAAACAGCAAATTACCTGAACGGTCTCGCCCTCCAGAACTATCCTCCGGGCGATGGCTCCACTCTTTCGGTAATTAAGATTGCCCAGCTCCGCAAGGGCGACACCGATGGAGCAGACCGCTGCAGCGCCGACCTGCCACCTGAGTACATCATCCACGACGGCGATGTGCTGTTCTCATGGTCGGGCAGTCTTGAGGTCGAGCTTTGGTGCGGTGGCTCAGGTGCGCTGAACCAGCACCTGTTCAAGGTCACATCGGCCGAGTTTCCGAAATGGTTCTGCTATCTCTGGACGCTGCACCACCTCGACGAATTCCGCCTCATCGCCGCTGGCAAGGCGACCACAATGGGCCACATCCAGCGTGGCCACCTAACAGCCGCAAAGGTCATTGTTCCACCACGGCCATTGCTGGACGTCATGACCAGCGTCGCCTCGCCGCTCATCGAGCAAATCGTTGGTAACCGTATCCAATCCCGCACCCTCGCTAGCCTGCGCGACACGCTGCTGCCGAAGCTGCTTTCTGGGGAGATCGAAATCTTCACTGATTCGCGCCATGCTGGGGTTTCGGGATGACGGCGAAGAAAGTATCCAGGCAAGCGCGTCGCTTCCATGAGCCCCCGCTTCCTTCTGATACCGAGGGACAGACGGTTGGCTGTCGTCATACGCGTCCAGATATCTGCGCGAAGCACTCTCTCGACACCGTCTGCGCGTTTGTGCGGGCCGACGGCATCTGTTTGTCCCCACCCGCACGGTGGCCGAAGCAGTTCCGAAAGCTGACGCAGCAAGGACTTGGCAAGTGACCAAAGATGCGATGAGGAAATCTGCCGCGCTTCGTGCGAATCCGTGCCTCCCATGACCTTCAACGAATCCACCGTCGAAGACGCTGCCCTGACTTGGTTCGTGGAGCTGGGCTATACGGTCGCACACGGGCCGAACCTGGCACCAGGCGAACCTGCGGCGGAGCGCGAGAGCTTCGGCGACGTGGTGCTGGTGGGACGCTTGCGCGAGGCCATCCAGCGGCTGAACCCGGCCATTCCCGAAGATGCACGCGAAGACGCGCTGAGGAAGGTGCTGCGGCTGGCGACGCCTTCGCTCACGCAAACCAACCGCGCTTTCCACAAGTTGCTTCGCGATGGCGTCGAGGTGGAATACCCGAGGCCCGACGACACCGTCGCGGGCGACCATGTGCTGCTGGTGGATTTCCAGTCGGTTGCGGCGAATGACTGGCTGGTGGTGAACCAGTACACGGTCATCGAGGGCCAGAACAACCGGCGTCCGGATATGGTGGTGTTCGTCAACGGGCTGCCTCTTGGCCTCATCGAGCTCAAGAATGCCGCCGACGAAGACGCGACCATCTGGACGGCCTACGACCAGCTCCGCACCTACAAGGCCGAGATTCCGTCGCTGATGCACTTCAATGCCGCGCTGGTGGTCAGCGACGGTCTGGAGGCGCGCATCGGCTCGCTGACTGCCAACCAGGAATGGTTCAAGGTCTGGCGCACGATTGACGGCGAGGGTGACGCGCCGAAAACGGCCTTGGAGCTGGAGACAATGGTGCGCGGGGTGTTCGACCGGCGGCGCTTTCTGGACCTGCTCCAGCATTTCATCGTGTTCGAGGAAGACCCCGACAGCGGCGCGCTTCACAAGATCATTGCCGGCTACCACCAGTTCCACGCGGTGAACCTGGCGGTGCAGGAAACCATTCGTGCCAGCGGCATGGGCAAAGGCACCAAGGCTGGCGAGGAACGGGGCGTGTATTGGGCGGGACGGATGCACGATGGAAAGCCTGGCGACCGACGCGCAGGCGTGGTCTGGCACACGCAGGGCAGCGGCAAGAGCTTCTCGATGCTCTTCTACGCCGCTCGGGTGATTCGCCATCCAGCCATGCAAAACCCGACGCTGGTCGTGCTGACGGACCGGAACGATCTTGATGACCAGCTCTTCGGCCAGTTCCAGCGCTGCCAGGATGTTCTTGGCCAGACGCCCGTGCAGGCTGAGAGCCGCGAGCGCCTGCGAGAGCTGCTGGCAGTCGCGAGCGGCGGCGTGGTCTTCACCACCATCCAGAAGTTCCTGCCCGAAAAGGGCGAGAGGATGCCGAGGCTGAGCGACCGCCGGAACATCATCGTCATCGCCGATGAAGCTCACCGCAGCCAGTACGACCTCATCGACGGCCTGGCCCGGCACATGCGCGATGCCCTGCCCGAGGCTTCCTTCATCGGCTTCACCGGCACACCCATCGAGAAGACCGACGCCAACACCCGCGCCGTCTTTGGCGACTACATCAGCATCTACGACATCCAGCGCGCTGTAGCCGACAAGGCCACGGTGCCGATCTACTACGAAAGCCGCATCGCCAAACTGGCGTTGAATGCCGCCGAACTGCCCAAGATCGACGAGGAATTCGAGGAAATCACCGAGGGCGAGGAGCAGTCAAACCGCGAAAAGCTGAAGACCAAGTGGGCGGCTTTGGAGGCGCTGGTGGGCGACCCGAAGCGCTTGAAGATTGTTGCCGCCGACCTGGTGACGCACTTCGAGAAGCGCTGGGAGGCGATGGACGGCAAGGCAATGATCGTGTGTATGAGCCGTCGAATTTGTGTGGCTCTCTACGAGGCCATCATCAAACTGCGGCCCGCTTGGGCCAGTGCCAAGGATGACGACGTTGAGGCCGAGAAGGGCAAAGCCTGCGTGGTCAAGGTGGTGATGACCGGCGGTGCTGATGACGGGCCCGAGTGGCAGCCGCACATTCGTAACAAGGACAGGCGGCGCAAGCTGGCGGTCCGTTTCAAGGACAGCCGCGATCCGTTCCGTATCGTCATCGTGCGCGACATGTGGCTGACTGGCTTCGATGCGCCCTGCTTGCACACCATGTACGCCGACAAGCCGATGCGAGGGCATGGGCTCATGCAGGCCATCGCACGCGTGAACCGAGTCTTTCGCGACAAGCCAGGTGGCCTGGTGGTCGACTACCTTGGCCTCGCCGACCAGCTCAAGCACGCGCTTGCGACCTACACCGAGAGCGGCGGCAAGGGTGACGCTGCCAACGACCCGAAGCAAGCCATCGCCGTGATGCTGGAAAAGCACGGTATCGCCAGCGACATGCTGCACGGCCTGGACTGGGGAAAATGGATCACGGGCAAGCCTGCCGAGAAGCTCGCCCTCATCCCCGCAGGCCAGGAACAAATCCTCGCGCAGGAAGACGGCAAGCAGCGCTTCGTGCAAGTGGTGACCGACCTATCTCGTGCTTTCGCCCTGTGCGCGGCCAGCGACGAGGCCACGGAGATTCGCGACGACGTCTCTTTCTTCCAGGCCGTTCAATCAGCCTTGAACAAGAAGAGCGGAACCAGCGCCAAGACGCCAGAGCAGATCGACGCTGCTATCCGCCAGCTCGTGTCCATGGCCATCACCACCGATGGCCAGGTCATCGACGTATTCACCGCCGCTGGCTTGCAGAAGCCGGACATCAGCATCCTGGACGACCGATTCCTCGCTGAGGTTCGCGGCCTGAAACACAAGAACGTCGCCGCCGAGCTGCTGGAGAAACTGCTCAAGGACGAAATCAAGATTCGCTCCAAGCGCAACCTGGTCCAGTCGGAGCTGTTTTCCGAAAAGCTCAAGAAGGCGCTCAACGCCTACCACAACCGCGCCATCGCCACCCAGGAGGTCATCGAAGAACTCATCAAGCTGGCGAAAGAGCTAGACGCCGCGGGAAAACGCGGGGCAGACCTTGGCCTGAACGACGACGAGGTAGCATTCTACGACGCCCTGGCCGCCAACGAGAGTGCGGTGCAAGTGATGGGCGACGCCAAGCTCAAGGTCATCGCCGCCGAACTCATCACCAAGGTGCGCACCAGCGTGACCATCGACTGGACCGTGCGCGAAAGTGCGCGGGCAAAAATCAGGGTGATCGTGAAGCGCATCCTGAACAAGTTTGGCTACCCGCCGGATCTTCAGGAAGAAGCGGTCAAGACCGTTCTGAAACAGGCCGAGTTGCTCTGTGCGGACTGGGTGTGATCGGTCAATAGCCGACGACAAGCACGACGAAGGTACCGGGCAACGTGGGCGGCCTCGGTTTNNGACGTGGAATCTACCGCCAGGGTTCGTGCGCGAAGCTGGGTCCTGAGGTTCTGCACGATATGGTACTTGTCCGCGGCATCCTGATGGATCACGGACAGCGTGCCATCCTTGCCGCACGCATTGAACACCTCCCCGGTGGTGGCATCGAAATCGGTTCCGTCGACGCCCGGTCCGATGGGAAGTGTGGTGACGACCTTGCCCGAGTTGGCGTCGACCACGGCCATCATGTTGTTGCCGCAGCCGACAAACAAGCGGCTGTTCTTGGCATCGAGAGCCATGCCGGTCGGCTCTTCACACGGTGCCAGGGGGAAACGCCCGGCGATCGCCATCTTCTTTGAATCGATGCGCACGATCTCGCTCTTGTCCTCGACNNTTCGTCGCGGGATCGATCGCAGTCACCTGGCCGCTGCTGTGGTTGAACACGAACAGCCGGCGCGACGACGGGTCGTAGATCAGGGCATCGGGGTTCTTGCCGGTGCTCTTGATCTCGCCCGTGGACTTGAGCGTCTTGGGATCGAAGACCGTGACCATCCCCGACTTCCCGTTGGTGATGAATCCCTTGCCGATCCCGGGCACGACGCTGATGCCGTGCACGCCGGCCAGGCCTGCGATCGTGCCGACCATCGCGCTCGTGGTCGCGTCGAGCACCGCGACCTCGGTACCGTGCGAGACGTACAGCCGCTTGGCCGAAACGTCCAGGTAGAGGTAGTCGTAACCGCCGTCCCCCGGTATCGGAATCTTCTGCAACACGCGGTATGACTTTGCCGGCTCGCCCTTTGGTTTCTCACCCTGCGCCGAGACCGCATTGCGGGCCGAAACGGTGCTGGCAAGCACGATCGCAAAAATCGACGCAAACAACCTCATGGAAGCCTCCCGTGTCGAACGCCACGCATGCGCTCGCCTGAGCCGCGCGCCAGGATGGTCTGCCATCTCGTCCGCACATTTGCAACGGTGAGCTGCNNTTGCCGGTCTGGGCGTGATTCTGGCGACTCTGCTTGCGCCTCAGTCATCGTGGGCACGCGAGATTTCATTTCCCGAAGCCCGCGCGGCGGCGGAGCGCGTGGCCCCGGACGTGCGGCTTGCNNGGCATCTCGAACGCCGAAGTGGATATTGCCGGAGCTCTGAACAATCCCACCCTGACCGTGTCGACTGCCCGCCAAACCGCTCGCCTGGGGACATCGCTGGCGGTTCCCTTGCCCCTCTTCGGACAGCGTTCCACGTCGATTCGAGCCGCACGAGCGGATGCCGACGCCGTCGCCCTGGA
>PMBY01000477.1 GCA_003153875.1 Myxococcales bacterium | reverse complement strand
CCCGAGGGGTAGAAGAGGTGCATGTTGGGCATGAGGCTGCAGCCAGTCTCCAGCACGGTCTTGGCCAGGGGGCCCAGCTTGGCGGCCAGGGCGCGAATGTCAGGCACCGACCGGCCCACCAGGAAGCAACCGAGGGCGAAGAAGCCCGAGAGAAATGGGCTGGAGAAAGCCGAGAAGAACACCGCGATGGAGGTGACCAGCATGACGTTGACGAAGAGCAGCCACACCGCCTTGACCATGGGCGTGTCGAACTGCGCCCCTTGCCACCACAGGGTCAGGCCCAGCACCAGACCCATGACGCCCATTTGAACGGCCAGGGTGAGAAGCATGCCCAACCACTTGCCCAGCACAAACTCCCAGCGGTGCAGCGGCTTGGGCAGGATGGTGTACACGGTCTTCAGGTCCAGCTCTTTGTAGAGCAGGTTCACACCCACGAAGATGGCGATGATCACACCAAAGGCGTCGATGCCGAAGAGCCCGATGTCGCGGGTCATACGGATCTCTTCGTGCAAGGTGAGGTTGCCCATGGCGAGAGCGGACAGGATGATCAGCACCGCGAAGAAGAGCAGGCTGTAGAGGATCTTGTTCCGCACCGCTTCGCGGAAAGTGTTCCACGCAATGGCCTGGATGCGCCTCATGTCGCCCCCTGTCTCTGGCTGGTGGCCTCGCGCACGAAGAGATCCTCCAGCGATTCTCGGCGCGGGGTGAGCGAATGCACGCGCGCTCCCGCGGCGAGCACGGCGCGCAAGAACGCGTCCACGTCGGCGTCGGCCGGCAGGTCGATGACCAGGCCGTCGGGACTCTCGATCTTGCGCGCGCCTTGCGGCAGGTCGGGCAGGCCCGCTGCACCTGGCCGCAAACACACCTCGGTGGACAACAGGCGCGCGGTGAGCAACTCGGAGAGCGGCCCCACGTTGCGGATGCGGCCAGCGAAGATCATGGCCACGCGGTCGCAGGTCATCTCCACGTCGGGCAGGATGTGCGTCGAATAGAGTACGGTGCGACCTTCGCGCTTGAGGTCGAGCATGAGATCGCGGATCTCCTTGCGGCCGATGGGGTCGAGCCCGGTCATGGGCTCGTCCAGCACCACCAGTTCGGGCTCGCCCATCAGGGCTTGTGCGATGCCGATGCGCTGGAGCATGCCCTTGGAGAACTTGCGCAAGGGCCGGCCGCGCGCGGACGAAAGACCTACGCGCTCGATGAGGCGGTCCGCGCGGGCGCGACGATCGGCCCGTTTCACGTCGAACAGGGCGCCGACTAGGTCGAGGAATTCCTCGGGCGTCAAATAGTCATAGAAATAGGGGCTCTCGGGCAGATAGCCGAGACGGCGTTTGGCCTGCCGATCGGGCACGGGCCGGCCCAGCACCTCGGCGCGGCCACGCGAAGGGAAGACCAGCCCCATCAACATCTTGAGGGTGGTGGTCTTGCCCGATCCGTTGGGGCCCAGGTAGCCGAAGATCTCGCCGCGCCGGACCTCGAAGCTGGCCTGCTTCACCGCCTCGATGCGCTTGCGCAGAAAGCCCAGCCTGAAGGTCTTGGCCAGATCGTCAGCGCGCAGGACAACGTCACTCATGGGGAATCCAGGTGCCGACGATACCAGTAGATGGTGCGCAAGAGGCCCTCCTCTAGATCGATGAGCGGCTGGAAGGCGAGCAGCTCCTTGGCCTTGTCGATGTTGGGGATGCGTAGCTCTACATCGGCCTGTTTCCAGGGCACATGCTCGATGTGGGACGAACTGGAGGCAAGCCGGATGATCTCCTTGGCCAAGGCATAGATGGTCAGGGTGGAGCGCGGGTTGCCGATGTTGAAGGCGTGGCCGACCGCCTGCTCGCGTTCGAGCGCCAGCAGGATCCCATCCACGATGTCGTCGACGTAGCACCAGGCGCGGATCTGCGAACCGTCGTTGTGTACCTGCACAGGCTCGCCCCGCAACGCGCGCATGATGAAATGGTGGACCGCGCCTTCCCCCACCTGGCGCGGACCATAGATGTTGAACGGGCGAATGGAACAGGCGGGAAGCTGGTACTGCTTCCAGTAGTTCATGGCCAGATGCTCGGTGGCCAGCTTGGCCACGGCGTAGGTCCAGCGCGCTTCACCCACCGCGCCCAGGGTGGTGGCGTCCCACTCGGTCACGTTGTAGGCGTAGCGACCAAAGACCTCGCTGGTGGAGAAGTCGATCAAGCGCTTGACCCCGCCTTTGGCCGCGGCTGCCTCCAGCACGTTCATGGTGCCGAGAAGCGACACGCGCATGGTGAGCACGGGGTTCTTGAGCACGGTGTCGACCCCAGCGATTGAGGCCAGGTGAATGACCGCGTCACAGCCTTCCATGGCTTGGCGAACCACCGCAGCGTCGAGCACGTCGCCCTGGATGAGCTTCACATGGGGATGCTTGTCCAGGCCTGCCGACGACAGAGCGTTGCGCCGGAGGGTGTCGAGAATCACGATATCGTTGTCCGCGGCCAGGCGCTCAGTCAGGTGGGATCCGATGAACCCGGCCCCCCCGGTGAGCAGCAGGCGGCGACCAGACACGCTTCCGGTTGGTGTAGAACTATTGTCAGTCATGGGCGACAAGATTCTCCATCATAGACCCGATATGAGATCACGTGAACTCGATGGAGCTTGAAAGCACAAAGGAGCTTGAAAGCACAAGCGGCCGCCGCGTTGCGCGCCCGCGACGGGCGGGTGTGCTCATCCCGCTATTTTCCGTGCGCAGCAAGACCGGGTGGGGCGTGGGCGAGATCCCGGATCTGGCGCGCCTGGGCGCCTGGGCGCGCGAGGCCGGGCTGGCCGTGGTGCAGTTGCTTCCGGTCAACGAGGTGCGCGGCGGAGAGACCAGCCCCTACTCGGCCAGCACAGCTTTTGCCATCGATCCCGTGTACCTGGGCCTCGATGAATGCGAGGACTTCGTCGCGGCCGGGGGACGGGCCGCACTGTCGCCGGCCGATCAGCGCCTGCTCGACGAGGTGGCGGCCTGCCCCACGGTGGACTGGCAGCGCGTGCGGTCGCTCAAGCTGCGGGCGTTTCGCCGCGCGTTCCAGGGGTTTCTTGAGAAAGAATGGAACCAGCGCAGTGCCCGCGCGATGGAACTGCGGCGTTTTCGCGAGGAGCACGACTGGCTGGCCGAACATGGCCTGTATTGCGTCCTGCACGACCGCCTGGCCAAGCACTGGCAAGAATGGCCGGCCGAGTTGCGCGATCGCGTGCCCGCAGCGCTCTCGCGCGTGATCGAAGAAAGCGTGGACGAGCTGCTCTTCCACTGCTGGCTGCAATGGCAACTCGATGGCCAGTGGCACAAGGCGCGCTCTCAGGTGCGGGCACTGGGCGTGGATTTCATGGGCGATCTGCCCTTTGTGGTGTCGGGCGATTCTTCAGACGTGTGGAACAACCGCGGGTTGTTCCGTCTGGACATGCGGGTGGGCGCGCCGCCTGACCCGTTTTCTCCGACGGGCCAAGACTGGGGCTTGCCGCTCTACGATTGGCACGCCATGGAGCACACAGGTTTTCGCTGGATGCGCCAGCGGGCCAGTCGGGCCGGCGAGATGTTTGGGCTTTTCCGGGTGGACCACGTTATCGGGATGTACCGCACCTACTACCGATCAGCCGACGGCCGCAAGTCAGGCTTCTCGCCGTCTGACGAGGAGGCCCAGATCCGACTGGGCGAGACGCTGCTTTCCATCATCGGTGGCTTTGGCCAGGTGGTGGCCGAGGACCTGGGTGCGCTGCCCGAGTTTCTGCGGCCTTCGCTGGCGCGGCTGGGGCTGCCCGGTTACCGCGTTCTGCGCTGGGAGAAGACCGATGTGTGGCGCGACGGCAGGAAAGAGACCCTGCTGCACGACCCGGCGACTTGGCCCGTGATCTCGGTGGCCACCTCGGGCACCCATGATACCGAGATGCAGGCCGAGTGGTGGGACTCCGTCTCACCCGACGAGCGGCGCCTGTTCACCAGCCTGCCGGGGCTGCACGGCATTGACCCGCAGCGACGCTTCGACGACCAGGTTCGCGACGCTCTCCTGCGCGTGCTCTATTCCGCGCCTTCGGAACTGTGCCTGCTTCCCTTCCAAGATCTTCTGGGCGCGCGTGAGCGCGTGAACGTCCCGGGCACGGTCAATGACAGCAACTGGACATACCGCATGCCCATGGACGTGGACACGCTACGCTCGGACCACGCCACCACGGCCCGCCTGGCCCAGCTGGGGGTTGAGTCGGGAAGGCGGGTCGGCGCAAAGTAGCGACCTGCGGTCGCCCCGGCTACTACTCTTCGGCCAGCGTCAACGCCACGGCCGGGGTGAGACCGGCCGTGGGTGAAGATCCTGCCAGCGAGTGGAGATGACGGGCCGGCGCCGCAGGCCGGTCCATCGACTTGCGCACCATGCGAGACACGAGAGACGGCGGCGTAGCCATCCTATTGAAAAGCGGCCGGCCGAAATCCTCACGGTCTTGTGCGCAGGGATCCATCCGATCGATGTCCGCGTCCCCTTCCGCTACATCGGGCTCATTGAGCCATCCCGAGACTGCCAACATTGTCTTCACCGGAACCAGGAGTGATGCAATCCAGGGACCACTCGAACGCACGCAAGACGGCGAGCTGCGCGGCCGTATCCAGTCGCTCGGCCGACAGGAGAGTCGGCCGCTGTCCGTCGGCCGGCCGTCGATTGGCACTGGGGCTCACGCGCTCAGCCAGGAATCCGACCGCGATTGCCGCGTGAATCGGTTGGGCGACCGCCGGTCGCCCCTACTTTTTCTTGGCTCCGCTGTGGGCCGCGGGCTCGGCGTAGGGAACGAACCGGCCGTTCTTCACGGTCAGCATTTCAAAGGCGTCGAGCGCCAGGCCGTTGTGGTCCTGGGCCGAGAAGTTGAAGATGCCGGCGGTGCCCACGAAACCTTGTGTGTTCTCGATGGCGCTGCGGACCTTTTCTTTGTCCAGGCCCGCGGTCTCGATGGCTTTGACCAGGATGGTGAATGCGTCGTAGGCGTGGCCGCCGAATGTGCTGGCGTCCTCGTGGAAGCGCGCCTCGTAGTCCTTCTTGTACTTGGTGAGCAGGGTCTTCTGCTTGTTGTCGGCCGGCAGGGAATCGGCCACCAGCAGCCGACCGGCCGGGAAGATCACGCCCTCGGCGGCGGGGCCTGCGGCCTTCACGTACTGGATGTTGCCGAAGCCGTGGCTCTGGAAGATGGGGATTTCCAGCCCAATCTGGTGCGCATTCTTGATCACGATGGCCTGGGCCGGTTCGATGGACCAGTTGACAAAGGCCTGCACGCCCGCGGCCTTCAGCTTGGTCACCACGGCAGTGAGGTCAGTGGCTTCCTTGTCGTAGACCTCGTTGGCGCTGATGGTGATGCCGTACTCGGCCGCGAGCTTCTCCAGTTGTTCCTTGCCCGCTTTGCCAAAGCCGGTGTTGCTGGACACGACACCGATCTTGCTGATGCCCGCCTTCTTCATCTGATCATAGATCTTGCGAACCGCGTGGCTGTCGTTCTGCGGGGTCTTGAACACGTACTTGCCCACTGGCTTGACGATGGCCTCGGCCGCCGCACAGGACAGCAGGATGGTCTTGCCGTCCTCGGCCAGGGTCTTGATCTTCATGGTCTCGCCGCTGGTGGACGGGCCGATGATGGCGAAAACCTTCTCTTCGTCGATGAGCTGCTTGGCAAAGGAAATGGCCTTCTCCGGGCTGGCGCTCGAGTCCTTGATGATGAGATCGACGGGATTGCCTTTGATGCCGCCCTTCTTGTTGATCTCCTGCACCAGCATCTCCAGGGTGCGCGCCTCGGGGCCGCCCAGGTTGGCGGCCGGGCCGGTCACGCCCAGGATGGCGCCAATCTTGATCGTCTCTTTTGCCAGCGCGGGCGTAGCCCAGCCAGCGCACGTCAAAAGCAACCCTATTAGGATCTTGCGCATTCGATATCCCCCTGGTGGAAAGTGCCTACGAGCGGATGGTTCCGCCTTCGGGGGCTATTCTGAACCCTGGTTTCCGACGCAAGTCAACCAAGTCGTGCTGACCCAGTAGCCATCCGTCTTGGGATTGTTCGCAGCAAATCGGCGCCGAGCGGGGACGTTGGATCTATACTTGTCTGTGTTCATGGCCCCAACTCCATCTTCCGCTCGCCGCGTTTCCCGAATATTCCGAAATGGCACGCGTCCGCCCGAGGACGACCTGGTCCCCGCGACCCCTGCCGAGCGGATGGAAATGATGTGGCGCCTGACGCTCGATGCGTGGGCCTTTCTTGGAGAGACGATTGAACCGCGACTACAACGACATACTGTCCGCATTGTCCGCGGAAGGCGCTGAATTCCTGATCGTCGGCGCCTACGCGCTCGCCGCGCACGGTATCCCTCGCGCCACCGGCGACATCGATATNNGGCGCCGCACTGCTTGACCTGACCGAAGACGATCTCGCGACCGCCGATACCGTCTTCCAGATGGGAGTGGCGCCCAGTCGCATTGATGTGATGACTGGGATCAGCGGCGTGACCTTCGAGCAGGCCTGGCCCTCTCGCCTGACGGTGGCAATCGAGGGTCTCACCGTGCCCGTGATCGGACGCGACGAATTGTTCCGCAACAAGGCCGCTTCCGGCCGCCCGAAAGATCTCGCTGACCTGGCCGCGCTCGGTGCGCCTCCGTTGTCGAAGAAGTCCTAACCGGGAAAGTCGGGTCGCAAGCCAACCTAGGAGTTGTGAGAGTGCTCATGGCCGCTAACGGCTACCTGGCAGTGCCTGCAGGCTCATCTCAATCTCGTTCACCCTCCCAAGCCGTTCCACTACTGCTACCCGGTGACCAGTTGCGGCCAGGGAGGGTGCAGCTGCTTCTACTTTTCGTGCAGTGAATCCCGGTCTTGGGTACAGTGGCCCGTCACTCAGTCCCACCCGGATTTCCCCCTCTGTGACGACTACGCCTATGGCACCGTTGCGAACGGACTGGTTCCCAGCTACGCGTCGAGAGTCGCCTACGAGGATGCGGAAGCGAGTGCTGCAGGCACAATCGACCACGACAACCTTCCCGTGGTATTCGCGCTGCAAAGAATGATCCATTCTCTCAAGATCATCACCTCTGGCCAGCCCGACCTGGCGGCAACGGACCAGCTCATTCACCTGGGCTCGAATCCCTCCCTCTGCCTCTCGGCGAAGTGGAACGCGTTTCCCAAGGGTAATTGTGCCTCCGTGAAAGCAAGTCAGAGCTGGAGCTATGATCGCGCTACCGGCAGGATCAGCCCCATGGATGGTCTTTGCGTTGCGGCCCTGGGGCCCACCACCCAAGGCCTAGTCGCGCTGGTTCCATGCACCGATGACGACAGCGATGAACTGCAGACCTGGGACTGGAACCCAGACACGGGGATCGTCAAGAATTCCCGGGATGCCGTGCTGACTACGTCAGGCAGCGTCCCGCAGGCTGGGAGCTCCGTCTCGGTGCCTGGTGGCGAAAACTCCTGGTACCGACACCGGCAGATCTGGGCCAACGGCGTCTCTCCTACTTGCACTGGGGGGATCTGTGCCGCGCCAGGGACTGCCGCGTGGAACCAGGGAACCATTGGAAAAACGACCCAGCGGTATCCGATGGACTTCAGTATCTTTAGCTATCTGCAGGCCAGAAACCTCAACGACGTGCGCGGGCCGGTGGCGGTGCACGGAGGTGGCCCGTACGACTACGTAAATAGTTTCTATAGCCCCTCCTATCCGCCGTCTATGACCGGAGGTCTCTACGCGGCGTCCTTCCTCATCAATGGAGATTCGAAGATGCCCGTCCCGCTTGTGGCCGGCGTCGGCGATCTGGCCCTCTGGTGGGGCACCTTGTTCGGCACGAGTAACAAGGTGTCGGGCGGCACGACGTACTACGGACCTTACAGAACGGCTACCGTCGATTCCACAGTGACGCCATCGTTCAAAGACACTGGGCACTGGGTGAAGACAGAATCAGACACCAACCCGATCGATTTTCAAATGGCCATCGAGAAGCTGCAGGGGATGTCCACCGCACTCAGCAAGTACGCGAAGAGTGGCACCGTGACCTGCTACCAGAATGGTCCATCCTACTGCAACTTCATAATGTCCTACACTGGCAATGCCAATCCCGTCGTGTTCGCAGTTACGGGCGCCGACCTTGCCAAGGCTTCGTCGATCCAGTTCAACGTTCCGGCCGGCAGAACCGTCTTGATAAACGTGAGTGGCACGTCCGTCAAGATTCAGAATGCGGGGTTCAAGTTTGGCAACATTCAAGGATCCTCGACGCTTTGGAATCTCTATGAGGCCATGTATTTCGAGACGGATTCAGTCACAGTGCCCGGCTCGGTTCTAGCGCCTCTTGCGACCACGATGTTGAGGTACGGAGCGATGAATGGCACGCTGGTTGCCTGGTCCTTGGACACATCCAGTGAGGAGTTCCACTGGTACCCGTTCCACAACAACGCCCTCGTCACAAGTCCGTAGTCTCGGGAACACAGACAGGCACGCGCTCGGTAGCCGGACGACAGGGTGCTTTGCCCGGCCCCTCTCTTGTGCGACGCCGCTTCGTCTTCAACCTTCACGGGTTCCATCGTCGCGCGGGATACCGCCGGGGTCGTTGGGCCTCGCATGGCGGGCGCCTGAACGACCGACACCTAGCTGATCTTCTGACTGGAGGCGCTAACCAACGTCTCTTGGGCCGTGGATCAAGGCTAGCTGTTTCACCACGGAAAACACAGAGGTCACAGAGTCTGATCGGATCGGAAAGGGGTGGCTTCCTGCCCGGTCCGAACCCTTCCCTCTTTCCGGCCTCTGTACTACTAACGTCGCGCTTCTTCGCGAGCCGCGAAGATTCTCGACGGTGTCGCGATAGCTGCAGGAGGTCGTGGCCGTGGCCGTGGCCGGAGTGATTCCTTTGGTTGCGGCCGTCAGGCTGCGATGTGTTCTCTGTGCACTCTGTGGTGAAAAAGCTAGCCGCTCGCGTAGTCACCCTGCCACAGTCTCGACAGGAACTCGGCTACGGGCAGGATGTCGATTCCGTCCTGCGTGCGACGTGCGCGGGCCTCGGTACAAACGCAGATGAGCTTCTTGTTCGACGGCTGGTCAGCACGCAGTGCACGCAACCCGCGCAAATGGGTGTCGTCGGCGTGTGCGGTGGACTTGACCTCGATGCCCACCGCGGCGTCGCCGAGCACGAAGTCCACCTCGATGCCGGCGGCCGTCCTCCAGTACGACAAGCGAAGATCGGGTGCACGGTAGGCAGCGAAGGCCGACAGCTCGTGGAAGATCCAGTTCTCGAGGGCCTTGCCGAAAAGCTCAGAGCGCGGCTCGATGCGGCCTCGCCGCGCGAGTACGTTCACCGTGCCAACGTCGGCAAAGTAGAACTTGCGTGCCTGAATCATGCGACGCTTCGGCCGTTTGGTATAGGCCGGCAAGTAGCGGCCGAGCAAGGTGTCGACAAGGATCTGAAAGTACTCCCGCACAGCGGGAGCTGAGATCGCGCACTCGCGGGCGATGTTGGCGCTGTTCACGAGATCGGTATCAGCCAGCGCCGCGGCGTTGAGGAAATCTGCAAAGGCTGGCAGGTTGCGCACCAGCCCCTCGTTCGCGACTTCTTCCTTGAGGTAGTCGTCGACGTAGGCCGCAAGCAGGCGGCTGGGTGATTCCGCAAGGTAGTGACGGGGTAGTCCTCCGTGGTTGAGCGCGCGCAGCAGTTGGAAGTCGCGGCCAAGCTCATGTGCAACGAACCCGTGCAGCTCGTAGCGGATCGCCCGACCGCCCAGCAAGTTGGCGTGTCCGCGCCGCAGCTTGCGTGCGCTGGATCCGCACAGGCCGAACACGATGCCGCGATTTTCGATAAGCCAGTGGATCTCGTCGAGCAGCGCCGGCAACTTCTGGACTTCGTCAACGATAACCGGGCCGCTGGGTGGCTTTGCGTTCAGTTCTTCGCGCAGCAGGGCCGGGTGCCGCAGGTAGCGCATGTACACGTCGGTCTTGAGGAGATCGACCCATACCGCCGATGGGTAGGTGGCGCGTAGAAGTGCGGTCTTTCCGATCTGACGTGGCCCCCACAAGAAGAAACTCCCCTTGGGGTGTCGATCGAGGACGAGGCTGCGCAAAAGCATGGCTTTTCTTTATCACGATAAACGAAAGTGGCCAATGGCTTTGTCGACATCAGCTGCGAGTCAAGGATCTAGCGTCAGGGGAATGCCCCAGCAGGTGACGCTGCCGTCTGGGTGCAGGCCGCAAGAATGGTACTTCCACGAATCGCCGTGCGGGCTGAGCGGAGGTTGGCGTGGCCCCTGGCCTGTCCACACCGCACAGCAAAGCCTATTGCGTCTGAGGCGCACTCGGGGGTTAATAGCGCGATTCTTCACAGGTTCCGAAGCACATTCATGGAACCCGATTTGATTTCCTGAAGGGAACAGAAATGAACAAAGTCCGTATCGGTTTGTTGGGTTGCGGCTCGATTGGCGGTTTCCTGGCACGGTATGTTCTCGCTGAGGGCGCGGCTGACTCCATCGAGCTGGCCTACGCGTTCGATGTGGATGAGAAACGCCTGCAGGATATTCCGGCCGCATGCCGAATTGCCAAACAGTCCGACCTCTTTGCCCGACCGGCCGACCTTGTGGTCGAGGCCGCGCACGCCGATCTCCTCAAGCAGGTGGCTGTGCGCATTGTTGAGCGCTCGGACCTGCTGCTGTTCTCGATCACCGCACTGGCCGACGAGGCCTTTCGGACCGCGTTGGAAGAAACGGCAATCAAGTGCGGGCGGAAAGTCTGGCTGCCCCATGGAGCCATGATCGGCATCGATGGTTTGGTAGACGCCGGGCCGACCCTCAAGTCGGTTACGGTGACTACCACCAAGAGTCCCGCCAGCCTGGGATTGCCGCCGGACAAACACACGGTGGTTTATGAGGGGCCTGTCCGCCAGGCGTGCGCAAAGTTTCCTCGGAATGTGAACGTACACGCCGCCATCGCCCTGGCAGGCCTGGGATTTGATCGCACGGTTTCACGTATCGTCGCCGATCCGGCTGTGTCAACCAATAGCCACCTGGTCGAAGTCGAGGGAACCGGCTACCGATTCCGAATTGAAGTGAGCAGTGAAGCCGGCGGCAAAGTCACGGGTGCCTATACTCCACAAAGCGCCATGGGAACCCTGAAACGCATCTGTCGCGGCGGCGGCGGTTTGCGCTTTGCCTGAGACTGCCTTCCCGGGCGGGGAGAGATACGCATTTTTTCAACGACCCGCACTGGCGACCAGGCACTGCGCGGCCAGGACGCGCCACCGTCGGATGGATCCCCGCGCTCGCAGTAGACAGGTCGATCTAGTGAATTTCGAGGGTGCATGTGGCGCCAAGTGGAAAGCGTCTGGCACCAGCCCTACACCGCCGCCGCAACGACTGCGGTTGGGAACAGCGAGGCCAGAAATGCCAACGGGGCCCGCGTAGGGGCCCCGTCAGGATGAGACTCAGCGTTTCGGCTGAGTCTCATTAAGAAGTTGGGTCTAGTGAACTGTCTTCGTGGGGGGCCAGTCTGCCTCTGTCTCCGAGCCCCGATCCCCTGTCGCGAGGATTTCCCACGCTTTCCATTTGATCTGGGTGAAGTCGAATCCCAGGGTTTCCTGGAGACTTCCGGTCGAGGTGGTATCGATCGCCACCGAGACCACTAGCGCGTTCGTCAACTGGTACACCAGACGATCGAAGGAATCACCACCTCCCCGGTTTACCAGGTAGTGAGCGGTCACCAAGGGAACGCTCGTTCCATTCAGAGCACTGCCGAACTCGCCAAGGGTGTCCTGAAAAACGGGGACCACGAGCGACAATGGGGAAACGGTCGCGGTTCCTGAGCCTGCGCCCGTACCCGTCGCCGAGTTGCTTAGCTGAAGCGCGAGCGAGGAGAACGGAGTTTCGTCGTGATAGCCGATTGGAGTGTCGTATGAACTGCTATAGACGAAGGTGGGGACAAATACGCTTGAACCCTGCACCAGTCTTTGCCTGACGTCGTAGGTGGTTGTTGTCGTTGGGCCGGCATTATTTTCAGCATTCCGGGCGGTGAATTCCCACTTGATCTGGTCAAAAGACAGACTGAGCTTCTCAAGAGGCACGGTGTTCTGGGTAGAATCCGTGCCGACCTGGTTGACAAGGACATTTGTCAACGTAATCGCGAGCATGTAGACTATTCGGTCGCCTTCCACGTTGCGAGGGAGAAGCATGATCGTCGCCGTGGGAATCACTGTGCCTTGCGCGGCCTGAAGGCTGACCATCGGACTCGAACGGTCGCTGTAGCGAGTGATCTGGATCGCGGAGACCGTCGCCGCTCCAGCTGCGGATCCAGTTGGGGCATGGAGGGACGAGGCAACGTCCACCCGCTGGCTGAACGAAAGGACTGGCACGTTGTCTACCAGCTTGCTGCCCCCGGTGCCCAGGGTGAAAGTGCCAATCTGCGCGAGCGGTGTTGGGGGACCCGCCGGACCCGTTGGTCCCGCCGGTCCTGCCGGTCCTGCCGGTCCCGCAGGTCCCGCCGCACCCATTGGCCCTACCGGTCCCGCAGGTCCCACCGGACCCACCGGACCCGCCACACCCGCTGGCCCCGCCACACCCGCTGGCCCTACCGCACCCACTGGCCCTACCGGACCCGCCACGCCCGCAGGCCCCGCCGCGCCGGCAGGCCCCTGCGCCCCAGTCGCTCCAGTCTTTCCCTGCGGACCCGCCGGACCCGCCGGACCCGTAGGTCCGAGGACCCCGACGAAGGATGCGCAGCCGGTCCCGGTCAATCCGAGATCGACCGTCGTGCTGGCGTTCATATTGTTAACGTTTACGGTCGAGCTCGCGCAGGTGGAGCTGGCGGACGCCGACAACTGATAGCTGCCCGCGCCAAGCCCTGGAATCGAGTAGTGCCCGGTCGAGTCGGAGAAAGCCGTCCGGGTTTCCGATCCTCCCAGCTTCACCGTCGCGCCCACCACGGGGCCTTTCGACGACGTCACCGCGCCAGAGATCACGAACGAGCCGGTGAGAGCCTGAGACGAAGTCTCCACGCTCTTTCCCGAGTTACGCCCAGTGCAAGCACCGAGCACGCCGATCAAGGCCAGCCCAACCAGCCGGCCAGAGTGTTTCGAACTAAAACGCAGACCGATGAGATTTTCCATGTGCGGCGTTGTAGTCTTCTTTTCAGTTCATAGTCAAGACAAATGGGGTGCGACAATACCGTGACAGCGACGACCATCTCGTGGCGTCAGCACGCCAGGGCCTGGTCGGTAATAATCGGGGTGGTCATGCCCAGCCGGCGCGCCCACGCCTCCACGTCCTTGGCCCCCACTAGCTTGAACAATTGCACTGACGCTACTGCTGGATCAGGCCCCGAAC
>PMBY01000312.1:4381-21647 GCA_003153875.1 Myxococcales bacterium | reverse complement strand
AAGATCTTCGACAACCTCTTTGTCAACCTGGTCGCCGCCGGTGAGGCGGGCGGCATCTTGGACACCATCTTGCAGCGCCTCTCGACCTACATGGAAAAGGCACAGAAGCTCCGGCGCCAGATCAAAGGTGCCATGGGCTACCCGATTACCGTATTGTGCATCGCCGCTCTGGTAGTGACTGTCCTTCTCACCAAGGTCATCCCTACCTTCGAGAAGATGTTCAAGGACTTCGGCGGCGGCAAGCTACCAGCGCCCACGCAGTTCGTGATCGATCTTTCGTATACGCTGCGCAACTACCTGCCATACATCATCGCAGGCGGCATCGGGCTTTTCGTTGCGGTCAAGCTCATTCTTCGCACGCGCAAGGGGCGCCTGGCCTTCGATGGCATGCTGCTCAAGCTCCCCATCTTCGGTGCGGTGATGCGCAAGACGGTGGTGGCGCGCTTCGCCCGCACGATGGGAACCCTGCTCGCCTCCGGTGTTCCCATTCTCGATTCCATGGAGATTGTGGCCAAGACCGCCGGAAATGTGGTCGTGCACGACGGCATCATGTTCGTGCGCGCGCGCGTCTCGGAAGGCAAGGATCTGGCCACGCCGCTCATGGAAACCGGTCTCATGCCTCCCATGGTGGTACAGATGATTAGCGTCGGTGAGCAGACCGGCGCGCTCGATGCCATGCTGTCCAAGCTCGCCGACTTCTACGAAGAGGAAGTGGACGTCGCCGTGGCCTCCATGACCCGGATGCTCGAGCCCGTGCTCATGGTCTTCCTGGGCGGCGTCATCGGCGGCTTGGTCATCGCCATGTACATGCCAATCTTCGAAATGGCTGGCAACATCAAGGCCGGCTAGACCGCCACATGGGTGAGCTCGAAGCCCGCGCCACGCCCGAGACCATCTCGCTCGGCGCGCCGGTCGCGCGGGGTCAGGCGGATGCCGCTCAGGGTGAGCAAGGTCGACAGGAGGCACTGCGAACTGTCACCTACCTGATGCTCGTGCGCACGGCGCTGGCAACCGTGCTCATGATGTCGGTGGTCATTCTGGCCCTCACCCTGGGAAGCCCGGATACGCTCTCGGGTCCCTTCGGGCGGTTCGTGTTCGCGCTCTTGGCGACGACCTACGTGGCCACACTGGCCTACGCTCTCGGGCTGGGCCGCATCCAGGATCCGGTCCGCTTCGCCGACATCCAGATAGGCGTTGATCTGGTTCTCGTCACCCTGCTCATCCACGCCACGGGCGGCGCCCAGAGCGGATACACCTTTCTCTACCTCGTCGACGTGGTCGCGGTCAGCCTCTTGCCCAAACGCTTCTCGCCGGGAAACGTGGCCGCCGCGAGTGCCCTGCTCTTCGTTGGCATTTCGCTGCTCGGCTACCTGCGCATTCTGCCGCCTATCACGGGGCAAACGGTTTTTCCCTGGGATCTAACCCTGGAAGAACTGGTATTCCGCCTGGTCGTCTATCTGGCGGGCGTGGTTTCAGTGGCGGCGCTGGGCATGAGCCTATACGCCAAGACCCGCGAGGCGCGCGAGCGCCTGGCCCAGAACGAGCGCATCGCCGGCGATCTGGCGTCGCTGCACCAGAACACAATTCGCTGCCTGTCCGCGGGGCTGGTGACCACGACCCTGGACGGAACCATGACCTCGATCAACGACGCGGCCTGCGAAATTCTCGGCATCGGCACCCCCGCGCCTGTGGGCCAGCGGCTTGAGGGATTGATCCCAGGCATGGCCGCCGTGATGGCCGAGGATCTCTCGCTCGGCCGGGTGATCCGGCAGGAAGTGGAAGCGGCACACGCCAACGGATCGCCGCGCTGTCTCGCGGTTGCCGCCACGCCGCTGTCCGATCACACAGGCCGAATCGTGGGTCGCGTGATTCATTTTCAGGATCTGACCGAGCTGCGCAGCATGGAAGGAGCGGTCCGACGTTCCGAGCGCCTGGCAGGCATCGGCCGGCTGGCGGCCAACATTGCGCACGAGATTCGCAATCCCCTCGCCAGCATTTCCGGATCGGTCGAAGTTCTGCGCAAGCAGCCCGGCACAGACGCCGAAGCCCGACAGCTCATCGACATTGCCGTGCGCGAGGTGGACCGGGTGAACGAACTTATCTCGGGACTACTCGACTACGCCCGTCCGCGTACCGAAGACCGCCAGCGTCTGGATTTGGGTGAGATGGTGACCGAGATCGCCAAGGTGTTCGAGCAGGAGCGCCGGTCTGCCGAGGTTCGTGTTGTCGTGGACGCGGAGCCGGGCGTGGCGGTCGAGGGCGCGTCCGGACAGTTGCGCCAGGTGCTGTGGAATCTCTTGCGCAACGCCGTCACCGCCATGCCGGGGGGTGGTCGCGTGCGGCTCGCGGTTTCGCGTCGTGATCGAACCAATGGCGCGTCCGAGGCAGTTCTCTCGGTAAGCGACACCGGCATCGGCATTCCCCACGAGGATCTCGATCACATTTTTGAACCGTTCTTCTCGCGCCGAGCGGACGGCACGGGCCTGGGGCTGGCCATCACGGCGCGCATCGTGGAGGACCACAAGGGGAGCATCGAGGTGTCGAGCGAGGTGGGCAAAGGCACGACGTTCGTGATCCATTTCGCGGCCGCGACATGACCGCCCCCGCCGCTGTCACCCACCCGCCACCGCTACCGCAAACTACAGCGCGCTCTTGCCGGCGTTGTGAACAGCGTGCCCGCCCCGTAGACTGCCCGGCTTCAAAGTGAGCAACGAGAGCGAGTGGAAAAACGACGCGGGGGTGGAATCCCTGCCGGTCGAGGTGACCGAAGAGACATCCCTGCTGCGCCTGGTACTGGCCAAGCTCGATGCGCTCCCCGCCCGTACGCGGACCGCGGTGGATGACGCCGCGACGCTCATTGAGCTGCGCGATGCCGTGGCCGAGGCCAAGCTCGAGGATCAAGGACCGCTGCTGGCGGAGATGCATCGGGTGGAAGCGCTGTCACGCCAGCGTGGCAAGGGCGAAGGCCCGCCCGTCGATCGCCAATCTCCCTACTTTGCTCACCTGCGCCTGCGCGAGGGTGATCGCCGTCGCGATGTGCTCATCGGCCAGCGCGGTTTCGTGGAACGCGGCGGTGGTGTGCAAGTCGTCGACTGGCGCAACGCCCCTGTGTCCCGACTCTTCTATCGCTACGACGAAGGCGATTGCTACGAGGAACAATTGGGGAATCGAGTGGTCGAAGGCGAGGTGATCGCGCGTCGCACGCTCTCCATCGTGGACGCCGAGCTACGCCGGGTCGCGTGCGTGCGGGGCATCTGGGCGCGTGCCGGGCACAGTGCTCCGTGGAAGGAGGTAGCGGCTCAGCAGACTAGGCTGCGGGTCGGGCGCGACGGGAGTGCATCGTGGATGGGACAAGCGCCTGGCAGGGAGACGGTGGCGAGGAGCGAGGGGCGCTCGGCTGCGCGGCTGGGCTTGCAAGCCGACGGAACCCGCCGCGCGGACCGCTTCTTGCCGGCCATCGCCGCCCTCATCGACCCGCGCCAGTTTGATCTCATCAGCCGGCCGAGTGCCGGGTTGATCGTTGTGCAGGGCACGGCCGGTAGTGGCAAGACCACCATCGGCCTGCACCGCATCGCCTACCTGGCCTTTGCCGATGCGGAGCACTTCCGACCCAAGCACATGCTGGTCATCATGTACCAGCGGGCGCTGGCGACCTATGTATCGCAGGTGTTGCCGTCGCTGGATGTGCCGGGGGTCGCGGTGCGGACGTTCGCGGCCTGGGCCGAGGCCACGCGCCGGCTCACGTTTCCCAGCTTGAGTAGCCCTGCGGCCGCGCCCGCGCCGCACACGCCGTCGCTGGTCATGCGGGCCAAGTCGCACGGGGCGATGCTCAAGCTGCTGGCCGATCGCCAGGCGCAGATAGCGTCGTGGTGTCGGGCCGAACTGGTGGCGGCGCTGGCCAGTCGGCTCGAAGCAGCGGCGGCCATCGGTATCTGGGATGCCTCCCAGGGCCCGGTCGATGTTCGGGTGACCGCACTGGCTCGCTGGTCGAAGCAAGCGCCGCTCTCGGCTTCTGATCGCACCGCGCTCGAGGCCGTGGGGGCGCGCATCCGGGCGCGCACGCGCGACGTGGTGGGCGAGTGGGCGTCGCTTTTCACCGACCGCAAAGCGCTGGGCGAGGGTTTCTCGCGACACGCCCCGGGCCTATTCAGCGAGGCACAACTCAACAGCATCCACCGCTGGTGCGTGGAACGCGAACGACTGCGTGTGGGAACGGCGGACGGATACGATGACGAGGTGTGGGTACTCGACGAGGAAGACCAAACGCTTCTTCTGCGTATCCATCAGCTCCAGCGCGGCCCGCTGGGGGCCAAGGAACCCATCGCCTACGACCACCTGATGGTGGACGAGGTGCAGGACTTTGCACCGCTGGAGCTGGCCGTTCTGCTCGACACCACCAACCATCGTCGATCCATCACGCTGGCCGGTGACACCAACCAGTCCATCGTCCCCGAGCACGGATTCTCAAACTGGACGCAGATGCTCGCCGACCTGGGCATCGGCCACGACCGGGTGGAGCCGTTGCGCGTGAGCTATCGTTCCACGCGTCCCATCGTGGATTGTGCGCTTCACGTGCTCGGCCCTTTGGCCGGCGATCGGCCTCCCGTGACACCCCGCCAAGGATCACCCGTGCAAGCCTTCGGATTCGTCTCGGCCGGCGAGTGCAGCGATTTTCTAGCTCGCGCGCTTAGGGATCTGGTGCAACACGAGCCGCTCGCCTCGGTGGCACTCATAGCCCGCCACCCGGAACAGGCGCGCCTCTATTTCGAGGCGCTGGCGGCGGCGGAAGTGCCGGGACTGCGTCTGGTGGCTGACCAGGATTTTCCGTTCCGGGCCGGGATCGATGTCACCGACGTGGCGCAGACCAAAGGGCTGGAGTTCGACATCGTGATCCTGTTGGAGGTGACCGAAGGCTCATATCCGGACTCCGACATCACACGCCGCATGCTCCATGTCGCCATGACCCGCGCCGCCCACCAACTCTGGATTACCTACACCGGGCCGCGCTCGCCGCTTCTGCCCGAGGGCTTGCGCTGAGCTTCCCGACGTCAGCCCTGGAAGAAGCGATTGAGCGCCCACACCTCGCGGGCGCGCAGACCCTGGAAGCGAATACCCATGCCGGGAAGCTGCTCCGCTCCGCCCGGCTCAACCCAGCGAACCTCGCCGCCCACCTCGATCGGCTCAGATTGCGTGGGAATGCGGAAACGGATCTGCAGCCTTGTCTGCAGGGGAAGTGGCGTCGTGGTCTCCACGAACACACCTCCCAGTGAAATGTTCCGCGTGGTGGCGACGTGTCGGTCTTCACCGACTACGACCTCCACTTCCAGGCGGCGCGAGTATCGGGGATCGGTTCGTCGAAAATGCTCAGACAAGTTATGCCTCACTGTCGAGACGGAAACATGATGCGGAGCCCGAAGTGAATTCCGCATCTACCGCGAAAGGCTCAGCCGGGGCAAGCTCGCCCGAGCCCACACGGTCACGTCCCTCGACCGAGCAATTTTAGGTGAGGCGCGCGGTTTAATCAATGCGTCGCACACGATTCGGAAGAGGGTTTGTTTATATCGCTGCGTCAACGATGCGGAGCCAGTTTTCGGCTAGACTGGGACGGCCGATGAACCTCGATACCTACCCCTTGAATCAGCTCGCGGATCGCGTGGGCACGCCCTTCTTCCTGCTCGACGCGGAGATCCTGCGCGGAAATCTTCGCCGCCTGAATGCCCTGGCTGCGGGACCGCAAGTCGTTGCGCGCTATGCAATGAAGGCGAACTCGGTCCGCCAAGTGCTGGAGCTGGTGTGCAAGGCAGGTCTGTGGATCGACGCCGTGAGCGGCAATGAAGTGCTGCGCGCCATGGGTGCCGGATTTCCCGGCGGTACCGAACCACCCCGGATCATGCTCACGGCAGACGTCTTCCGCGACAACGCGCTTGAGGTTCTGCGGCAGCATCACATTCTGCCCAACCTGGGATCTCCGGGGATGATCCGGCAGCTTGCGGCGACCGGCTACCGCGGTCCGGTAGCCGTGCGAACCAACCCGGGCTTCGGGCACGGTCACGTCCAGGCTTGCGACACCGGCGGCCCTTCCTCCAAACATGGGGTGTGGCACGAGGACCTTGAGGAATTGCGCCAGGCTGCTGCCGCCGCCGGGCTGACCATCGTGGCGCTGCACGCGCACATCGGCACTGGCCCCGAGCCGCGCGAGTTCGACCAGAACATGCGCAAGCTGGTGGATTTCTTCGAGGCGATCTTGCCGGGATTCCCCGACGCCAGCGCAGTAAACTTTGGCGGCGGCATCCCGCACCCCTACCGGCCCGACCAGCCAGCCTACGATCTCTCTTGGTACCGGCCTGTTCTCGAGGACGCGGTCGCTCGCTTGGCGCGAGCCGCGGGACGCCCCATTCGCGTCGAGATCGAGCCCGGCCGCTACGCGGTGGCGGGCATGGCGGCTCTGGTGTGCCGGGTTCACGACATCAAGACCACACGCGCGAATGCCAAGGGCCCGGGCCACCGCTTCGTCATGGTGGACGCAGGATTCTGCGATCTCGTGCGCCCGGCGATGTACGGCGCCTATCATCACATCTCGGTGGTGGGTGCGGGCGCCAGCCGAACGCCGGAGCCGCTGGTGGTGGCCGGGCCGCTGTGCGAAAGCGGCGACGTCTTCACGCGCGACGGAAACGAACTGTTGGTGCCACGTCTACTGCCGCGCCCTGAGCCGGGCGATCTGCTGGTGCTACACGACGCGGGTGCCTACGGCTCCGCCATGAGTTCGAACTATGTGTCACTGGGCCGCGCACCTCAGGTGATGTGGGACGCAGGCCGCGCCACGCTGGTCACTCGCCGCGAGAGCTTGGACGACGTGGTTCATGCCGAGTGTGAGGAGCCGCTGGGCTGACACGTCGGCGTGCTACGCTTGCTGCAAAGGAGGAAGTCGTGCCGCTTTACGAATATGTGTGCCGCAAATGTTCCAAGCAATTCGAGGCGCTGATCTACGGCGCGGAGGTGGCCACCTGCCCGGCCTGCCAGTCCGCCGACCTGGAGCGCCTCCTGTCCGTGGTGGCGGTGGGCAGTAGTCAGCCGGCGCGCGAGCCCAGCGCCTGCGATTCTTGCTGTGGTCGCGGCGGCCCTGGCTGCGGGATGAATTAGAGAAGCGATGCCTCAAACCGCCGAGTCACGGACGGCCGACGATCCGACCCGATGGCTGCGTCGGGCCTGCGCTTCCGGTGCTCAAGTACATCAGTACATTCCGCTCCGGTTCTCGGCCCTCCTTGCCCTCGGGCCGGCTTGTCGGCCGGATTCTAAGCGTCATCCCAATCTTCGCCTGGGCGCTGTCCTGGCCCCCTAGACCAAGCCGCATGCCCTACGCTTCGCTCAGGGATTGCGTCGATGATCTGGAGCGGACGGGCCAGGTACGACGCGTGGACGTCGAAGTCGACGCGCACCTAGAGGCGGCCGAGATCCAGCGTCGCGTGTTCCGCGCCCGCGGCCCGGCGCTGTACTTCGCGCGGGTCAAGGGCTGCCGCTTCCCCATGGTCAGCAATCTGTTCGGGACTATGGAGCGAGCGCGCTTCATCTTTCGCGATAGTCTGGACAAGGTCCGCCGCCTCATCGAGCTGAGAGCGGATCCGGGTGCCGCCTGGAAGCATCCGCTGCGCTACGGGGGCGTGCCCTTCACCTTGCTGCGCGCGAGGCCCAGGCGCGTGGCCGGCGGTCCGGTCTTCGCCAACCAGGTCGAGGTCAGCGAGTTGCCGCAACTTCAGTGTTGGCCCGACGACGGCGGCGCGTTCATCACGTTGCCTCAGGTGTACAGCGAGGATCCAGAGCGGCCCGGGCCTGCCCACAGCAACCTGGGCATGTATCGCATCCAGCTTTCCGGTGGCCAGTACCAGCCCAACCGCGAGGTGGGCCTGCACTATCAGATCCATCGCGGCATCGGGGTGCACCACGCGGCTGCCATCCGGCGCGGCGAGATCTTGCGTGTGAACGTGTATGTGGGCGGCCCGCCGGCCATGACCCTGGCCGCGGTCATGCCGCTGCCCGAAGGCGTGTCCGAGCTGGCGTTTGCCGGCGTGCTGGGCGGCCGGCGCGTGCGGCTGGCCCAGCAGAAAGGCTGGCCTTTGCCGGTGCACGCGGACGCCGACTTCTGCCTGCTCGCCGAAGTGGATCCTGAGGTCCGCAAGCCTGAAGGGCCGTTTGGCGATCACCTCGGCTACTACAGCCTCGCGCATGATTTCCCGGTGTTGCGCGTGCGCCGGGTCTATCACCGCGCAGAGGCCATCTGGCCTTTCACCGTGGTCGGCCGACCGCCTCAGGAGGACAGCGTTTTCGGCGCGCTTATCCATGAGATCACGGGCCCGCTGATTTCGTCGATGCTGCCCGGCGTGCACGCGGTGAATGCGGTGGATGCAGCGGGCGTGCACCCGCTGCTGCTCGCTTTGGGCAGCGAGCGCTACGCGCCGTTCGAAGAGCGCCAAGAGCCACAGGAACTACTCACCCAGGCCAACGCCATCCTGGGACAGGGCCAGCTCTCGTTGGCCAAATATCTGTTGATGGCGGCGGCGGAGGACGATGCGCGACTGGACGTGCGCGACGTCAGCGCATTTCTGCAGCATGTCCTGGCCCGGGTCGACTGGCGCCGCGATCTTCATTTCCAGACGCAAACCACCATCGACACGCTCGACTACTCGGGCACGGGCCTGAACCGGGGATCCAAGCTGGTGGTGGCCGCTGTGGGGCGGCCACGGCGCACGCTGCCGACGGAAACGCCGCCCGGCCTACGTTTGCCCGACGGCTTTTCCGATGCGCGCGCATGCCTGCCGGGGGTCCTTGCGGTGCGCGCGCCTGCGTCTGGCTCCCAGGGCTTGGCGGAAGATTTTGCGGCGTTCTGCGCCGCTTTCCAGGCCGAGGATCCCATGTGCGCCTTCCCGCTGGTGGTTCTGGTCGACGACAGCGAATTTTGCAGTCGCAGCCTCGACAACTTCCTGTGGGTCACCTTCTCGCGATCCAATCCGGCTACTGACGTGGGCGGCATCGCGGCGGCCACGGTCCACAAGCACTGGGGCTGCCACGGCTCGCTGGTGATCGACGCCCGCCGCAAGCCTCACCACGCACCCCTGCTGGTAGAGGATCGGCAGGTCACCGCCCGCGTCGACGTTTTGTTTGCCAAGGGCGGCCCGCTCGCGGGTCTCGAGTAAAAAGAAACGGCGAGGTGGGATGACCCCGCCTCGCCGTGTTGTTCTGCGCTTGCAGTACCGAACTAGAAGGTGCAGGCACCGTTGGTGCAGGTCACGCTGCCGCTTCCGGGCACGTCGACGGCCCCAACTGCACTCGAACTGCTGCCACATGAGGAGTCGACAACGGTGGGCACTCCCCCTGGGCAAGTTACCGTAATGACGGGGGTGGTGGTGCTGGTGGTGGTGTCTTCGGTCATTGTCGCGACCGTCGTTCCGGAAGCGTTCTTGATAGCGATCGTCACCACGCCGCCGGAGCCGATGGTGAGGAAATCACCAGTCACAGCCATCGAGTAGCAAACGGAGCCGCCACCCTTGACCGTCATGGTCGCCGACGTCATGTCCGTGCTCATCGAGACCTGCGTCTTCACGCCGCTGACGTAGCAGTCATTGACGGCGAACGTGGTAAGGTCCATCTGCTCTGTGCAGGTGTCGGTGGCGCTCGGCTGGCAGCTTGGGTTTGACAGCAAGGCCGCCATGGGATTCATGCAGGTCAGATTGGCGCAAGCGCCGGTCAGAGGAGTCGTGCTCCCGGTATTGCCGCCCAGCGCGGTCGTGCCGCCAGTTTGTAGTGCGCCGCCGGCAGCGCCGGCAGCGCCGCCCGCGCCGCCCGCGCCGCCCGCGCCGCCCTTGCTCGGGCTGCTATCGCTGCAGGCCGCGGTCAATATGATCCCAATCGCCAGACAAAGTGTAAGTACTCGCATTAGGGCTCCTTCCATTCTTGTTTTAGACAACCGTAGGTCGTGCAAGTGTGTGCAAGTTCACGATTCTTGTCAATTGAACAATGACTGAGGCACTCAGTCCCCTAGGACGGTCCACCATCAGCATTGCTTCATGTAGGCGACCAGATCCTGGGGCAACGGGCTTTCGATTGTCACCGGCTCGCGCGTGCGCGGGTGGGGAAAGCACAGGCGGGCCGCGTGCAGGGCATGTCGGGCCAGGCCATCAAAGGCCGCCAGCAGCTCGGGCGTCATCCCGCTATCGCAGTAATCCATGAAGGCCTCCTCGCTGGCGCCGTAGAGCTTGTCGCCCACGACGGGATGGCCGATGGAGGCCAGGTGAACCCGGATCTGGTGCTGCCGTCCGGTTTCAGGCGAGGCCTCGACCAGGGCGTGCTCGGCAAAGCATCGCACTACCCGAAAACGCGTCAGCGCGGGCAAGCCGTCGGACGCGACGCCCATCATGATGCGCGTTCTGGTGTCGAGCAGTCGCATGGGCCGATCGATCACGCCCTCGGGCTCAGCCGGCACGCCATGCACCAGGGCCAAGTAGCTCTTCTTGACCAGCCGCTGTGCGAACGCGCGCTTCAAGAACGAGGCTGCCACGCGCCCGCGGGCCACCAGGAGTACACCCGAAGTTTCCCGATCCAGCCGGTGACAGATCTGCAGGGCCTCACTGGGAAAGCGCTCGCGCAGGATCGCGACCAGGGTGTTCTTCCAGAACTTGGCCGTGGTGTGCATGGGCAGCCCTGCCGGCTTGTCGAGCGCGAGGAACGTGTCGTCCTCCGCAAGAACATCGAAGTAACGGGGCACTTCGGGCTCCACCGGCGCGGGCCGGTTGACGATAATGGTCTCGCCCGCCCGTACGCTCAGCGCAGGTCGTGGCCGCCGTTCGTCGGCTAGACGGACCTGTTGCTCGATGACGGTACGGATCTTCGCGCGCGACAGGCGCCGGATGCGGTGTTTGAGAAAATGGTCGAGGCGCCAACCGTCGCACTCAGGGGGAACGCGCAGGCGCAACGGGATGATCTCCCGAGGCGCCTCACAACCATCCGAAACAACAAAGTCAGTCTCGATCGTGACCCCGCTGCCTAGTCCTCGTCGAGAACGCCCTTCCAACGCCAGTTGCCACGCTCGCGTTCCTCGGGCTTGGGCCGGGTTGAGCGTTTCTTCTCTGGGCGTTCGCGCCGGCCCTCGGGCTTGCCAGCGGCACGATCACCGCCGGGGGCAGGCGGGCGCGGCGGACCGAAACTCCGCGGCGCTCCGGGAGAGGAAGAACCCCCGGGCCCTGGAAAGCGAGAGACACCACCACCGGGACCTGGAGGCCCACCTGGAGGCCGTACGCTCCCGAAACGCGGAGGTCCGCTCGGGCCACCGGGTCGCGGCGCGCCTGGTGCAGGCCGAGCTTGGGCTTCTTCAATGATCAGCGCGCGGCCTTGAATCAGGTGACCGCCGAGTTTTTCGATAGCTTGCTTGGCACCCTCATCGGTTGCCGTTTCAACAAAAGCGAAACCGCGCGGGCGGCCAGTTTCGCGCTCGCAGGCCACACGGACACTGCGGACCTCAATACCCTCGCTGGTGAAGGCCTCCTTCAGCTCCAGCTCGGTGACGTTGTAGGAGAGGTTGCCTACGAAAAGGCGCGTTCCCATTGAACTGCGTTCCTCGAAATCTCCGTCCTACTGCGCGGCTGGGCGTTCACCGTTCACGCGATCGCGCAGCTCCTTCCCCACCTTGAACGTTGGCGTCCGACGGGCCGCAATCTGGATGGTTTCTCCGGTGCGTGGATTGCGCCCACTGCGCGCCGCGGACTCACGAACAGCGAAGGCGCCGAACCCCCGGAAGTCTACTCGCTCTCCCTTGGCCAGGCCTTCGGCCACGGCATCCAAGAGGCAATCAATCGTCACTTCAACCTGAGGCCGGGGCAAACTCTGCCGCTGAGCCACGAGGTCCACCAGATCGGACTTTTTCATCGGTCGCTTGTTCTCCTTGTTTGCGTAGCGTTAAACGTGGGGCACGAAAAGTCCCCCTACAGGCCGTCGGAAACTAGCTTCTAGGATATGGCGGCGTATCGCTGATGGTCAAGTGCCGCCGCGTCTCCATGGTCCGGGTGCGACGAGAGCATCTTGCATTGCGCAAGGAGCAGCGAATGAGAGGGGCTGTCGAATCTGAGCGCGATTCCTAGTTCCGGGTGCTTGTGCGACCGCGTTTCAGGTACGCGCGCGCTGCGGGAAGGTCGGGGTCCGTCGCCGGAGCTTTGCTCACGAAGATCTCCCACGCCTTGGCGATGCGGGGCGCGAACGTGGGATCGGTGTGCGACAGGATTTCGTAGCCGATACCCAGATTCTTGAGGATGCTGGCGTGAATTTCGATGGTTGGGACGCCCGGCTCGGCGGGGATGGAGAGCGCAGGCAAGCCGCCCGCCAGGCGCACGACCTGCTCGAGCAGATTCACGGCCAAGCGCGCAGGTGCCTCAACATTGCCCGCATCGTGACCGTAGACCAGCGCCAGGTGGGCGCGCGCCGCTTGCTGGTTCAGCACCAACTCGCCCAGCATCTGCTCCCACGAGCCAATGGGATAGAGGAGCGCCGTTTTGGAATCGTAGTTGGCCATGGCCTGGCGGTCGCGCTCGGCCCATTGCTCAAAGCTGGGATAGCGATCGGCCGGGACCAAGGGATGGGTGAGGCCTGTGGTGGCCAGCCGGTAGCCGTCCTTCCAGCTTTCGTCCCAGGTTCCCAGTCGGTCCAGCACCACCAAAGGGCGATTGCGATTGCCGTCCATGAGCTGCTTGATGGTGAACCCGCCCGGCTGGTACACGCCGGCCGGCACCACCAGATCAGGGTGGCGGCGGCGCGCACGCTCGCAGTACCAGCGCAAGCCCAACAACTGCTGGTCGAGGTGGATGACGTCGGGCCGCAGTTTCTCGACTTCGTGAAAGTAGAAGACCGCGCCCGTTACGTGATCGCCCATGGTGATCACGATGGCGTCCTTGGGCAGCGAGGCAAAGGCAGCCTGGACGAAGTCGCGAAACACGGTGTTGCGACGTTGACTGGCGCCAGCGTTGACGACCACGCCCGCCAGGAACACCAAGCATGCGCCAGCCAGGGACAGCCGCGACACACCAACAGGGGAGGCCGCGCGCTTCTCCAGTCGCTGGACCAGCCAGGCCCAACCGATTCCCGCAGTCAGCGCCATGAGAAGGTCCGATTGGACGAAGAAGCGGGAGAGGACCGTGCGGTAGAGTGGCTTGGCCGTCGACATGTTGGACAGGACGCAGAAGAGGAAGGCGTAGCCGAGCAGAAGAACCAGGAGCATCCGGGCCCGGGCGAGGTCGGGTCGCTTGCGCGGAGCCAAGGCATAAGCGGCCACAGCCAGCAGCGGCCCCAATCCGAGTAGCCTTCGCAGCGAGCCGCCCAACATCAAGGTGAGGGTCTGGAAGAACGTGCCGCTCTCGACGAACGCATCGGCTTTGCTGCTAGTCTTTCCCAGGCTGAAAGTCCCGTAGTCACGGCGCAGGAAGTGGCCAAGCAGGCCGTCAAGCGTGCTCTCGTCGCCCCAAGAGACCGCCGCCGCCGATCGGGACGCCACCACGAGATAGGCGTAGGGAAACAGGCCGAGCGCACCGCAGAGAACCGCCAGTGCCATCCCGGAAGCGCGCAGCTCGCGCCGCACAACCCAAAGCGAGCGCAGAAGAACAGGCGCTCCAATGAACACGAAAGTGTGGTGGTTGCCCATGCCCAGGCCGCAGGCGAAAGCCAGGGCGAAAACCTGGCGTCGGGTCGGAACCCGCTCGATACGCAACCAGAGGTAGAGGGCCAGGGCCCCGAACATCGCGTTCAGCCCGAACACCTCTGCCGTGGCGGCGTAGTGCCACACCAGCGGGTTGGTGCCAAAGAGCCCCGCCGCCAAAAGGCCCGCTGCAGCCCTTCTGGTCCATAGCTGCACCGTCGCACAGAGCAGGCCGGCCGCCGTCGCCGTGGACACTGCGGAGAGCAGGTTCACGCGCCAGGCGATGGAGGGGCCAAAGGGAAGGGCCGCGAACAGCCGGGCCAGCAAGCTGAAGACGGGATAGCCCGGTGGATGGGGCACGCCCCCGGTGACCGCGGCGGCCGTCAGCTCGCCGCTGTCACCGCCCACGACGGTAGGTGCCAGGGTGGCAAGGTAGAGAGCCAGCAACATGACGAAGGCGCCGAGGGGGGCGATCCGAGCAGAAGCCCCGGTTGCATCCGCGTGGGGTAGCGTTGATTCGCGGACGCGCTTGCCGCTGGGCGCGCGAGTCGGTCGTGCGGCGCGGGCGGCGCCCGCGGATCGACCGTTCTTTGGTCTTCGCCCCATGAATGAACCGAGATAATGCCACGAGTTTCGTGTCGGCCTGCGGCCACAAAGGCGCGATTCTTGCGCGATTGCAACATAGGCTCTCCCCACGCCGAGCCGGGTAGCCGGCGAGCCTGCCCCACATGCGCGAAATGCCCGGTGGACAGGGCGCGTCCGTGTTGTAGGCTTGTTTTCAAAAGGTGGTGAGCGGGGTGCATACTGAATCCGGAGGATCGTTCATGAGTCAAGAGACCAGAAGCCGCCGCGTGGTCATCGCGGAGGACAACGACGACATGCGCGCGGTGATTCGTGAGTTGATCGAAAGCTTGGGCGCCGAGGTCGTGGAGGCTGCTAGCGGGGGAGATCTGATCATGCTCCTGACCGACGAGAAGCCGGTGGATCTGCTCATCACGGACGTGCGCATGCCATGGATGACGGGGTTTCAGGTTTCGCTGGCCGCGCGCAACGCTGGCCTGACCATGCCCATCATCGTGGTCACCGCGTTTGGTGACGATCACTTGCGCGCACAAGTTGAGCGTCTGGGCTCGGCCAGCCTGCTCTCCAAGCCTTTCCGCCCCGAGGAGCTGTTGTCGCTCGCTCGGTCGCTGTTGCCGTCCTAACCGCGACCAACCTTCGCTAGCACAGCATGAGGCTGGCTCGAAAACTCATCCTGGCCACACTGGCAGGGATGGCCCTGGTCTTGGCTGCCAGTGCCTATTTCCGCATCACGCGGGAACTGGAGCTGTTCGAGCGTGACATGATCATGGACCACGGGGTGCTGGCTCGAACATTGGCCAACGCGATGCCTCGCGTGTGGGCGGACAAGGGGCGCGCGGAAGCCTTGAGCCTGCTTGAAAACGTGAGCACACCTGACGGACGGTTTCGCGTCCGTTGGGTCGACGGCGACGTGCCCCCCGCACCAGCTCTCTCGCGAGAGCGGCACTACACCGACGTCCCCATCCGGGTGCATGGACAGGCTGTGGGCTTCGTTGAACTGTCCGAATCACTCGCCTACCAGCAGGCGTATGTGCGCGACACCTTGGTTCGCGCGGCGTGGGCGACCCTGGCGGCTGTCCTGGTGGCGGCCCTGCTGGCCGCGGCGCTGGGCTTGTACATGGTCGGGCGGCCCCTGGCCAAGCTCGCGCAGAAGGCCCGGAGCATCGGCGCCGGCGATCTTTCTGGAACGCTCAATCTCAGACAGCGCGACGAGATAGGCGAGCTGGCCCGTGAGTTCGATGCCATGTGTGACAGCCTGGTGCAGGCGCGGGTGTCACTGGCCGGCGAAACCGAGGCGCGCGTGCGAGCCATCGAGCAATTGCGCCACGCCGACCGCCTGGCCACTGTGGGCAAGCTGGCTTCGGGCATTGCGCACGAGGTGGGAACGCCGCTGGGCGTGGCCCTGGTGCGAGCCAACATGATCTCCTCGGGCCGGATCGGCGGTGAGGAGGCCCGCGAGGGGGCTCGCATTATCGGCGAGCAGGTGGAGCACATCGCGCGCATAATCCGCCGCCTTCTCGACTTTGCGCGCGGGCAGTCGGTGCGGCCGCCCGGGCAAGGCGCGCGCCGCGAGCCGGTGGATGTCGCCAGCCTGGTTGAGAAGACGTTGTCGCTGGTGAAACCGCTGGCCGACAAGCGACAGCTCACACTGGACTTCCACGCCGCGCCTGGCCTGCCCAAGCCATCCCTTGACGAGGGGCAGATCCAGCAGGTGTTGCTCAATCTCGTGGTCAACGGCATCCACGCCAGCGACCGCCCAGGCAAGGTGATGGTGGACATCTCCGTCACGAACACGACGGCGCCCGCGGATTTGGGCGGCGCCCAGGGCGAATACCTGTGCCTGTCGGTAGCGGATCAGGGCGCGGGCATCGCGCCCGAGATCCTGCCGCGCATCTTCGAGCCCTTCTTCACCACCAAGGGTGTGGGCGAAGGCACGGGACTGGGTCTCTCGGTGGCCTACGGGATCGTGCGCGAACACGGCGGCTGGATCGACGTGGAGAGCGCCGCCCGGCAGGGTAGCCGCTTCACTATCTATCTTCCGGTGAACAGGGCCGCCTGACGCGCGCCGGTCCGGCGCAGAGGCGCAGGGGACAGAGAGCCGAACGACCCCTGCGTTGTTCTGTGGCTCAAAACCAGCAATTCCTCTATGCTGGTCGCGTCCCGCTCGGGTATGGGCGTCCGGGTAGTCGGTCCCTTGGATCTCGACCGGAGGTTGTTTCGATGAACACTGGCCCGCAACGATCGCTTCATAGTGGCGTGCTCACACTGAGCGCTTTCATCCTGCTGCTGGGCGGGCAGAGCGCCGCCGCCGAGTCCAAAGAAGCTTCGCCGAGCAAAGAGGAACCTCCCGAGTTCCGCTTCGACTTCGGCCTGTTTGGCGGTGGTCACTTCTTTGACAACAATCACTCGCTGGGCCGGAGCCCGGAGAGTTCGACGGAGCTTTCACCCGCATCGAGCGGGGTGTTCGGCGGTCGGCTGGGCCTGCACTTCAACCGCTGGTTTGGGCTGGAAGCGGAGGTCGACGCCACGCCCACCCATACGCGCAATCACAATGCGTCGATGTGGGTCTTCGGATATCGCGGCAGCCTGATCCTGAACCTCACCGACAGCTATGTGTTCCAGCCCTTCATTCTGGCTGGCTACGGCGGGCTGACCTCGCTGGTCGACAACAGCAACACCGCGCTCATCGTTCAGCAGGATATCCCGGCGAGTTCCACCTGGGGATTCATGCACGCGGGACTCGGGTTCAAGGTCGGGTTCACCCCGTGGACCGGGCTGCGCGTCGATGGGCGGATCATGGCCCCGTGGACCGCGCTGGCGCCGGTCATCTCTGAAGGCAATCGTATCCATTATAGTGGGCCTGACTTTGAGGTGCTGGGCTCGCTCTTCGTCAACTTCGGCGAAATCGAGAAGGTGCATATCTTCAAGGAGACGATCAGAGAGCTCAAGCCGACCGGCAACGATCGGGACGGCGATGGCATTCCTGACGACCTCGACAAGTGCCCGAATGAGCCG
>PMBY01000312.1:0-4326 GCA_003153875.1 Myxococcales bacterium | reverse complement strand
GGCTGCCCGGATCCCGACAACGACGGCGATGGCATCCCCGACGTCATCGACAAGTGTCCCAATGAGCCCGAGACCTTCAACAACTACCAGGACGCCGACGGTTGTCCCGACGAGGTGCCCGCGGCGGTGAAGAAGTTCACGGGTGTGATTGAGGGCATCAACTTCAAGACCGGCTCGGCGGACATCCTGCCTGGCTCGTATGTCCTCCTCGACCGAGCAGCCAAGGTTCTGCAGGACTATCCCGACGTGAAACTGGAGATCTCCGGGCACACCGACANNGGGGCAAGGCGGACTACAACCGCGACTTGTCTCAGCGCAGGGCCGACGCGGTGAAGACCTACTTCGTCACACGCGGGGTTGCCTCCGAGCGACTACAGTCTATCGGCTACGGTCTCACGCGGCCCATCGCCAGCAACAAGAACCAGTCGGGACGGGCCACCAACCGTCGCACGGAGTTCCGCCTGATCAACGTCGGCGACAAGTAGCCAAAGCATGTCGGGAAATCCGGGCCGCCCGCGGGGGCGGCCCGCGGCACGCGGCTAGCGGGTCGCGAGAGCGTGAGCGAGTTCGTGTGGGGTGCGCGGGAGGCGGAAGGCGTGGGGCGAGGGCGTGAGCGCTCCGACCCGCCGCGCTGCCGGTCGCGGCAGTACGCCCTCACGCGCTCGGCTTGCGTCGAGCGTGCGAACTGTGAACAAGATCGCCGACCGCGTCTTCGGCCCGGCGCTCGGTCTGCTTGTGTTGGTCAGCCTCGTGGCGTGCGCTCAGCTTCTCGATGGCCACGCGCTCTTGTCTGGTCTGGCGGACACGCGCCGCAGCCGCATCTTCGGCGATGCGGGCCTGGTCGAGCGGGCCCTGCCGGTGATGGCCCGCGCTTTCTTCAGCCCGCGCCAGGGCCGCGGTCAGGCGCTGCCGATAGCGTTCGCGCTGGAGGCCATCGGCGGCGACTGTCGGAGCGGGCGCGGCCACACGGCGCCTGGTCTCCTGTTGCAGGGCCTGGCGCGCTTGTTCGGCGACGGAATCCAGCTGCCGCTGTTCCTCTTCGGCGCGCAGGCGAGCTGCCGCGGCTTCGCCCAGGGCTTTCAACGCCTCCTCCTCTGCGCTGCGGCGCAGGCTCAGCAAGACGGACAAGTTGGATGCCATGGGCGGTCGGGTGACGTTGCGTCCGGAGACGGGTGAGCTTACTGTTTGGGCAATGGTGGCACAGGTTCCCGCGAGAAAATACCGCATCGAGCGGTATCTGGCCGAGGGAGGCATGGGGGCCATCTATGTGGGCAAGAAGATCGGCGCAGGCGGCTTTGAGAAGGAAGTCGTGCTCAAGCAGCTTCTGCCGGAATTCACCAGCCGGCCCGAGTTTCGCGACCTCTTCTTCCGCGAGGCCAAGATCTCGGCCACCCTCGACCACCAGAACATCGTGCGTACCTTCGACCTGGTGACGTCGGAGGACCGGCTGTTCATTGTCATGGAGTATGTGCGCGGCGCCGATCTGCGCTCGATTTCCTGGCGCGCGCGGCGCAAGCGCCCGCTTTCGGCCCAGGCCATTCTGCATGTCGCCCTGGAGATCCTGGCCGGTCTGGCCTACGCCCATCGTCGTCGCTCGCCCTCGGGCGAGCCCCTGGGCATCATCCACCGCGATCTATCGCCTTCCAACATCCTGTGCTCGGCTGAAGGTGAGGTGAAGCTGTCCGACTTCGGCATCGCCAAGGCCGTGACCTACTCCTCCGCCTTCTACCGGGTGCGCGGCAAGGTGGGCTACATGTCGCCCGAGATGGCGCACAACCAGCCCATCGACGCGCGCAGCGACCTATTCTCGCTGGGCGTGAGTACCTACGAGACCTTGATTGGCGAGCGGGTGTACGCGGGCGACCTCAATACCCCGGCCGACCAGATCTACGCGCAACCTGTGCCGTCCCTGGCGACGAAGTGCCCCGGCCTGCCGTCCGATTTCCAGGGCGTGTTCGACAAGGCGCTGGCTCTCGATCGCGACCAGCGCTACCAGGATGCGGAGTCGTTTGCCGATGCTGTGCGCGAGGCGGCGCATCAGCACGGTCTGCTCTATTCCGCGCCGCAACTGGCGGCCGAGTTGCGCGAATTGCTGGGCCCCAATCCCGACAACTGGCTTCGCGACGACGGTGACCCGCAGCGCGCGCAGACGGATCGTCCGGCCCATCACGCGTCCGATCTTGAGGGTCAGGAGGCATCAGCCGTCGCCGCCGATATCGGTGCTGACGTCGAGACGCCGACTTTGGTTGAGCTTGCGCGTCCTCGCAACGCTCGGCACGCTGCAGCCGGCGCTGACAAGGCCGCAGTGCCGCGCCCCGCTTCGCGCGAGCTGGAGGTCCCGGCCCCCTCCGCGGCCGAATGGCCGGCCGCGGGCGCAGCGGCCTTTGCTGTGAACAAGGCGGATCTGCCTGGCCCCGCGACGCCTCCCCTCGCGACCGTGCCGAAGACCTGGCCCGCGCCTTCCCTCAACCCGCCTTTCCGAGGAGGCGTGGCCGCCATCCGGCGGTCGCGGCGCAACTTGTGGATCATGCTCGTGCTGGCGACGCTGGCACTGCTGGCCGCCGGGGCTCTCTTGCTTCGGGGCAGCGACAGCGGGCCCAGAGCGCCGACCGCCAAAGGGATGATCCCCGGCGCTGCGGCCGCGCGCCCGCAACTTCAGCGGTGACTCGGCTCTCTAACCAGGATCTCGCGGAGCGCGATCCAAACCATGGCCAGTTTTTCACCGCGAAGAGCACAGAGAACACAGAGGTCGGAGGGGAAGGGGTTCGGACCGGAAAGGAGCCCAACCCGTTCGTTTCCGATCTGGCTCTGTGACCTCTGTGACCTCTGTGGTGAAACAGCTAGCTTTGATCCGCGGTCCAAAAGATGCTGGTTAGCGGTCCGTTTCGCGTCCGTCCCCAACCGCCACCACTTTGGGCCCGGGCATGCCGTTGAAATTGGTGGCGCTGGCCGTGGTGTAGGCGCCGATGTTTTCGCTCATGAGCAGGTCACCCAAATCCAGGTTGACCGGCAACTCCTCGGCCACGGACACCACGTCGAGCGCATCGCAGGTGGGACCGAACACCGACGAGATCTGGGTGGGCCCGCTCTTGAAGGGCTTGAAGTGGTACTGGCAATGGTCGAAAAGCACGCCCGAGTAGGTGCCGTACACGCCGTCATTGATGGTGTAGCACTGCTTGCCGTTGCGCACAGCTTTGCCGATGATCTCCACCACCAGCGTGGCTGCGGTCGCGACCAGGAAACGGCCCGGCTCGGCCAATATTTCCATCTGCGGCGGAAACAGCCGCTCGAATTCGGCATTGAGCGTCCTGGCCAGCTCGGAAAAGGGTCGCACATGCTGGTCATAGCGGGCGGGAAAGCCACCGCCGATATCCAGGATGTTGACCTTGTGGTAACCCCGGTCCCAGGCCTCTTTGAAGATGCTGTCGGCGATGCCGAGGGCCTGCACGTAGTTCTGGAAATTGGTGCANNTGAAAGGACAGGCCCTCGACCACCAGCCCGGCGTTGAAGGCAGCCTCAATCAGATCCACGGCTTCCCCCGGTGAGGCGCCGAACTTGGACGAAAGCTCCACCACCGAGCCGGTGTTTGGCACGTTGATGCGTAGGATGAGGCCCGCGTGCGGGGCGTGGCGCTTGACCTTGCCCACCTCGGCCAGGCTGTCGTACGTGACGAGAGGCTTGTAGGGATCCAGCTCGGCCAAGGTGCGGTTGTCCTTGACCGGGTTGGCGTAGATGATCTTGTCCCAGATCCAATCCTGTCGCTTCTTGGCAGGCATCGACTGGATGTTCTCGTGCACGATCATGAACTCGGGCATGGAAGCCACGTCGAAGCTGGCGCCCGCCTTGAACAGGGTGCGCACGATGCCAGGGTCGGGGTTGGCCTTGACCGCGTAGTAGGCTTGCACGCGCGGCAGGTACTTCCTGAAGGTGGCGTAGTTGCGCCGTAGCTCGCGATGGTCGACCACGAAAAGCGGGGTTCCATGTTGCTCGGCCAGTTGCTTGAGAAGCTTGGGTGAAAGCACGCGGGATCTCCTTGAGACCATGTATTCTACAGGCGACCGCGGGCGATGGCGCCGGAAAAGGCGCTTGTTTCTCCTGCCGCCCCGCACGGCGGAGCCTTGACAAGGCGCTGTAGAGCCGCCATAAAGACTATATGAAGACGCTCACAATCACGGATGCGAAGAAGAACCTGGGGCACTGGCTCAAGGCGGCGGCGCAGGGCGAGGAAGTTGCCATCATCGCGGGCAGTGACATCATCGCGCTTCGCAAGGTCGAGGTCGCAGTGGTGGACACCAGCTATGCCGAGGCCGAATACGGGGCCACGCC
>PMBY01000103.1 GCA_003153875.1 Myxococcales bacterium | reverse complement strand
CGGTCGCGAACGCATCTGTCGCTGGGCAAGTACGCGCCGGAGCCGAGAGCCGTCCACCCGCCGAGCATGGGCCAGATAGTGGAGCTGCCCGAAGTGGGCGGCCTGCATCACCGCTACGAGCGACGCGCAGCCTGATCGCCACAAATGTCCGCCATGCCGATGTCGACATGGATCGCTATCCCTCTGCCCGCAGGACGACACCACGTTCGCTCCGACGCCGATCACGCGCCCGACGTGGGCGCACTCGCGCGCGAGCACGCCGTTGGTCTCACCGATCCACCCAGGATCCGCCTCCCATCGACGCCCGGATGACAGCCTGGCGAAGGACGGGAGCCAAACGCTTCCACCATCCAAGAGCGCGTCGCACCGTTCAAGAAGGCGCACAAGCTCGGCCTGCGTACCTACGCCATGCTCTGCCCCTTGCTTCCTGGCGTGGCGGATGATCTGGAATCCATAGAGGAGCTGGTGGAAATCGGGATGGCTGCCGGTGCCGGGGAGTTCTTTGCCGAGCCGGTGAATGCGCGTGGAAGGGCCCTCACCAATACCACCCATGCCCTGCGGCGGGCTGGCTACGACGCCGAGACACCGGCGGTGGACAAGATACGGAACAAGGTTGCCTGGTCAGCCTACGTCGTGCGCTTGGTCGCCAATCTGCAGGAGGTTCTGCGACGGCACCACGCCCTCGACAAGCTCAGGTTCCTGCTCTACGGGAAGAGTCTTACGGCGAATGACGCTGACCATATTCGGCGATCTCGCCCCCCTCGGACGCAGGTCGCGAAGATCTCGACATCAACTGAGCGCGGTTGCGGGGAATCCCGAGCCCCGGCCGAGACCGGTGATCGCGATGAGCGCGATCGCGTCCCGGAACTTCCAGCATGCGCCGTCAGCGGATGTTCTCCTCCCATCGGGACCACCCGCTGCCAGGGAATCGCGGAGTTGACGTCGCGTTCTCTATGCGGGAATGGTGTCTCTTATGCTTGACAGGCATCGGTGATTGCGCTAAACGGCTTTCATGCTGGTTCGATCCGGCGCAAACCACGGCGAGAGAAAGGATTTCAATCGATGAAGAAGTTAGCCTCGGTTCTAGTGTTGGGCCTGGCGGTCTCTGGCATCGGCGGCTGCGGCGATGATGCGCCCGTGCCCAGACCCGAAGCCGGGGTCGGTGATGGTGGCACCAAGGTGGGCGATGGAGGCGGCGGAGCGGCCGCAGATGGTGGGGGCGGCGGGGCAGAGGGCGGCAGTGTAGGGAATCTCGATGCGGGCACTGGCAATACGTTGGACGCGGCCAGCGCGCCTGATCTAGCGGCTGACGTCGGTGGCGGCGGTACAGCCGAGACGCAGGTGGCAGCGGATGGAGCAGGGCTGGTGGACGGTCCGGTGGTGGTCGGCGTTGCGGATGGAGGAGGGCTGGTGGACGGTCGGGCGGTGGTCGACGCTGTCGATGCAGCAGCGCATGTGGACGGTTCGGCGGCAGTCGACGCCTCGGAGGTTGAAGACGGTGCGGGGGATGGCGGCGAGGTAGGCTAGCGGTCGGGGTGGTGGGTTGAGGGTGAGGTGAAACCAGCCGACAGAAAAACAGAAAGGAGGTGGCCAATTCCAGCAGACTGCGACTGTAGGGGTGGCGGGTGTGAAGCCGGGGGCGGGAGGCGCGGGACCCTCCAACGCGTATTCCGCTCCCGGCCTAGGTGGTGAGAAGGAGTACTACCGAACTGCGATCACGCTGGCGTATGCCAGGTGGCCGAAGAATGTGCCGGTCTCGACGCGCCGGCGGGCCTCGCTTTTCAGGGCAACGGCCAGCTCGCCGCCGATGCGACCTGCGCCGGCGAGCACGTCGGCGCCACGGTCCACGATGGTCAGCATGTAGCTCGCGTCCGTGACACCGTGGTAGCCGTAGCTGCGAACATTGCGCACGGTGAAGCCAGCGCGTTGAATGCTGGCGGCAAGCTTCTGGACGAGATAGGGGTCATGGACGATGGCCTCCACGGTGGCCGCTGCGCACGCCTGGAGCGGATCGGCGGTGCTGATGGCCACGCTCGTGGTTGAGTAGTCGGCATCGAAGATCACCAGCTGTCCGCCGGGTCGCAAAACGCGATGGGCCTCGGCCAGCGCCTGGTCAAGGGCAGGTACATGGCAAAGGGTGGTGTGAAAGACCAGGACGTCGAACGTGCCTGGATCGAAGGGCAAATGGCGAGCATCACCCTGCCGGAATTGCAGGTTGGCGATTCCTTCGGCCAGACGCCGGGCTGTCGTGAGAAAGTACGGCGAGGGGTCCACGCCGAAGACTTGGCAGTCGGTGCGGAGCTGAGCCAGAGCCCGCGACACCGGGCCGGTTCCACAGCCCACCTCCAGCAGCACCGCGCCTGAGCGCAGTTCGATTTCGGACTGGTAGCTCGCGCGCATGGCGGCTTGTTGGGGATCGGCAGCCCTAAGCTCCAGGATACGAGCCAGATTCTCCAGCGTGTTTCGGTCGGCGGCGGCAATGTCAGCGTACACGTCCGGCATAGATCTGGTGTCTCATAAACCGAAGGTGTGTGCAATAGGCGGAAGCCGACGCGTGTGTGCCACGTCCAGCGGCGCATATGCTTAGCGCGGGGATCGGTTTACGAGACACCCTGTCTTTTCTGCTTGACGTCCGGGCTGCGGATCGGTAAAAGCACCACATGATTCATCTTGGCTGCTGTTGTCGCACAACGCGGGTTCCCAGCCAGCGTCGCTCGCGCTGACGACGCCAAGGCACATGGAGCCCCCGATGCGCACGGCGGGCTCCCCTCGTTCCCGGGCTCGCAGCGCTGAACGGGGCTGTCAGACCGGGAAAGAGGACGCAGAAATTTCCTCTCAGAAAACAAGGTCGACACGAGTTTCGCCATTCCGGCGGGCCGTGACACCGCGAGCGCCCCTCCGGGGGGAAGGGAACTCGTGTATCGCAACCACCAGCAAGGAGCATACGCGTGTCTGTTTCGAAAGGTCTGTACTCATCATTGATTGGTCTCTTCCTCTTTCCCCTCACGGCACAGGCACAGACGGGAGGTCCAGCCGAGTCGGGAGCGCCAATCGTTGGGCAAGTGCCAGCGGCCCAGGCGCCGCCGGAAGCCCAGCCGGTCGCCTCTCCGGCGCCCGCTCCCTTGCCTCTGCCTGCTGCCGTGCCCGTGGAACCTGCGCCCGCGCCGCAACCTGCGGTTGTGCTCACAGGAATTCCCAAGGAACAGGCACAACTCCTCGCGCAAAGCGGTTTTGTGGATGCGGGACCAGGTGGCTTTGGCGTGCGTTCAGCCAACAAGGAATCGCAACTGCGCTTCCACTTGCAGGTTCAGGCCGACGCCAAGTTCTGGCATGGAACTACGCCGGCCAAGGTCAACGAAACCTTCTTTCTGCGCCGGGCGATCCCATGGATTGATGGAACCCTGCCCTACGGCATCAGTTTCTTGCTCGCCCCGGACTTCAGCGTGGTCAACAGCAGCAACACTGCGGCGCAGGCAAACGCCGCCATCATTCTCCCGGACGCCTATTTCCAGATCAAGATTCTGGATGAGCTGCAGTTCCGCTTCGGAAAATTCCGCGCTCCCATCGGGCTTGAGCGGCTGCAGCCAACTGGACAGTTGTTCTTCAACGAATTCGCGCTGGCCACCGAACTCACGCCTTTGCGGGATGTTGGCGCGCAGGTCCAGGGCGAGATCGCCAAAGGCTATGCCGGGTATGCCTTGGGCGTGTTCAATGGCGCCGTCGACAACGCCTACACGGATCTCGATCCCAGTCGCTACAAGGATTTCGAAGGTCGCGTCTTTGCCCAACCCCTCGGCGCCCCCAGCCCGGATTCCCTTCAGTACGCAATCATTGGCGTTGCCGGAACCGTTGGTCGCAAGAGCGGAGTGCCGCAGGCTGCTGGCCAGTCCACGAACTTGCCGACCTACAAGTCGCCAGGGGGAGCTGCGATTTTTTCGTACAAGACGGGCGCGACGCCTGACCTGACGAATACGGCCATTGCTTCGGGACAGCAACGAAGGTTCAACGTCCACGGCTACTACGCCATCGGTCCGTTCGGCCTGCTTGCCGAGTACCTCTACTCGCAGCAGAGGGTTGGCTTCAACTACGGGAACACTCGCGTGGGAAATCAAGGCTGGACCGCGGAGGCTTCGGTGTTTCTGTACGGCGGCAAGGCTTCCTACTCGCAAGCCAGGATCGCGACACCCTTCGACTTGCAGGCTGGCACCTTCGGCGCCTTCGAGGTGGTGGGGCGTGCCTCGCAGCTGAGATTCGACCAGTCCGCTTTTGGGGCCAAGACCGATACCACGAAGCCGGTTGACGAGACCGCGTCGGTGAAACACGCCACCGAGCTCGCCGGCGGACTCAACTGGTACTTCACCCGCTCTGTGCGATTTCTCTTCAGCTACAACCACACCTCGTATAAGGGCGGCGCCGCCACCGGAGACAGGCCGGCTGAAAACGTGTTCTTCGGCCGAGCGCAGCTCAGCTACTAGCGGGAAGGATGGCGATGACGTCGCAAACGAGAAGAATGAGGATCGCGGCCGCCCTGGCCATCGGGACCGCCATTTTGGCCCCGGCTTGCCGCAAGAAGGTCGCCGCTCCACCGCCGCTGGTGAACCTGAAGGTCGGACACCTGCCCGTCACGGGCCACGCCAAGTTCTTCGTGGCGGCGGAGGAGAAGTTCTTCCAGCAGGAGGGACTGAACGTGCAACTNNGGCACCACGGCGCCTCTCGTGCACATCGCCAAGGGCGCCGACCTGCGCATCATCGGCGGTGTCATGGGTGAAGATGTGTCCATCATAACGACCAAGGAGAAGGCGACGGAGATCAAGTCGGTCGCGGACCTCAAGGGAAGGAAGGTCGCCACTGTGCGACTGGCGACTGGGGACGCGGTGTTGCGGGGCGCGCTCGCCCGGGCGGGGCTGGACTGGAAGAAGGACCTGGAGATCTTCGAGGTCAAGAACCCGCCCGCGGTCATCGAGTCACTGAAGAGTGGCCAGGTGGAAGCCGGCGTCGTGTGGGGACCGCATGATCTTCGGGCCGAAGAACAGGGGCTAGTGGTGGTGGTGCGCAGCAAGGATCTGCAACCGGGCCATCCCTGCTGCCGCCTGACCATCAACCACAAGGACCTCGATTCGCGCGGCGACGTCTGGCAGCGCTTCATCCGTGCCATTTTGAAAGCGGAGCTGTTCAGCAAGACCAACCAGGACGCAACCATTCGCGACATCGTCAAGTACGTGAAGGTCGATCCAGCGCTGGCCAGAAAAGCGTTCTATTCGCCGTATCTGGACCAGTCGTCCGACCCCAATTTGGTCGCCATACAGGAATTCTGGAAGGTCATGAAGGCCAGCAACTTCGTCGAGTCGAGCGCGGACATCACGCCTTTTGTCGACGGCAAAGCGTACCTGGCAGCACTGGAGAGTCTGGAGAAGGAGGCGCC
>PMBY01000176.1:7820-8893 GCA_003153875.1 Myxococcales bacterium | reverse complement strand
ACCCGGTCGAGCCGTTCGTGGCGGGCCTCGGTGGTGGCGTCCATCTCGACATGCAGACGACGAACCTTGCCGGATTCGATGTCGATCTCGGCTCGATAAGGCAGAAAGCCGGAGTGGGCAAGCTCGATCCGGTGCGGACCGGGCGCCAACTTCACGCTGCCGCCGCGAAAATCGCGCAGCTTCCCGTTGACTGAGAGCGCGGAACCCGGTTCTTCCCCTTCGATCAAGAGATCCCCCGCCTGCCAGCCCATCTCCGTCGGATCCTCTTCCATCTCCACATCCGCGTCCCAGGTCTGGCCCTCACCCAGATCCCGTCGCAGGGTGGTGGTTCGATAGCCTTTGCGCTGTAAAGCCAGCTCGTGCGAACCAGCCTCGACCGACAGTGTGACGTCGATGGGCGTGTGGCCGACGGGGGCACCGTCGAGCTGAATGTCGGCACCCGGCACGGGTGTCCGCACGCGAATGTGAGCCAGCTCGCCCTTGGCAGGCACCAGGGCCAGTTCAAACTCCTTGGTCACCCCGCCGCCGATTTCGATCTGTTGGCGCAGGGGAGCGTGGCCCGGGGCCACTGCCGCCACCAGGTGCGGGCCATTGGCGACTTCAATCGGGTGAGCCATCACGAAACGCATGTCCGGCACGGCGTTGCCGGCTGGTTCTTCGCGCGCGCCCACGAAAACCTTCACCTCGGTCTTGCCCACGGCCACGTTGTCGACCTCTATGAACGCCGGCACCTTGGTCTGGATCATCAGACGCCCGATGCGAGCGCGCTGTTCATCGCGGAGCCGGCGCGCCTCTTCCAGCCTTGGCTCCGGTGTGCGGCCTGGCGCGGCCAGCAGTTTGTCGAACTCGGCAACCGCCTCGACGGGCCGATTGAGGCGCGCGCAGATCCGGCCGACATTGAACAACCCCGGCGCCTTGCCCGATTCGACCTGGACCCGCCGGTACTCGACCAACGCAGCCGCAAGATTGTCCTGGTCGTAGAGCGTGTTGGCCAGCTTCAGGCGCGCGACCAAGAGCGGTGGCAAGTCGTCCACGGTATCTGGCTCGGAAGTCTGGGCCAGGGCAGGCAAGGG
>PMBY01000176.1:0-7783 GCA_003153875.1 Myxococcales bacterium | reverse complement strand
GCGGACACCCGAGCCGCGGGCGGCATGGGAGCGAGAGCAGGCGCGGCCGGTGGCGGACCTGGCTGCAAAGCTGTCACTTCGGGATGAGGCGACGCGGGCGCCGGGGTGCGGGCAAGCGTCTGACCGGCCGCCCGCAGGCTTCTTCGTGCAGAGAGGGTCCCGGCAGCGGCGGGCAGGCGCGCGATCGCCGGAGCAGAGCCCGTCGCTACCGCGGCGGGAGCGGGTACCGGGGACGGCGTTGCGATGGCGCTGGGGGGCCTGGCATCTGCGCCAGAACGCGCCCACATAATGAGAAAACTCGCGGCCAGTGCGAGCACGAACGAGCCGGCCAATACCCAGTAAGCCCGTCGGCGGGGCGCGGTCATGGCCGCGATAGCCAGGGCTGTCTCCGGGAACGGCGGCCCATCAAGGGCCGCCAGGAGACGCTGCTTGAGATCCAGCGCGGTCTGCGGTCGGGAGGAGGGCTCCTTGGACAGACAGTCACGAATCAGGCGGTCCAGTCTTGGCGAAATCGTGTAGCCCTCGCGCGCTACCAGGGGTGGCGGATCGTCGAAGACGATCTGCTTCATCAACGGGAGGGGACTGTCTGCCAAGAAGGGAAGTCGTCCCGAGAACACCTCGTAGAGGATCACGCCGAAGGTGTAGATGTCGCTGCGGGCGTCCGCGGTTTGCTTGGCCAGTTGCTCGGGGGAAATGTAGTAGGGCGTTCCGATCGGGACACCGGTCTGGGTCAGCTTCTTTGCGCCTTCCATCTTGGAGATGCCGAAATCCAGGAGCTTGATGGAAGTCTCGCCATCCTCGGCCCGCACCACCCACATGTTCTCCGGCTTCAGATCCCGATGGACAATCCCCGCGCCGTGGATCGCCGCCAGGCCATCGCAGGCTTGCGACAGCAGGCGGCGCAGTTCCTGGGCGGAAAGCGGGTCGTCGCGCAGCCGGGCGTCGAGCGTGGAGCCGACCAAAAACTCCATGACCAAGTAGGGGCGCCCGTCCGGCAAGTCTCCGTCGGCGATGATCTGGACGACGTTCTTGTGCTGGTTGAGCTGGAAGGTGGCTCTGGCCTCGGTATGGAATCGCTCTCTGGCTTCCGCGAACCTGGCTTCCGGGGCTGTCCCTCCCGGGTGAGCGAGGCGCAGGACCTTGATGGCCACGCGATTTCCCGTGCGGGGCGTGGCTTCGTAAACAGCCCCCATTCCACCGGCTCCCAGGAATCGGGTGATGGTCCACGGGCCAATCGTGGTTCCGATGGCCAGGGCGTTCTCGCCCTCTGGCGCCGGGGGATCGACCCGCGTGGCAAGCGCGCGCTCGCGCACCGGCGGACGCGGCTGGGAAAGCAACGTGTGACAGAACGCCTCGCCGGGCGGATGTTCACGGGCACAGCGCGGGCACACGCTCATGTCAGGCCGTGCTCCGGTTGAGGCTCCGCAATGCGGTCGGTTTCCCTGTCTCGTCCCAAGTTTGCCGCAGAGTCTACTCCAACTCGTCGTCGCCGGGTAAGCATCCCGCTCCGACGGGAAGGTGCGGATTCGCCAGTGGGAATTGCGGCGGCGTCTTCCGGCCCTGTGCCCTGACCTGGCTGTCCCCTGGCTCCACTGCAGCCAAGCGTCGTGAGCGAGGGAGCAACATCATGGCGATATTCCGTCACGTGGCCCGCGATTTTCGCAGGACCGTGATCGGCTCACGGGGTTGGAGTAAACTGGCCGACGTGAGCGCGACGGCTCGCACTCAAAAAGGGGAAGTGATGCGCAGATCACAGCTCTCGATGGTCCTGGGGTTGTTGCATCATCCTGGCCGACAACGGCAGCAACTGGTACATCAGCGGCGAGTGCAACGAAGGGTGGACCGACTACATGGACGACCTGGTGTCGAACCTGCGTCAGGTCCACGGCAGCGACTTCGAGGTGGTCAACACCGGGCCGGTTCTGAACTGACGTGATCTGATTGGTTACACGCGCGGGTTGAGTTTTCCCCCGGACTCTGGGAGAAGGTGCTATGGCAAGACAGAGTGTTGGGTTCGATCCGGATGACTTTTCACGTCTCGCACGCGAGACAGGCGACAGGTTGCGCCGATCGCGCAAGACCTTGACCTGGGTCGCGCTGGCCATTGTCGCATTCGCGGCTCTCTACGGCGCGTACTACCAGGTCGAGCCCGACGAGGTCGGCTTGGTGACGCGCTTCGGACGTTTCGTGCGCACCTGCAATCCCGGTCCGCACGCCAAGTTCCCCTTCGGCATCGAACAGGTGCAAAAGGTTCCGGTGCAGCGCCAGCTCAAACAGGAGTTCGGCTTCCGCACCGCCAACGCCGACATTCAAAGCTCGTTTCACAAAGACGACAAGACCCAGGCCGAGGCGGTCATGCTGACCGGGGATCTCAACGTGGCCACGGTCGAGTGGATCGTCCAGTACAAGATTTCGGATCCCTACAAGTACCTGTTCCGCATGCGCGACGTGGAGGAGACCTTCCGCCTCATGACCGAGGCGTCGATGCGTACGGTGGTCGGCGATCACAGCGTGACCGAGCTTCTCACCGTGGGGCGTGAGTCCATCGCTGCCAAGGCCAAGGAATTGCTCTCGCACCTGTGCAAGCTCTACGACAACGGCATCTCGGTTCAGCAACTTATCTTGCAAAATGTGGATCCTCCCGAAGCGGTGAAGCCGTCTTTCAATGCCGTGAACCAGGCCATCCAGGAACGCGAGCGCGCCATCAACGAGGCGTGGGCCGAATACAACCAGGAGATCCCGCGTGCGCGAGGTCTCGCTGAACAAAAGATCCAGGCAGCCGAGGGTTACGCCATCGACCGCGTGAACCGGGCCAAGGGCGACGCCCAACGCTTCAATGCGCTGGAAGAGCAGTACCGCAAGGCCCCGGAGGTCACGCGCACCCGCATCTATCTTGAGACCCTGGCGGCGGTCTTGCCCGCGGCCGGCAAGAAACTGATCTTTGACGAAAAGGCCAAAGGCATCTTACCCATGTTTCCGCTTGGCCCAGTCCAGGAGGGCAAGCCATGAGCCGCCGTTCGATGATCATTGTCGGCGCCTTTGCGGTGCTGGGGCTGGCCACGCTGTCTTCTGCTCTGTACACGGTTTCCGAAACCGAACAGGTCATCATTACCCAGTTCGGCGAGCCCATCGGGGAAGCGGTNNCCCGCGACAAGAAGTACATCGGCGTGGAAACCTACGCGCGCTGGCGCATCGCCAATCCCTTGCTGTTCTTCCAGCGCTTGCGCGACGAGCGCCGGGCGCAGTCGCGGCTGGACGACATCATCGACGGAGAAACCCGCAACGTGATCGCCAGTCACGATCTCATCGAAGTCGTGCGCACCACCAACCGCGCCTTCGAGAAGGGCGAAGAGGCGGAAGACATCATGGAGGCCGAATCCATGCGCCAGGTTGAGCTGGGGCGGGACAAGATCACCCGGCTGATTCTCGAGCGGGTTTCCCACGTGGTTCCTGACTACGGCATCGAGCTGGTCGACGTGCAGATCCAGCGCGTCAACTACATCGAGAGCGTGCAGGCCAAGGTGTTCGACCGCATGATCTCCGAGCGCAAACGCATCGCCGACCGCCATCGTTCCGAGGGACAAGGCAAGAGCGCCGAGGTGCGCGGCAAGAAGGAACGCGAGTTGAAAGTGATCGAGTCCGAGGCCTATCGCAAAACCCAGGAAATCATGGGACGCGGCGATGCCGAGGCCACCTCCATCTACGCCGACGCCTACAACCGCAATCGCGAACTCTATCGGTTCCTCAAGACTATGGAGACCTACCACAGCACCATCGACAAGGAGAGTTGGCTGGTCTTGTCCACCAGCACGGATGCATTCCGCTACCTGCAGTCGCAAAGCGCTGCCGGAACAGGCAAGAGCGTGATTCCTAGCCGATGACGTCCAAGACGGAAGCCGATCCCTATTCCGTTCTGGGCGTCGCGCGCACGGCCTCTGATTCAGAAATCCGCGCGGCCTACCATGCCCTGGTGGCCAAGTACCACCCCGATCGATACCAGGGAAATCCGCTAGAAGACCTGGCGAACGAAAAACTGGTCGCCATCAACCGGGCCTACGAGATCCTCTCTGATCCCGCGCGCCGCGCGGCCCACGACAGCGGTCAAGGCTTTGCCGGCAACGCGGGCCAGCCCTATGCGACAGGCCCGGGCTCGCTTACGCGCAAGCAGATTCGCTGGCTGCAGATCGTGGCGATGCTCCTGATGGTGCCGCTGGCGATTCGCTTCGGTGCGATTCTGGTACGCGTTCTGGTCCGGCTTTTTCGTGGCACGCTAGAAATCACGAAACTGATGCGCGGCACGCCCCTGGCCGGAGTGCTGGTCCTTCTAACGATTGCGCTTCTGGTGTTGTTGCTGGTCCGCCACCGCCGGGCGAAGCGGAAACTGTAGCCGCGGCCTATCGAGAAACTCCCGACCTACCCAGGTCGGCCAGCGTGAGCGGTCGCGGTAGCGTGAGCGACCAGCGTGGCGCGGCTTGCGTGGGCGACTGGCGTGAGCGCCCCGCGGCCCGCGTGCCCCACACGAACTCGCTCACGCCCTCGCACACGCTAGCCGCGACCCGCGCCCCGGCCCACTCAGCGGTCGCTTCCCGACGCGCTGGCCGCTACTTTCCCTCTCGCCGTGATGTGCGCAGCACGCGGGGGTGATGCACGTCGAAGGCGGGCTTCTGGTTGGGATCGCAGTTCGGACCAAAACCGTCGGCTTTGAAGTCATAGGTCAGGCGGCCGCTCAAGCCACCCTTGACGGCCTGGATCTCGACCTGGTGCTGGCCGGCGCGGGCGGGCGAACAGTACGACAGGAGGTAGTAGCGTCGCGTGAAGCCCTCGATACGCCGGGCGATTTCCTCGAAGCCTCGCGCGATGTCCTGCGGGTTCTTCGAGGTGAAAGTGCCGGACCGGCCGATGGCGCGCACTTCGGACTCGTTCACCTCACCGCCCACCGCGATGGCGTACACGTCAACCGGGGCGGAGGCGACCGCTTCGCGCAGGGCCTGGTCCTTGACCCGGCCGGCGTGGTCGGTGCCGTCGGTGAAGACCACCAGGGTTCCAAAGCGCAGGGGCGCGCTGGCATGGTCCAGTTGGCGCTCGAGAACTTTGATGGCCTCTACCACCGCGCCGTTCAGGTTGGTCGAGGGATCCTTGGGCCGATACCAGGCCAGGCTGTTGATGGCGCTTTCGGTGCTGGGGGCGCCGAACCCGACCATGGGTGTGATGTGCGGGCTGCCGTCGAAGGCGTACACCGCCACTTTCTGGAACGACCCGACGCGCTTCGAGAAATTGGCAGCCGCTTCCACCAGTCGGTTGACCTCGGGCGAGCTGACCACCGAGCCGCTCATGTCCACCAGCAGCAGAGCGTAGCGCGCGGCCACGACCTCAGGCTGAAGGATGGTTTGTCGACTCTCGTAGAGCGACACGGGACGGTCGTCTTCATAGATTCGGAAATCGGCGGGGGTCAGATCCGCCACTGGATCGCCGCGAGCGGTGTCGACGGTGAAGTACACCGCGATGTTGGACGGCTTCTGCACAGAGCGATCCACCATCTGCATGTTGAGACCACCGCATCCCGTGGACAGGGGCGCCAGCGAGGCGCAGATCAGACAGCGGAGATTCAGATTCATGGCGGCGCAGTATAGGCGCCGCCGTGGCCGGTGCGACCAGATTCTTGCGACAAGGCCGACGCCCCGTGAGGGCTACTTCTTGAGCTCTGCCTCAATCATGCCTGACAGGGCATCGAAGTTGGTCGGATCCTGCACGCGAGCGCCATTCAAGAACAGCGACGGCGTTCCACTCACAGCGGCGTCGCCCCCGAGCTTGACGTCAGCGTCCACCGCGGCCAGGTATTGTTTGGAATCCATGGCTTTCTTGAAAGTCGCCAGGTTCAGGCCGGCTTGCTTGGCGTACTTGTCAAGCGACTCCCGATCGAGTGCGCCCTGGTTCGCAAACATCAAGTCATGCATCTGCCAGAATTTGCCTTGGGCATTCGCAGCCATTGCTGCCTCGGCGGCCCCATGCGCCTTGTCGTGGAAGGAAAGGGGGAACTGACGAAAGACGAAGTGGACCTGTTTGCTGTACTTGTCCTTGATCTTCTGCGTGACTTGCGCCGCCTTCGAGCAGTAGGGGCACTGAAAATCGGAGAACTCGACCATGGTCACCTTGGAATCGGCCGGACCGAAGGAAGGCGCGTCGCCCTTGGCCAGGGTCGCCTGCAAGGCTGCAGCCAGCGGCTTGTTGGCCGCTTCCATGCGCTTGAGGTCGGCCAGCACGTCGTTGTAGTGCTCGATCATCGAAGAGCAGCGATCAGGCGGGAAGGTCTTGGTTTGCGTCTGGACCATTTTGCAGGTCTCTGTGGTGTCGCCGATTTCCTTGCAAAGGCGAGAGGCCAGATGATCGCAGACCTTGCGCTGGTCCCCGAGTTTCTGCAGGGCGTAGCTGGTGTCCTTGCTGGCAGCCTTGCAGGCAGCCGGCGACAGGAGTTCCGCCGTGGCCGTGACACTCTGACAGGCGGGCGATTCCTTGCCGGCCTTCGCGCAGATGGCGTTCACGAACTCGGGGCAGGGGCCGGCCGCGGCGCCCGGGCTTTTCACAGTCGCATCCTTGCCGGCAGACCTGCAACCGAGGGAAAGCGTGCCCGTTGCCGACAGGAGCAGCAGGGCGCCGATGCGCGCGATGGATGCCTTGGAAGTGAAGATCATGAGCGTCCTTTTTGTTGTTTGGCCCAGTTTGAAACCAGGAAATCCTGGGCGCGCCCACCTGCGCGCCAGCGCATTCTGCAGGCTTGCCTGTGGAACTGCAAGCACCGCGAGATCCCCGAAGAATTGGCCTCGATGTAAAGTCGGCCTGGCCGCCCAGCGGTGCGGCGAGGAGTTGACGTCAACGACAGCATCGGACACGCTCGCTGTCACAGAGGCGAGAGCACCATGGAAAAATTCATCTATCGCAACCCAACGGAGATTCTGTTTGGCAAGGGCATGATTGCCGAGGTTTCCTCGCGCGTGCCGGCCGACCGGCCGGTCTTGTTGGTGTGGGGCGGCGGGTCCATCAAGAAGAACGGTGTCTACGACCAGGTGAAAGCCGTGTTGGCCAGACACCAGCTTGTCGAATTCAGCGGCATCGAGCCCAACCCATCGCACGAGAGATGCATGGAGGCGTTGGCCGTGGTGAAGGAAAAGGGCGTCAAGTTCCTGCTCGCGGTGGGAGGCGGCTCGGTGCTGGACGCGGCCAAGTACATCGCAGCCGCGGCCGTGTTTCCCGGCGCCGATCCGTGGACGATCCTGCGCAGGAATGGCAGCAACGTGACTGGCGCTCTACCTGTGGGCGCGGTGCTGACCTTGCCTGCCACCGGCTCCGAGTCCAATGGCAACGCCGTGATCTCACGCAAGAGCACAAGCGAGAAGCTGCACTTTGCGTCGTCCCACGCTTATCCCGTCTTCTCGGTGCTCGACCCGGAAACCACGTTTTCGCTGCCGGCCAAGCAGGTGCGCAATGGCATCGTGGATGCCTTTGTCCACGTGTGCGAGCAATACATGACTGTTTCCAAGGACGCGCTTTTGCAAGATCGCCTGGCGGAAAGCGTGCTTCAGACTTTGGTCGAGGTCGCGCCGCGCACCCTCGAGCAGCCACGCGACTACTCCAGCCGCGCGGACTTCATGTGGTCAGCCACCATTGCGCTCAACAACTTGCTTTCTTGCGGCGTGCCCGGCGACTGGGCCACCCACATGATTGGCCACGAACTGACGGCCTTCTATGGAATCGATCACGCCGAGTCGTTGGCCGTGGTCTTGCCCGG
>PMBY01000217.1 GCA_003153875.1 Myxococcales bacterium | reverse complement strand
ATGCTCGACGACCCGGACATCCTCATTCTCGATGAGCCCACCAGCGGCCTTGACCCCAACCAGATCGTCGAGATTCGCCAGCTCATCAAGGAAGTGGGCAAAGAAAAAACGGTCATCCTGTCGACCCACATCCTGCCCGAAGTCCAGGCCACCTGCAGCCGCATGCTCATCATCAGCAGCGGCAAGCTGGTGGCCGACGGCACGCCCGATGAGCTGCGCGCGCGGGAAAAGGCCAGTCGCTACCGCTTGCTGGTCGAGGCCAACGGGACCACGGCGGAGGCCGTCAAGGCGCGTCTGGACAGCATCAAGGGCGTGTCTCGCTGTGAACCGGTGGCGGGCGAGGTTGGGGCTCACGCCTTCTCCTTGGACGCGGCCGGGGATGAGGATCTGCGCAAGGTTCTGTTCCGCGCCGCCGTGGACAACAAATGGACGTTGCTGGAGCTGCACCGTGAAGCCGCCAGCCTGGAAACCGTGTTCCGCAACCTGACCACCGGGGAAGAGAGCAAGTCATGACCGCCGCCCTCACCGTCGCCAAGCGGGAAATCCGCACCTATTTCAACTCGCCCATCGCGTACATCGTCATCACGGTGTTCATGCTGCTGTCGGGCTACCTCTTCTTCAGCTCGCTCTTCATCGAGCGGCAAGCCGAGATGCGGGCCTATTTCAACCTCATGCCGCTCTTGCTCAGCTTCATCGTGCCGGCCATGGCCATGCGCCTGATTGCCGAGGAGAAAGGCAGTGGCTCGCTGGAGATGCTGATCACCATGCCGGTACGCGACTGGCAGGTCATCGTCGGCAAGTTCCTGGCGGGCATGGCCCTGCTGGCGACCATGGTGGGCCTGACCCTGTTCTACGCGGTCACCGTCATGCTGGTCGGGCCGCTCGACAGAGGGCCGGCCATCGGCGGGTACGTGGGCATCCTGCTGGTGGGCGGGGCCTACATGGCGATTGGCGTGATGGCGTCGACCCTCACGCGCAACCAGATCGTTGCGTTCATCATCGGCTTCGCCATCTCGTTTTCGCTTTACCTGTTCTACCGCCTGGTGCCGTTCATGCCTGAATCCTTGCGGCCGTTGCTCGCCTACCTGAGCGTCGAGTCCCATTTTGATGGCATGAGCCGCGGCATCATCGATTCACGCGACGTCGTCTACTACCTGTCCGTGATGGTGGTCTCTCTGGTCATCGCCACGGTCTCCCTCGAGTCTCGAAAGTGGAAGTGAACCATGTCGACCACATCTAGTAAGAAGCGCGCCTACGCCTCCAGCGCCATCCTTTACACCTTCTTTGTCGTCGGCGTCGTCGTCCTGGTCAACGTGATCGGAACGCGGGTCTTCGGCCGCATCGATCTGACCGAGAGCAAGGTCTACACCTTGTCGCAGCCGTCCCGCGATCTGGTGAAGAAACTGCCGGACTTCCTCACGGTCAAGGCCTTCATCTCGTCGGACCTGCCCCCCGAGATCAAAACCCTGTCACGCTACGTCCGCGACATGATCGACGAATACCGCACCAGCTCCAACGGGAACTTCCGCTGGGAGGCCATTCCCGATACCGACAAGAACATCGACCAAGAGGCCAATTCCTGCAAGGTCGACAAGATCCAGATCCAGGTCTTGCGCGGCTCCAAGTTCGAGATGGGCGCCTACTATTTGGGCCTGTGCTTCCTGTACGGCGACAAGATGGAGTCGATCCCGCAAATCGGCCGCGCCGAGGGTCTCGAATTCGAAATCTCGTCGCTCATCAAGAAGCTGACGGTGAAGAAGAAGAAGATCGCCTTCACCACGGGCCACGGCGAGTCCGAGACCAATCAGGGCTTCCGCGCCTTGAAGCAGGTTCTGGAACAGGAGTACGACCTGACCACCGTGAATCCGTCGAGCGCCGAGATCGCTGCGGACGTGGACGCCCTGGTCATCGGTGGCCCCAAGCAAGCCATCGACGACAAGGGCCAGCGCGAGATTGACAAGTACCTGATGACCGGCCGGGGTGCCGTCATCCTCGACGACGGCATGGCGGTCAGCTCACCCAACCAGCAGCAGATGGGCGCGATGGCCCAGATCAAGATGGTGCAATCCAACCAAACCGGCGTGGACAAGATGCTGGAGGCGTACGGCTTCAAGATTGGCAACGACGTGATTGTGGACAACGAGGCCGCCATGCCCGGCCTGATCGACATGGGCGGTGGGCGTCGCGGCCTGACCCAGCTCCCGATCTGGGTGGGCGTGCAGATTGCCAAGAACCCGGGCCTTTCCGTGCTCGATGGCATACGGGGCGTGGTCTTCCCGCTGGCCAGCACGGTTGAACTGGTGGGCCCCCTGGCCGGCGGCAACTTGCCCGCGGGGGCCAAACTGTGGAAGCTGGCTTCCTCAACCCCAAGCAGTTTCAAACACGCCAGCTTCTTCATCATCAACCAGGCCACCAAGCTTGAGGAATCCAAGGACCACGGCCCGTTTGCCTTCGGCTATGCCTATCAGGGAACCCTCAAGAGCGCCTTCGTGCCAGCGCCCGCGGCAGGCATGTCCGCGGTCGACAAGCAGCCGCTGGGCGAATCGCAGAAGCCCGTGCGCCTCGTGGTCATTGGCGACTCGGACTTTGCCAACGACGACTACGTGCAACTTGCGCGCGCATTCCCCGTGTACGAGGCGGGTGCGTTCCTGCTCCACAATGCCATCGGCTGGACGGTCGAGGACGAGGCTCTCATCCCGCTCCGGTCCAAGTCCATGGGCAATCGGCCTTTGAAAGCGGTTTCCGAAGCCAAAGCCAGCACGCTCAAGTGGGTCAACATCCTGGGCCTGCCGGTGCTGTTCTGCGCCTACGGAGTGGTTCGCTGGCGCCTACGCCGCATAGTCCGCAGCTCTCAGACCATCTAGCCAGTCGAGGTAGCCCATGAATCGGAAGACCCTGTTCGCCGGTGCCATCTTCGCCGGACTTGTTCTCGTCGCCATCGGCCTTATGCGCTCGCCCGAAAAAGGCACCCGTGCCCCAGGGGAGCGCCCGCGTCCCATCCCCAAGCTCAAGGCGGATAACTTCGATACCCTGGAAGTGACCAAGGGCGGCGTCACCACCATCATCAAGAAGCAAGGTGATGGCTACCAGATCGTGAAACCCGTCGACTACCTCGCGGACAAGGACGCCGCCAAGACCGCCTTCGAGGCCATCGAGAAGATGGAGTTCAACGACATCCTCTCGGCCGAGAAGAGCCGGCACAATGAGTTCGAGGTGGGTGACAGTGGCCTGCGCGTGGTGGTGAAGAAGGGCGACAAGCTCCTGGCTGATCTGCGCGTGGGCAAGAACGCCAACGACGAAACCATGGTGCGCCCCGAAGGCAAGGACGAGGTGTGGGCGGCGGTCAAGTTCTTCAGGTATCAGCTGGACAAGGACACCCTGGGCTGGCGCGACAAGCATGTCGCCAGATTCGAGGACAGGGACGCGGACAAGATCGAAATCAACCACCCAACGCGCGGCCGTATCGTAATGACCAGGCCTGCTCCCACAGACGCGAGTGCCACGCCTGACTGGAACGTGGTCGAAGCTGCCACGAAGGTCGAACCCTTCGACAAGAGGGCAGCGACCGACGTGATCACGCAGTTCTCGACCCTGGTGGCCGTCGATTTTGCCGACAACGCCAAGCCTGAGGAGACAGGCCTGGATTCACCCGAGAACAGCATCACCGCCACACTCCGCAACGGCAAACAGTACAGGGTGCTGATCGGCAAGAAGAAGGACGAAGACAACTTCTACGTCAAGATGGCTGACAAGCCCCAGGTATTTCTGGTGAGGAAGTTCATGATCGACCAGCTCAACAAACGTCCCATCGACTTCCGCGACAAGACGGTTTGCAACCTGGCCTCCGACGAAATCACCGAAGTCTCGGTGGCGCGGGACAAGGATCCCTTTGTGCTGACCAAGAACCCGGGCAAGTCCGGCGACGAACTTTGGAAGTTGACCAAGCCGGCCGCGAAGGCGGACATCTCGAAAGCCAATGCCCTCGCGGGCTTCTTCCACGAGTGGAAGGCGCAGAGGTATGCCGAAGACAACCTGCCCAAGACGGCCGGTCTGGCCAAACCCTCAGCCGTGATCAGCGCGAAATCGAAGGTCCCGGGCCATACCTGCACGCTCAAGGTCGGGGGCGAAGCCGCTGACAAGAGCAACTACTACGTCATCGCGAACAACCAGCCCAACGTCTACCTGGTCGCCAAGTCGGATGTCGATCGCATCACGGTGAAACTCGACGAGGTCAAGGCAAAGTAGACAGACCAGTGGGGCGACCGCAAGTCGCCCCTACCGAAAATCGGTTATCGTGGGGGGGCGACCACAGCCGGTCGCCCCCGACGGTCGAGTCTACAGGCCCTTCTTCACGATGTACGACAGCAGCTCGACGGTGCGGCAGCTGTAGCCCCACTCGTTGTCGTACCAGCTCACCAGCTTGAAGAAGTTCGGGTTGAGCTCAAGCGAGCTGCCTGCATCGTAGATGCTGGAGCGCGCATCGTGGATGAAGTCGCTCGAAACCACCTCGTCCTCGGTGTAGCCGAGAATGTCCTTCAGATAGGTTTCGCTGGCCTTCTTCATGAGGGCGTTGATTTCCTTGATGCTGGTCGCCTTGGCAGTCTTGAAGGTCAGGTCGACCACCGAGACGGTCGGCGTGGGCACGCGGATCGACATGCCGGTCAACTTGCCCTTCACCTCGGGCAGCACCAGGCCAACGGCCTTGGCNNTAGGAGTGGATGGTCGTCATCAGGCCCTCGGTCAAGCCGAGGCCTTCCTTGAGCACGACGTAAACCACCGGCGCCAGGCAGTTGGTGGTGCAACTGGCGTTGGAGATCACGTGGTGCTTGGCGGGATCGTACTTCTCGTGGTTGACGCCAATCACCAGGGTGATGTCCTCGTTCTTGCCAGGGGCCGAGATGATGACTTTCTTGGCGCCCGCCTGGATGTGGCCCTCGGCCTTGGCCTTCTCGGTGAAGAGCCCGGTCGATTCGATGACCACGTCAACGCCCAACGCCTTCCACGGCAGCTCGGCCGGAGTCTTGGCGCTGACCACCTTGATCTCCTTGCCATCGACCACAAGGATGTCGGCGTCCTTGTCAGGAACCGACTTCTTCGAGCCGACTTGGCCCTCGAACTTGCCCTGGGTGGAATCGTACTTGAGCAGGTAGGCGAGGTTGTCCGCCGGGACGATATCGCCCACGGCAACAACTTCGAATTCCTTGCCGAACAGCTTCTGGCTGTACAGCGCCCGAAAAATCAGTCGACCGATGCGTCCAAAACCGTTGATCGCGATTCGAGTGGCCATCTTTTCTTGCTCCTCTATGTGGCGCTTCAGGCGCCAGGTGGACTCTGTTCGCGCGGAATCTAGCACAGGTTCGGCGCGAACGAGTGAAGGGCTTTGGCGCGGATACGGTTGTCCCAAGCCTTCGCGGACGGTATGCTTAATCTTCATGTCGCCAGTGCTCTCCGCCGACGGCGTGATCGCCGCTGCGCGGGCCTGCCGCTTCACTCTGGTTGGCGTGGCGCCCGCGGCTCCCCTGGACCCGGCGCCCTTTCTGCGCTGGCTGGCAACGTACGGCACCGGGCTCGCGGCCATGCACCGGCGGGTGAGGGAGCGACTGGATCCTGGGAACGTCGTGCCCGGCGCGCGCACCGTCATCGCGCTGGGAATCCCGTACGGGGCGGGTGAAGACACCGCGGGGCGGCCCGAACCTCCGGTGATCGCGCGCTACGCTCGCGGGCGCGACTACCACCTGGCCCATCGCGACCGCATGCGTGCCCTGCGCCGAAAGTTGCTCGACATGGACCCGACCTTGAACAGCTACGCTTGCGTTGACGCTGGGGTGGCCATGGAAAAGGCGTGGGCCGAGCGCGCGGGCCTGGGTTGGATCGGGAAGCACGGCCTCTTGCTCAGCCGGGAGCACGGCTCGTGGTTCACCCTAAGCGTGATGGTGATTGACCGCAGCCTGGACCGCTACCACGAGCCCCACCCTCGCTTGTGCGGCGATTGCGACCTCTGCCTGCGCGCGTGTCCGACCAACGCATTCCCATCGCCCGGCGTGGTCGACGCGCGGCTGTGCCTTTCCTATCAGACTGTGGAAAACCACCAGTCGATCCCGGTCGCGCTTCGGGCGGCGCTGGCCGGCCGAGTCTTCGGCTGCGATGCCTGCCAAGAAGCCTGCCCCTACAATAACGGCGGGCTGCCTCCGGGCGATCCCCGGCAAACCGCGCGCCCCATCGGGCTCATGTCAGCGACGGAGATTGCAACACTCGGCCCCGACGACTTTGCCCGCCTGTCTGCCGGTACCCCCATGGCCCGTGCGGGCTACCACGGCCTGCGCCGCAACGCCGCCCTGGCGCTGGCCTCGGATGGACGGCCCGGCGCGCGCGCTGCACTCGAGCAGCTCAGCCGCGACACCAGCCCCTTGGTCAGCGAGGCCGCGCAGTGGGCGCTCGGGCACAGCCGCTGATCGCGTGCTGGCGCTACCTGGATGGTTCTTGCGGCTCGGGGCTCTGCGATGGCGTGGGAGGCGGAGTCGAGTCGGATTCTGCCTGGTCGCCAGGAAACAGTCCTGCCATGGCCGCACGCAGATCCTGCACCGAATAGGGCTTGGGCACGCTGCCGTCGAAGCCGAAGTCCTTTGGTCGGGCCATCACGTCGTCACTGGCGTAGCCACTGGAGGCCAAGACCTTGATGGCGGGATCGAGCATCCTGAAACGGTGCACGATCTCCTTGCCGCCCAGTCCGCCGGGAATGGTCATGTCCAGGATCGCGGCACGGAACGGCTTTCCCGCGGCGGCCGCCAGTTCGGCCATAGCCACCGCCTGCTCGGCATTTCTGGCCAGCGACACTTCGTAACCAGAACGGCGCAGGATCGAGGCCGCGATATTCAGAATGAAGGCCTCGTCGTCCAACACCAGCACATGCCCTCGGCCCCGATGCTCGTCAGCGGCGGACAAGTCGATGGTCTGGACCTGGGGCTGTGCACGTGGCAGCCAGAGGTGAAAGACCGAGCCCGCGCCCACTTCAGACTCCGCTTCGACATGCCCTTCGTGCTTGCGCACGATAGAGTGGACGGTGGCCAGGCCGAGGCCGCTACCCTGGGGCTTGGTTGTGAAAAAGGGATCGAAGATCCTCTGCAGGTGTTCACGCGGAATGCCGTCCCCGGTGTCGCGCACAGAAATGTGAACGTGGTCTTGCGCCGGCAAGTGCTTGGGCATTTCCGCGCAGGGCACGTTCTCCATGCGCACATCGAGATGCCCTCCCCCCGGCATGGCCTGCTTGGCGTTGATGGTGAGATTGTCGATCGCCTGACCGATCTGGTGCTCGTCCACATCGCACAACCAGGTTTCCGGCGACGAGGCGAACGACACCTCGCAATTCGAGCCGCTGGTGGCAAAGGCGACCGCCTTGCGCACCAGCTCGTCCACCGGCTGGGTCCTGCGCAGGGGTGCGCCCCCCTTGGCAAAGGTGAGGAGCTGCTGGGTCAAGGCGCGAGCCCGGCCGAACACCGATAAAGCATCGCTCAGGCTCTGCTCGACCTCCTTGATGTTGCGGACCTGCAAGGATTGTCTGGCCAGGTCTAGATAGCCGAACACGCCCGCCAAAAGGTTGTTGAAGTCGTGGGCAATCCCGCCGGCCAGAACCCCGAGCGATTCCAGACGCTCGGTTCGGGCCATCATCTCTTCCAGGGCCCGCTTGGCCGTGATGTCGACCACCGTATTGATGAGGCAGGTGTCGGAACCGATGGAGAAAAGGCCCGCGGAAAAGAGCCCGACCAAGACACTTCCGTCTTTGCGCCGGAACTTGGTTTCCAGGCCGCGAACGACTTTCTTGGCTTGCAGCTCCTGCAGCACGGTTGTGCGCTGGTCGGGATCGACCCACAGACTGATTTCATCGGACCGGACACTCCGGCCCACGAGTGCTTCGCGCGCGTATCCCGCTTGCGCCAGAAAGGCGTCATTGACATCAAGACACAGACCATCAGAAAAGCGTGTGATGATCATGGCGACGGGGCTGGTGCGGAAAACCGTCATAAGGCGCTCTTCGCTGGAGCGAATGGCTTCCTCGTCACGTTTGCGATCCGTGATGTCCCGAATCGCGGCGACTACGCGAATTTGGCCGCCAATCGGGCTCTCTCGCAGACTCACTTCAGACCAGAAGCAGGTGCCGTCGCTCCGACGTGACCGCCATTCAAAGAGGTGTGGCCCCTGCTCAATCGCTCCCTTTCCCCACAATATGGCGTGTTCCTCATCGTAGGGTGCAATGTTTTCGGACAGATCGAGGATCGAGCACGCCATGAGCCGATCCCGCTGGTAGCGGAACATCTCGCAGGCGCGTTGGTTGCAACCCACGATGCGAGCCGTGGCCATGTCGTGCACGAAGATGGCCTCGTTCGCGGCGTCGTAGATAGCCAGCAGCTCCTCGGCGCTGGCCTTGAGCGATGCTTGCCTCTCCTCGATGGCCCGGTCCCGTCGGCGAAGCACCCCGTAGAGCAAGATGGCGGTCACGCCCACGAACAGCCAACCCTTGCCTGTGTTCAGCGCAAGCACGACCTTGGGATCGTTGCTCAGACGCGCAGCCAGTCGATCGGAGAAAGCGATCCACAGGGTAGAGAGGGCCACATACCCACCCACGATGAGGACCAGCCGGGACCGCAGAGAACCCTTCATCACAGTAAGGATCGGATGTTGGACTCCGGACCTGAAAATGACAACCCGCCCACGACGCATGGTGCTATCCGCCGATCCGACACCGATCACGATTCACTCCGGTAGCAGGGCTTCGAGCGCGCTGCGAACGGACCCGCTCTCCACCATGGCCGCGTGGTGGACCATGCTGGCCAGGCCCGAAGTCTGGCGCTCCCGCAGATAGCGCAGAGCGGTTTCACCCGCCGCTCCCGGGCCCTGGCGAACGACGTCGAGAAGAAACAAGCCCGCTTCAAGCGTATCAATCTGGCCAATAGCATCCAGGGCCGCCTAACCAGCTTCGCGCGATCGAGGAGCCGGTCAGCCCAACTTCGAGGTAAAAGAAAGACCAGCGCGTCGATGAACACGGCACCCCCGACCTTGCCCCATTCTGATCGTCCGCTGCCCGACCCTGGACAGCCGGCGCAGACCAACGGGGCGGAGGTGCCGCAGCGACGGTCGCTGCGCTGGTTGGCGGTCTTCGCTTTCATCTACTTCTACTCGTTTCCCTATTTCGAGAAGCTCTGGAATGCCAACGAGGTTCCGCGCGTCTTGTTGGCCGAGGAGATGGTCGACCACCATCGCCTGTGGATCGATGCGCGGCTTCCCGACGGGGGGAGGATGCACAGTCTGGACGTGGCGATAGCGCCCAACCGCCACATCTACCCGAACAAGTCCCCCGGCCTGTCGTTCCTGGCGGCGCCGGTCTACGCCATGGCTCGTTTGTTTGGACATCCGTCCCCACGCACCTGCACCTGGCTCTTCCGGGCGTTCACCATCACCGTGCCGGCGCTGTTGTTTCTGCCCTTCTTTCTCGGGATGGCCAGACGCTTCGCCCCCGACGAGCGAGTCTGTCGCACGGTGCTGGTGGCGTACGCGCTCGGCTCGCCCGCGCTGGTCTACGCCATTGTCTTCATGTCGCACCAGCTTGCGGCGGTGTGCGTGGGGGGCTCGTTCCTGGCAGCCGTGGCCCTGGCCCGCAAGGAAACCAGCCACCCGGTTCTGGTCGCGCTGCTGGCGGGCTTGTTGGCAGGCGTGTCGGTGGTGGTGGAGTACCAGTCGGTTCTCAGCGTGCTGGTCATCGGGATCTACTTCCTGGTACGGGTGCCCGACCGGGTTCGAGCCGCGGGCGTGGCCCTGCTCGGGGCCTTGCCTCCGGCCGTCATGCTTCTCGCGTATCACGCCCTGGCCTTCGGCTCGCCTTTCAAGACCGGCTACACCTTCGCGGTCGAGAACACCCTGCACAGGGGATTTCTCGGTGTCGTGGGTCCCAGCGCAACCTGTTTCTGGACCACGCTGTTCACGCCCTCCAATGGCCTCTTTACCCTGGTGCCCTGGGCGGTTTTCGCGTTGGTCGGCGCGATCGCGGTGGCGCGCGATCGCGAGGCGCGCGCCCGCTGCGGGGCCGAGAGCATAGTCTGTGTCGCTGTGATCGCCGTGAACGTGGCCTTGCTCAGCTCCCTCGATCCGTACATGTCACGCGGGGGCTGGTGCGTGGGGCCGCGCTACCTGACAGCGTCGCTGCCCTTCGTGGCCTGGCTGGCCACGGCCGGGTTTCGCGCGGTCGAGCGCTTTTCACCGACGCGCGTGTTGGTTCAGGCCTTGGTGGTAGGCTCGACAGTTATCTTCGTCGTGGCCGCGACCACCTATCCCCACTGGCCAGATGGACTGCGCAACCCGATCTACGAACTGGCCTTTCCCCTTCTCACGCACGGATACGCCGTGCACTCATTGGGAACGCTCATCGGCTTGCATGGACTGTGGGCCATCGCGCCGCTCTACGCGGTGGTTCTGGGCGTGGTGTTCTGGCTGCTGTCGCGCGGTCCTGGGCGCTCGTTGCGACAGACGGCGCTGGCCTGCATTCTTGCGGTCGGACTGGTGGCCGGACACCGCGCCCTCCCCATGACCGGCCCCTACGCAAGCCGGGCCTGGAATTTCGTCACCGCAACCTGGGAGCCTCCGCTGAAGTAGGGGCTGATCAGTTACCTCCCGGCCGCGCGACGTCGGGCCGATTCCAGCGTGTTGGCCAGCAGCATAGCGATGGTCATGGGCCCTACGCCGCCGGGAACCGGCGTGATGGCGCCGGCACGCTCGACTGCAGCGGCGAATTCCACATCGCCTACCAACTTGCCGCTGGGCAAGCGATTCATTCCCACATCGATCACCGTGGCGCCAGGCTTAATCCACGCGCCGCGGATCATCTCGGCCCTGCCGATGGCCGCCACCAGGATATCCGCCGTGCCGATCACGCCAGGCAAATCCTTGGTCTTGGAGTGGCAAATGGTCACAGTGGCGTCAGCCGCGGTCAGTAACACCGCGACCGGCTTGCCCACGATGTTCGAACGGCCCACCACCACGGCGTTGGCTCCGCGCACCGGCGTGCCCGCCTCTTCGATCAACTTCATGATCCCGTAGGGCGTGCAGGCAATGAAGCGCGGCTCGCCGATGAGAAGACGGCCGAGGTTCTCAGGGTGAAAACCGTCCACATCCTTGGCCGGATCGATGGACAGCAGGATGCGCTTGCTGTCGATGTGGCCCGGCAGCGGCACTTGCACGAGAACGCCATCCACCGTGCGATCGGCACACAGCATCCGCACCAGCTCGAGCAGGTGGGCCTCCGACGTGTCGGCGGGCAAGTGGTGGTCGAAGCAGCGATACCCGGCCTCGGCCAACGCCTTGGTCTTGTTGCGCACGTAGATTTGCGACGCTGGATCTTCGCCCACCAGGATCACCGCCAGTCCGGGCTGGCACCCCCGCGCGCTCAGTTGTTGGGCTTCAGCCGCAAGCTCGCCGCGAATGCGAGCCGCCAGCGCTTTTCCGTCGATAATCTTGGCTGCCATGTTGATCCTTTCGACTCTGCGCCTATCACGATTGGTCAAAGGCATGCAATGCCGATAATCGGACGCCTGTGTCCGCGGCCTGCCCGGCCGGCACACGCACCGGACGGGCCAACATCGCNNCTATTCACCTTCCCTCTCGTCGTACTTCTGGCATGTCTTGCCGGAGCCCCCTGCGCACAGGCCTGGTCGCTGGCACTCGCTGGTCAAGTCGAACGCGTGGCGGCCGCCGGGGATCGGGTGGCTGCTGTGCGCGACAGAGCGGTCATCCTGTTGCGAGAAGACGGCACACGTCTGGGACGGGTGGAGGACGTCGAAGCGTCCCCCGCGGGTCGCAAGACGCGCATGAGCGCCCGCGACGAGGAGGACGTCCTCGATTTTCTCGGTATCGACGAGAGCGAGCAGGACAGCGCCTGGGTCGAGGATCAACTGGACGATGAAAGCACACTGACCGAACGCCGCACAATGCGCGGCGCACGCTCCCTAGGAGCTTCGCCCCGCGTGGGTGTCGCGCCTGCCATCGCAGCAGCGGAAAAGGAGATCTGGATTGCCACCGGGCGTGGCCTGTGGCACCTGCCGGTCGACGGCGATCTCGTGCATGTGGCTGGTCGCGAGTTGGCCGCCTCATTGCTGGCGGCCGGGCCCCACCGCCGGATCCTGCTGGCGGCCGGCAATCAGGTCTGGCTGGTGGCCGAATCGGAGGGCACACGCCGCGCACTGGGCACCGGTGCGTCGGTCCAGCATGTAGCGCTCTCCTTCTCCGGCCAGCGCATGGCTTGGGCCAGCCGTAGGCAGTTGCAATGGAGCGACAGCCTTGACGAAATACCCAGCCAAAGCCTGCCTCTGCCTGAATCCGTCACCGACCTGAAGTTCTGTGGCGAGACCCTGTTGCTCCTGTCGCGCGACGGCCTGGCGGTTTTGTCCCCCGAAGGCGTCCCCGAGATGCGTTCGGCGCACCTTGCGGCTCGACACCTGGCCTGTCCCGCCGACGGCATGGGTCCGTGGCTGGCAGCAGGGCCGGACCTGCTGCTCTCATGGGACCGGGGACGCACGTGGTCGTCCTTGCCAATTCCCCGCGGTGTGCATGCTCTCGACGCTGCCATGGGGGACAATTGCTTGTGGCTGGCGACCGACAAGGGGCTCTACTGCACCTCGCCGGATCAGCCCGTGACGGGCGATTTGGTTTCCAGCGAGGGAGATCAACCTGCCCCGCGTTCTGTCGGCCCCCGCCAAGCACCTTGGTGGGCAGCACGGCTGCCCCGTCTCACTGTGCGAGCCGGGGCGCTTGTTGCTGCTGGCCGGCGAGAGTATGAGACTGTCGCCCTTGCCAGCTTCCCGCTCGATGCACCACCGACACGCGCCGTGCTGGTGGCTGACAACGACGACGCACCGTCGCCACCTGCGAGCCGTCCTGCGGATCTGAGCATTCCCCCTGACACCGAGGCGAATTGCCTGGACGTGGCGCGTGCCAAGGCTGTGGCGTTGGCCATGGTGGAGCCGGAGCGGGGCCGCTCGTACGTAAACCGGGCTCGCCACGCGGCTTGGCTGCCTGAGATCCGTTTGCGCCTAGATCGGCGTCTTGGACGCAGTGAGTCTCTGGATCTGCCTTCGACCTCCACGGCCATCACTTCCCCTCTTGGGGTGGACACCGTAGATGACGTACGATACGAGGCACGAGTGACTTGGGATCTAGCCAGGTTAATCTTCAGCAACGATGAGCTTGCAGCCCAAGCACAGACGATACACATGGCTGAAATCAGGCGCGACATCGAGGTCACGGTGAGCCGGCTCTACTACGAGCGACGGCGTCTCGGGCTGGAGCGGCTGCCAACAGGCGCCGGGGAGCGAACCGCTGCCATGCGGAGGGAAGTGCGCCTGCGCGAGATCGAATCCGAACTGGACGCCTCGTCAGGCGGTGCCTTCTCGCAATGCACTGCCGGGCGCGCGTCCGTGCAAGGAGACCCATGACGGAGGAACTGCGCCGCCATCCACGATTTAGCGTCGATGTTCAGGCCAACGTGCGGACCGGGGACGGCCGCAAGCTGCCCGCACGCACGCGCGACCTTTCCCGCTCCGGCATGTGTCTCATCACCACCAATTCGCTCGCCCAGCGTGACGAGCTGCTGATTGATCTCATCCTGCTCCTCGGCCCCACCTCCACCTCCGAGCCGCTGCCGCTGCGAGCCCGCGTGGTGTGGTGCACGCCCATCTCGCAGGCCTTTCAGGTGGGCGCCATGTTCGAGAAGCTCAGTAAGACCGAGCAGGCGTTTCTCGACATGTTCCTGCGCTATCTCGATGGCAGCATCTTGCCCGCGGGGGCCGAACTTGAAATCGTGGGCGCGTCGTCAGAATCGGAGTCCGAGCAAGCCGAACCCACGCCCGAAATGAAAGACGATCCATTCCGTCGGTGATCGCGATGACCTTCTCAATGTCATCAACCAGTGGAAACTCCGCCACCCTGACCAGCTTTCTAGCCCCATAGACTGCAAGGCGAAAACGACCAACTACCTTGCGGCTCGACGGATGATCGCGGCCGCCACTCGCGCACCATCGAGGGCCGAACTTACAATCCCCCCAGCGTAGCCAGCGCCCTCTCCAGCTGGATACAAGCCCGCGAGCGCCGGGGATTCCAAGGTCGTCGGATCGCGCAGGATGCGAACCGGAGCACTGGTGCGGGTCTCGGCCGCGACCAGCAGCGCCTGTTCGTGAACAAATCCAGGCCAACGGCGGCCGATGGCGGACAAGCCTTCGCGCAAGGCCTGCGTAATGAATCTGGGGAAAACATCATCCAATTGCGAGTGGACCACACCGGGACGATAGCTCGACTGGGGCAAGCGATCGCTGGGGCAGCCCGCCAGGAAGTCGACGGCGCGCTCGGCAGGGGCACGAAAGCCGCCGCCGCCGCGCGCGAACGCCGCCTCTTCGATGCGACGTTGCCAGTCGATCCCGGCCAGAGGGCCATCGGCATCCGGCCCGAAATCCGAACCAGCCACCGTCACCACCAGCGCCGCGTTGGCAAAGGGCGAGTTGCGCTTGGCCAGGCTCATGCCGTTGACCACCAGACCGCCCGCCTCGGTGGCCGCGGGCACGATCCAGCCGCCAGGACACATGCAGAAGCTGTACACGCTGCGACCCGCGCCCGAAGCGCGCAACTCGTAGAACGCCGGGGGCAGACGCGGATGTCCGGCGGCGCGACCGTATTGCAGACCATCGATGACCGATTGCGGGTGCTCGAGACGAACCCCCACGGCGATGTCTTTTCGCTGCAGGGCCAGACCGGCCCTCTCAGCCCACGAATACACGTCGCGGGCCGAGTGCCCAGGCGCCAACACCACCAGGTCGGCAAAAATCTCCCCGGCGCTGGTCAGCACCGCGCAGATTCGTCCTTGCTCCACGCGCACGCCGATGAACGCGCAGTCGAATTGATAGCGCACGCCCAGACTTTGCAAACGCGCGCGCAGCGCCTCCAGCAGCTTGGGCAAGCGGTTGGATCCAATGTGCGGCCGGGCGTCGACCTCGATGTCGGCCGGCGCTCCCAGGGCCACAAGGTCGGCCAGCACAGCGGCCACGGCAACGCGGTCCTTGCTGCGCGTGTAGAGTTTTCCGTCGGAGAATGTGCCCGCACCGCCTTCGCCGAAACAGTAGTTGGATTCGGGATTGAGTTGTCCGCGATGAAGGCTGGCCAGATCGGCTCGTCGCGGCCGCACGGGCTTGCCTCGTTCGAGAATAGTCGAGGCCACGCCAGCCTCGGCCAGGCGCAAAGCCGCCCAAGCACCCGCCGGGCCGGAGCCCACAATCACCACGCGCGGAATCTTCACAGCGACGGGCCACGACGGGCGTTGCGACCGCGACGGGGCCGGGACCAGGCTTTCACCCGCGCGCGCGACCTCGACCCGCATGCGATAGCCGAGGCGTCTCTCCTTGCG
>PMBY01000537.1 GCA_003153875.1 Myxococcales bacterium | reverse complement strand
CCTACCGGACGATCTGGGTGAAGTCCACCAAGTTGCCGGTCATCATAAGCAGCGACAGGGCGGTCCACAACTTCTGGTAGTAGATGGTGCCGGCGGTGAGGTTCAGGGTGGCCACGGCCGCGTAGGCCTGGTTGATGAACGACTGGTACTGGGCGTCGCTCATGGCGCCCACGCCCGCGGGCCCGACGAAGGAAGCCGCCTGGGCGCCGTTCACCGCGTGATCGGGCATCGGGGTTCCCACCCGCGGCTGCCGTTTGAGTTCAATGGCCAGATAGGCCACAATAGGAGCGTGACCAAAGAAGAAGCCCTCAAGCAACTGGCAGATGCGGAGGTCGTCCCCTGTGTGTCGGGAGGAATCGCAGAGGCCAAGGAAATTCTCGATGCATGCCTCTCGGCGGACATTCCCGCCATTCTGGATCGCCAGGATTCCTGCAACACCCATGGCCACGCCGCTGCCGTGCGCATCGACCTGTGCGTGAGGCCAGAGGATCTTCCCAAGGTCATGGCCATGATGCACGCGCGCTGGCAGAACCTGCTCGATCAGGAAGGCACTCTGCCAGAGCAGACCGCCCTTTCCGCAGAATGCGAAGATCCCCCTTGCCCTGCATGCGGCACCGCCGCGCCCCTGCACGAGGGTGCGTGCACGGGATGTGGGTTGCAGCTCGAGCACGGAGAATAGGCCTGGTCGCACTGAACCTGGAGAACATCCGATGAGCAAGCCATTGGCCCTGGTCGCTGGGATTCTCTGTGTCGCGTGCAGTGGGTCAGGCGGTGGCTCCCCGTCGCCGTTGGGGTCAGCGGGAAACTCTTTGCCAGGAGGCACCGCGCAGATAGGGGGAACCAATGCTCCGGGCGGAACCAGCTCCGCGGGTGGGCTGAGCGCAACCGGCGGCAAACCAGCGACGGCCGGCAGTGCGACCAGCGGGGGTGCTGGGGCAACCGGCGGTACCGCCACGACTGGTGGCAACAGCGCCACCGGTGGCAGTAGCTCTCTCGCTGGCACGTTCGCCACCGGCGGCAGCAAAGGCGGCAGCGGTGCAGGGAGCAGCGGAACCAGGGCACCCAGCACAGTCGGGGGCAGCGCTTCCGTCGCCGGCACTCTTGCCACCGGCGGCAGCAAGGGCGGCAGCAAGGGCGACGGCGGTGCAGGCAGCAGCGGAACCAGCGCGCCCAGCACGGTCGCTGGCAGCGGCTCCGTCGCTGGCACGCTCGCCACCGGCGGCAGCAAGGGCGGGGCCGGTGCAGGCAGCGGTGGAACGACTGCGCCCAGCACTGGTGGGCCGCGCTGGGTAGGCCGCGTTGACGCCACTGACCCCAACGCGGTTCGCTTTGCCTGGCAGGGCGCGGGACTGGTGGCCACAGTGAACGGAACCTCCATCGCGGTGAAATTGAGAACCGAGGGCACGTCGACTGTGTATTTCCAGCCGGTCATCGACGGCAAGATGGCCACACGATTCAAGGTCGATACGGGAGCCGATCAAACCGTGACCTTGGCTTCTGGACTCAGCGCCGCGGACCACGTGGTTGAACTGTATCGCGATACCGAGGGAATGTACGGCCTGAGCACCTTTCTGGGGTTCACCAGTGGAACGGTCAAGGGTGCCCCCGCAGCGAGCGGTCGTTTGATTGAAGTGGTGGGCGACTCAATCAGTGCTGGCTATGGCGATTTGGGCAGCGAGCCGCACCCCAATTGGGTGGCCAGCCCTGCGTGCCATTGGACCGCCGACAATTCAACCTGGTACCTGAGCTATGCCGCCGTCGCCGGCCATGCCCTCAATGCCGAGGTAAGCACCATCGCCCGCTCCGGCTGGGGCATGTATCGGGACAACAGCGGCAGTACGACGGGCGTACTGTCGAGCGTCTACGCCAACGCGCTGGGCACCGATAACACGGCGGTGTGGGGTTTTGTGCCCAAGGCCTCGGTCGTGGTGATCAACTTGGGAACCAACGACTGGGCGACTGGCGATCCCGGTACCCCCTACGAGACGGCCTACAAGAGTTTCATCACCAAGGTGCGCAGTCACTATCCCGATGCCTGGATATTCCTGACAATTGGATCGATGCTGGGTGACCCCGCTCTCAGCCAGGTCAAGACCCGACTGGCCAATGTGGTGGCAGCCTTCACCGCCACGGGAGACCAGAAGCTGGCGACTTTCGATTTGGGCACGCAGAACATGGGAGCCGATGGCTCTGTGCCCACGGGTTGCGACTGGCATCCCAATGTGGCCGATCATCTGAGAATGGCGGGCATTCTGCAGCTGCAACTGTCGGCGAAGCTGGGTTGGCAGGTGCCGTAGGCGCGGACTAGTAGATGGGGACGGACGCATGAAGGGTCAGCGTCGCAGTCGACGCCGGACGAACGAAGCGCCCGCTGACGCCCGCCCGGGCGGCGGCCTTCGAACCGCCGTTCCGCTGGTAGTGCTGGGGTTGCTGGGAGCCTACGCCGTTTGGCGCGTGATCCACCTGGCGTGGACCTGTGACGACGCCTTCATTTCCTACCGATACGCGAAGCACCTGGTTGAAGGGCAAGGGCTGGTGTTCAATCCGGGCGAACGGGTCGAAGGGATCACCAATCCCTTGTTCACGCTCCTGCTGGCGGGGATGATGGCCGCTGGGCTGGAACCGCGCTTCGCCTCGATGGCGTTGGGAGCCGTCGCCTACGTCGTCGTCGCCGCGACGCTGGCGTGGTGGTCGTATCGCAAGCGACCGACGACTGGCCCCTGGCTGCCCCTGGGAGCCTTCCTTTGGCTCGCCCAGGACGATCTCCACGTCTGGGGCACCGGGGGACTCGAGACCACGGTGTTTGCTGCGTTGGCGCTCGGAGGAATGGCCTGCCTGTCGGTGTGGCAGCGCCTTCGGGGCGCAGTGCTGGGTGGGGTTCTGCTTGCGCTTGCGTGTCTCACCAGGCCGGACGGCATTCTCTTCGCCGCGGTGGGAGTGGCAGCGCCCTTTCTCTTACGCTCCGACGCTTCCCGGAGCGGGCCGCGACAAGCATTGAGCCAGACCGTCGCAGTCGCAACTCCCGTGCTCGTTCTCTGCACCGGTCTGCTGGCGTTCAAGCTGCTCTACTACGGCCGCATCCTCCCCACCGCCTTCTACGCAAAGTCCGCCACAGACGCCTACTACACGCAGGGCCTGATGTACGTAGCGCTCTACGGAGCCAAGCATTGGGCCATGTCCTTGTCGCTCGTGGCCCTGCCCATCGTCGCGTGGTGGACAGGGCGGGGTCGGCTACTGTGGCTCCGTCGGGACGCCCTGCTGGCCCTCGCAGCCTTCGCTCTCTTCACCGCCTACGTGGCCCATTCTGGTGGCGACTTCATGTTTGCGCGGCGACTCGTCCCTGCCCTGCCCTTCCTCTTTGTATTTCTCGACGCTGCCGTGTCGGCTCTCACACCCAAGATTGGCGTCGCGCTCGTGCTGTCGCTGACGGCCGGCAGCTTGCTTCCCTATCCGCTCTTTGGCCGGGAACGACCTGAATTCATCCATGGCATTTCGGACGAGAGACTGGGTTACCCAGAGACCGTCATCGCCGAGCGTCGGGCTCAGGCGCAGGCCGCGCAAGATGTTTTCCAGGGTCTGCCAGTTCGGGCCGCGTTTGGCGGCGGCATGTGCATGTTCGCGTACTACAGTGAACTGCCCTACCTGGTCGAGCCCAACGGGCTGACCCAATACTGGATCGCCGAACGCCCTCTGCCCACCCGCGGGCCCAAGGTCGGCCACGAGAAGCTCGTGTCGCGTGAGGAACTGCTCCAGCACGGGGTGGCGTTCATCTTCCACCACGACCTCCCCCCGCTGCAAGAGCGCTCGCCTGGCCTCAATCAACTCATCATCGACGATGCCCTGCTGGTCGAGACGCTCACCTACGACGATGCCCTGATGGACAAGCTGCGCGCAACCGGGCGCGTTCGCTTTCGAGCTATCGGCGACATCCTGCGGACAGCCACCACTGACATACAGGCAATGTCCTGCGCTGACGCTCGCGAGGCCTTCGCAGGCCTGTCGGGCTACTACCTCGGCGCCCACCCAGAGAAAACCGGCCCGCTTCGCGAAGCGATGGCCCGCGCCTGCAACCGCTGACTATTTCAGGGCAAACAGTGCGACGCCCTCGCCCTTCGCGAGCAGTTCCACCATCGACGAATCATCCAGGAACTTCCACAGCGTCGGCGGATACGCTAGCTGTCCCTCCCTGGTCGAATAGAAGATGTGGGTGATCCCCTTGTTCCTGAGCCGCGCTTGCATCTCCCCGGCCGAGGCGCATGGCGCCAGCCAATCAACAATCTGCGAGGCTTCAAAGAAGCTGTCGGCAATATACTCTCGCTCACTGTAGAAACCGTAGTTCGTGTTCAGAAACAAGAGTCGCGCATCGCGGGGCAGTTCGCGGTTCAAAAAGGCAAACTCTGCCGGCACGGCTGATTTCATCACTGCCTCCCGATCCCTGGCCCCGTACATGCCGACTACTTCCGCGGCTTTCGCAAAGCTTCCACTCACCTCGGCGACGAGGAGCCCAGCCGCTACGCAATAGATCGCCACAAATGCGCCCACCGTAGCGATCTTCCGCCTAGACGATCGTTCCACCACCTCTCCCAATCCAACCGCGGCACCGATAGCCAACACCGGGATGACGGGGACAAGAAACCGCAATTGCTGGCTCGCGCTCGCCCAGCACACGAAATACACCCCAGATACCGCGAGACAGGCGCGCGCGGTGCGGTTCCAGAATGCTGCAACAACCGAGAGCGGGACGAGAGCAATCCACATCTTGCTGAGCGATCCGTCGAAGTGAGCATAGCCCTCTCCGGCGGACAGAATCACCCGAAAGGGCAGCTTGACGTAGTCCAGGACCGTGCGCCCCATACCCACAGACGCTTGCCAGTCTGCAAACTGCCGCCAGCAGGCCTGGCTCCAATCGGGACCCCCAAATACGTTGTAGAAGAAGGGATACACCGGATTTCCGGTAAACCAGGCAGCCTTCACCATCCAGGGCAAGGCCAGGAGCACGATGGGGGCAAGGAAGCAGGTTCCTAACTCGACAAGGGCCCGACGAGGACGGCTTCCGGCAGGCAGCTTGACCAAGTACCATGCCGCTATTGGCACAACGCCCAGAAATCCGTTCACCTTCATGCCAGCCATGATTCCGCAGCTGATACCCGAGAGAAGCAAACACACTCGCCGCTGCTCAGGCTTGTCGTTTGCGCGCATCAGGAAGATGAACGCCGTTGTCATGAAGAAGGCCTGGATGATGTCGACGTAGGCGGTCGCTGCCTCTCGCATGAAGGTATGGTTGAAGAGCACGAACAACACAGCCATGAAGCCATACCAAGCCGACCTGCGAACGCGCACGAACTCAAAGACCGCATAGGCTGTAAAGACAGAGAAGAGGCACTGGACAGAGTTGGCGAGCACATAGTCTTTCAAGAGCGTCGCCATTGTGAACACCATCTCGCCATTGAGCGGCCAGTTGGAGTACACGTTGAATGGAATCCTGAAGAACCCGCCGTGAGCTATGTACAGCTTCGGAATTGTCAGGTGGTAGACACCGGCATCCCCCTTGAGCTCGGGGTCCATGCTACACACAGCAGCCACCGCAAGGGCCAGCACGATGGGCAAGAGGCAACCGGCCGCCGCCGCGACCTGGGCGGGCCGAAAACCTCGCAGAAATCGAGGACGGCGCGGACGGATGAAGCGAGCCGCCCCCACACCCGAGGCCAAAACCAGTGCCCCGACTGCTGGCAAGCTGAGGATCTGGGCCGCGCAGAGAAGGAAAATCGCACTGATCCAAAACGTCGTCCCCAGGCACAAGCGGGTCAGGCCCCTGAATGGAAGGTCTCTCACCTTGCGGAAGGCCGCTCGCTCAATAGCAAAGCCCGGCAGCCAGAGCAGGCCGGCCAGGAGAGCCATCGTGACCAGGTGTAGAAGTACGTTTGTCATGCCGATTCAGTCGCCGCGTGCTCGAATCTCTCCCGCGGCCAGGTCAGCGCAGGGAGCGTAACATGCTGACCGTTCTGCCGGATCGATTCCTCGGTCGTGTGAACCAGCTTGCCTGCCCGCATCGGGCACAGCGCGGCGCATTGTGGCGCTCGACCGTTGCAGGCCTAGGCCTTCTATCACCCATATCTGTTGAAGGTAGTCCTGGCTGCTTGCCCTTTGTATAGGCGTAAAGAAGGGTGGCGACGAATGCACGCACGATCACTTGGTCTCTATTCGGGAATTCTATTGCTAGTCTTGTGTGGCTGTTCAAGCAACCCGGCAAAAGACGCGAGGGCAACTGGGGGCAGCGGGGCAGCGACGACCGTCAGTGGCGGGGCTAGCACCGGAGGCATCACGGGCGGCGCAGGCGTCGCCACGGGTGGCGCGGCAATCGCAACCGGCGGCACCGTCGTCGCCACGGGTGGCACGGTCATCACAACTGGCGGCTCAGTCCTCGCCACGGGTGGCACGGTCGTCACGACAGGTGGCGCGGTCGTTGCTGGAAACACCGGCGGTAGCGCCGGAGGAATCTCTGCCGCTGGATCATGCGGGATCGCAACCATCCCAGTGTCGCTCTCTACAGCATGGGCAACGAAATCAGCGATTCGTTCAGCGTGAGAACTCCCATCCTCACGAAGATGATCGCGATCAGTCACTTTCTCGATCCCACCCGTAGTGACACCCAGGCCCTGCTTTCCTACGGAACCGACACCATCGACGTCGGCACAGCAACCAATACCCTGCTCGACGTGTGGGGCACCAATTACAACGTGGCCACTGTGCTCAAGGGCATGGTCAATGCGCCAACAAAATCCGCCTTGATCACCGAAATGGGCACCGAAACCAGCACCTGGGCTCAGGTCACCGCGAACCCCGGGTTGATGGGAGAATTCATGTGGACGGGCGTGGACTATCTCGGCGAGGCCGACAAGGCGTGGCCCACGGTTGGCGCCACCGCCGGGCTTATGGACGAGCTGGGGCTGGTGAAAACCATCGGCTATTCGTGGCAGACGATGTGGGGAATGCCCAAGACCACCTTCAGCACAGGAGCGACGGCGGGCAAGGTGGCGCTCATAGCCGATCACACCGCGATAACCACGGACCTGAACGACGTCGCGTTTGTCCGGGCCGCGGTGCCGACCGCCACGGCTCCGGTGACTTTCTCTCTCACCGGTCCCGGGACTCTGGTCGCCGTCGACAGTGGCAGCATGTCCCAGGAAACCTTCCGCGGTGATACCCGCAACGCCTTTGGCAATCTGGCCTACGCCATCATCCAGGCGACCGGTTCCGGCGCCATCACGGTGACCGCCAAGTCAGCGGGACTCACCGATGGCACCGCGACCATCACGGCCACCGAGGCCACATTCGTTCCCTGCGTCGGCACCTGCGACTAACGTTGCCCTCGGAGAATCATCCCGCAATCGCCGCTCTCCGCACTTGGTCGAGCACGCCCATTAGCTGGCTCAGCTGCGCCGAGCTGAAGAGTCCTTCCGGACCGCGTGGCGTGATGTCTGTGAAAGGCGACTCGTAGAGCAACGACGCCTCCATCACCCCGTGTTCGGTGAGGTGATTCACGATCAAGTCTACGAACTCGATCTGATTCGCGGCCAGCGATTTCCCGGCCAGGAACGCGCCCAAAGCCGCCTTGGCTGCCTCACGGTGGAGTCCCACCAACGAGCGCACGAAGAGCCCCAGGCCGTGCGACGTCTCTTTCGCCTGGTTGATTTCCTCGGGACCGCCGATGCCAGCTTCGCGAAGCATGCGTTCCAACTCGGCCACATCTGCCGCCGTGAGCGCGCGATTCATGCGCAGCTTGTGGATGGCGACGTGATCTTGATGGGCCCGCAGGAACGCCCGCGCCTTGGCGCGAAATCGCTCGAAATCATCGCCGGTCTTGAAGCCGGGCAATTCAACGTCGATTTGCGCGCCTAGCTCGTCCTCGAAATCGGAGTAGACCGGCTTGCGACTTTGCTTGTCGATGAACTGGACCAGGTCCCGCAAGCGCCGGCGCAATCTCTCAAGCATGGGCGTGGTGACGCGCCCGCCACGGTCAATCCCTGGGTCATCAGGTGTCTGAGTACCTTGTCAACTGTGTCCTTGTTGAACAGCCATTTGTTGACCGCCTCGGACTCCACCCGGTCGGGAACCGTGCCGTCTTCGTCCCACTCCAGCTCATCCCACTGTTCTTTTTCCTCATCGGACAAGTCGGCGTACTTGATGCCTTCGCGCTGGAATTTCAGCGGCACTGACACCGCCTTGGGCGGCACGAGGAATCCATCCTTCACCGCCTCGTCCAGCCCGTAGGCATCAGTGGGCACGCCGTTCTCCAGGTCGAACAGCTTGTAGGTGTTGCGGTCCACCTCGTCCTTGGGCGTGGCGGTCAGGCCCACCAGGAGCGAGTCGAAGTAGTCGAAGATAGCGGCGTATTTCTGGAATACCGAGCGGTGGGCCTCGTCGATGACAACCAGGTCGAAGTGCCCGACCCCGAAACGCCGTTGGCCGTCCTGCGATTCGTCGATGAGCCCCATCATCGTTGGATAGGTCGAGACATACACGCGCCCTTCGGCGTCCTTTTCGGTGACCAGGTTGACGGGTGGGGAGTCGGGCAGAAATCTCTTGAAGGCACCCACGGCCTGATTGACCAGCGCCACCCGGTCGGCCAGGAACAGCACGCGTTTGACCCAATTGCAGCGCATGAGCAGGTCGCAAAGCGCGATCACGGTGCGCGTTTTGCCCGCGCCGGTGGCCATCACCACCAGGGCCTTGCGCTCGTGGTCGCGCTCGAAGGCCTCGCCGATACGGCGAATGCTGCGTGTCTGGTAGTAGCGCTCGACAATGTTCTGGTTGATTGGTGCCCCGGCCAGCAATTTGCGGGTGCTGCGTCGCTGGATGAGCAGCTCCAGTTCGGCCTTCTTGTAGAAACCCTGCACCTGACGTGGCGGATATTGCTTGTCGTCCCAGATCCAATGGTCGTAGCCGTTGGAATAGAAAATCACGGGCCTTTGTCCGAAGCGCTTCTCCAGGCAATCCGCGTACAGCTTGGCCTGCTGCTGTCCCACGCGCGCATCCCGCCGCGTGCGCTTGGCTTCGACCAAAGCCAGCGGCTTGCCATCATCGCCCCACAACACATAGTCGACGAAGCCCTTGCCCTGGTTGTTGGGCATGCCGTCGACCTCGAACTCCCGGTCGCGCGGTTGATCGAGCTGCCAGCCAGCCTCCTTGAGCAGCAGATCGATGAAGGCATCGCGAGTCTCGGCCTCGGAGTAGTCGTGCGTGTCGGGTTGCGCGGTCGCGATCTTCCGCGCCTCGGCGACCTCGGCTCGCAGGCGCGTGAGTTCCGCATCCAGAGCGGCCTTGTCCGCCAGCAATGTCGACAGCTTCTCGTCGCGCTCGCGCAGGCCAGCCTCTAGCTTTTGCAACTGCTCGACGGTCTGCTTGGGCAGCGGCGTCGTTTTGGGCAGCGCGATGACGTCGAACACCAGCCCGGCGGCCGGCTTCGCACCCCGCGCATACGAACGCGCCAGCCAGTACGCGAAATGGAATAGCTCGCGCACGGCAGTCACCGCGTCCGACGGTTGAATCGGGCGATGACTGTGCACCGCCTGATTGCCAAGCGTGTTGATGATGCGCGCCTTGCTGAACACCGCCTCGCCCGCCGTGGCCTTGAAGGTCGGCTCGTGGATCAAGGCGCTCAGGTTGTCCTGATAGGGCAGGCGCAGAGCCGAGTCGTGCTTGTACATCCACGCCACTGCCAGCTCCAGCGTGCGCCGGGCGTAGAAGCAGGCCGTGCGCGGATCGGGATACACAGCCGCCTCCGCCTTCTGCGCCGACTCGTAGACATCGGGCCACTCGGCTTGCAGGAAGTCGAAGAGGGTCATATCCGCCCTCTGGCTGGCCTGTCACAGCTCCGTGTCATAGTTTGTCACAGCTCCGTGTCACAGCCTGTCACAGCTTCCCTGGCACATAAAGCCGGTTGGGATCGGTCGGGCTAGATCCCATTTCCCGCACCAGCCCCTTCTCCAGCAGCCGTTTCAGATCCCGCTGCAGTGTCCGGCGATTAACCGTGGAGAACAGGCTTTCGAGATCAGCTACCCCTAGCCGGCCTGCCAAAAGGATCTCAGCCAACACCGCCGATTGGCGATCATTCAGGTGGTGGGCGCGGGCGACCACATCGGAGCGGATGGCTACCTTGCCGCGCGCCTTGACCTCCTCCATCTGCGTGGCGAGACCGCCGACGAAGAATTCCAGCCAGCCGGTGAGATCCAGGTGGTGCCCGCGCACGCCCTGGATGGCCCGGTAGAAGGCAGGGCGGTCGCGGTCGTAGAACTCGCTGATGGTGAAGAGGCGCTTGAAATCGAAACCCGCGCGGTAAAGGCACAGAGTGGACAGCAGGCGCGATGTGCGGCCGTTGCCGTCGAGAAAGGGATGGATGTGCACCAGCTGGAACTGCGCTATGCCGGCCACCAGCACGGGATGGATGTCGGTCTCGGCGCCCAGCCAATGGACCAGATCCATCATCAAGGGCGGGACATCCTCGGCCGGCGGCGGGGTGTAGATGACCTCGCGAGTCTTGCTGTTCACCACATAGTTCTGCGCCTTGCGATAGGCGCCCGGGCCGCCCTCTCCGCCGCGCACACCCGCCACCTGGCGCTTGTGAATCTCGCGAATCAGCCCTTCGGTGATGGGCTCGCCGCTGCCGAGATACTCGGAGACCAAGTTGAAGGCCTCGCGATAGTTGAGCAGCTCGCGCACATCGTCCCGCTTCGCCCCGGGAACCTTTTGCCCCGCCCACAGGCGCTCGGCTTGCGCCAGGGTCAACAGGGTGCCCTCGATGTGCGTGGTGTAGTGGGCTTCCAGCAAGAGCGCCCGCTGGCTCATGCGCCGCACCCATTCGGCGGACAGCGTCGCCGCCTCCAGAAACCCGCGCGCCCGCTCGATCGCCGTCAGCCCGGACGCGATGGCGTTGGTGATGGTAAAACGCGAAGCGAAGTCGGTCACGTCAGAAGCTCTTTCCATTCGATTTCATCAAATGCCCATCAAATGACCTAACGTCGCGCAATTGCGTGTACTTCAGGCAGGCGTGAAGGTAGCAGGCCCGCACCCGGTCCTGCTTGTCCATCTTCGTCAGCGGACGGTGCGCGAAGAGCACGGCGCGTGTCGACTCGCCGGTCACCTCGAAGAGCGGAGCGGGAAGCTGGAACAGCCCAGTCTGGAACACCACTTTGTCGATGCCGCTTCCGCGTTCCTCGCAGATTCCCATCCGGCGCATGAGCGACGCTAGTGCCTCGTTGCGCGACATGCTGAGCCTTGATGACACCATTAACCAGTTGAAAATACAAGTATTTTTGGATGTGCTCAGGTGCAACGCACTTGGTGCCGAAAACCCTTCACGTGGTAGTATTGAAGGGGTTAGAAGGCACAACACATGGGAACTGTATCCGAAAAGGTGCTTGAGGAAACCAAGCTGTTCCGCGCCGCCTTGCCGGGACTGCTTGAAGAGCATCGTGGGAAGTGGGTTGTTTTCAAGGATGGATCTGTACGCAGCTTTCACGATGACGAGAAGGCAGCCTACGATGCTGCCGTTCAAGAGTTTGGCGCAGGGACCGGCTATGTGATAGCCCCGGTATCGGAAACGCACACTACCCCGGTGACGGCCGCCGTGCTGTTTGGCCTTTCCTGCGCGTGAGACATCGCTGCCAGTATCTGGACCAGAACGGAGCGGTCTCAAGGGACGCGATGGTCTTTCTGGGGCCAATTGCGATCGTGACGCTCTCACGTCCGGTGCTCAAGCCCGAGGACATTCAGCAAGCGTCAAGCATCCAAATCAAGATGCTCGTCGACACGGGGGCTTCCAAGACCGTCGTAGATCGCGGAATAGCCGAGTCCCTCGGTCTTGAACCTATTCGGTTTGAGCCAATGATTGGCATTTCTCATATTGCGGAGGAGTGCCCGGTTTTTCTTTTGAGCATCGCGATTGCTTTTGCCGACGGTCCTCGGACAACGCTGATGACTTTCACCTCAGAGATGATTGGCATGAGCACGCCGCCGACCCCACGTCCATTCAACGGTCTTCTAGGCAGAGATTTCCTTCGTTTCGTCCACCTGTCGTACGACGGCCCGGCTGGCCACTGTGACATCGTGGGAAATTCTCCTGATGGCACTGCGCCGTACAGCCACGGAGCGCACACAGGGAACAAGAACAAGAGAAAGCAGCAAAGGACTGCGCGCAAAAAGAATCGGCGCTAACCTGGACTTCGCGTCGGTCACGTCACAATGTGCCCCGGAAAGCGCGGTGCTGGAGCGAGGCGAAGAGCGCGTCGAGTTTGGCGAGCGAGGCGCGGTGGGCGGATTTCAGTTTGTCGACGGCGGCGATACGATTGGAGAAATCTCTCTGGAGGCTCAGCGGCGGCACTAATACTTCAACGGGGTAGAGGCGCGACGCCGAGACGAGCGGTTGTCCCGATTGACTGGCGTATTGATTCAACCTTGCGCGGGTCAGTGCATGCACAAAGTAGGTGAACTCGATGTCTTCGCTGCATTCACACACATAGAGCGCGTTGTCCGTCACCCAACTTTTCGGCGGCGACACGTGGACGCAACCGCAGTACACGCCGACCCGACCGATGACTATCTGTCGATCCTCAAATAGATACTTGTCGTGGTGGCCGTTGATGCCGTTTCCTCCAAGAACGGCAAAAGGACCAGACGTAACCATGTCCGTCGCCGGCAAGAATTCGCCGCTCTTCAGCTTGATCAATTTGCCCAAAGCCATCTTGCGCTGATGTTTCGGATTCGTGATCGGGTCGCCGAAGATGTCTAGGAAGATGGATTGGGTGAGGGTGTCGAGTTGGGCGAGGGCGGCGCGGCGCTTGGCCCGCAGTGCCTCCGCCCGGTCCAGCACCTCCGCAATCCGCCGCTGCTCCTTGAGAGGCGGCAGAACTAGCGACAACTCCAACACCTCTGTGGCGTTGATGTTGGACATATTGATAGACGGCTTCGCCCTCGCACGAAGCATTGCCTTCATCTCGGGGGTGTTGAACCATGCGCCAACAAATCGTGGTTCGGCTCGATCACAATTCAAACGAAGTCGGACGAGATACCCGGCAAAGGCAAACCGCTCGTCTCGGTTCCAAACCCCCATCTTGCCAACGAGTTCCGGACTGTTCGTGCGGTTGAAAAGGAGGTCGCCGCGCCGAACAAAGTAGCGTTCGTCTTCGGCCTCCGAAAGATCCACGTGCTTCAGGTCGGCGATATCGATGGACCCGCTGTACGTGATGTTGTTCATGCGCAACACCGGAACACCGGTTCCCTGCTCGTTCGCCTTCATCGAAGTTCCGTATTGCGTATCTTCGACCACGTCGCCGAGGGGAACTAACGGCCATCGGCTGGCGAAATTCATCCGACCATCCCCTCCAGTTCCTTCATCCCCTTCTGGATCTCCGTCTCCAGCTTCGCCAGCTCGGCCAGGATCTCCTTCGGCGCCTGGTGCTCCACTTCTTCGTGCACCACTTCTTTGTAGCGGTTGAGGCTCAGGTCATAGCCCTGGGCCGCGATGTCGGACTTGGGGACACAGAAGCTCTGCGCGGTTCGCAGGCGCTTGCGTTCGGCGCTGTCGCGCTTTTGCCAGCGGGCGAGGACGTCGGGGAGATTGTTCTTGTTGTGCTCGTCTTTCTCCAGTGCGGCCTTGGGCACGGGGCCGAGTTTGTCGTCGGACAAGAGCGGTGTGCGCTTGTCGTCCAGGCTCCAGCCGTCGGCCGCCACGTCGTAGAACCAGACGCGATCGGTGCCACCGGAATTGGTCTTGGTGAACAGCAAGATGGCGGTGGACACGCCGGCGTAGGGCTTGAACACACCGCCAGGCAGCGAGACCACGCCGTCGAGCTTTTGCTCTTCCACCAGCATGCGCCGCAATTCCTTGTGCGCGTTGCTCGANNTTGGCGGTGTTCTCGTAGTCCAGGCTGCCGGCAAAGGGCGGATTGGCCAGCACCAAGGTGTACGCCTCTTCGTCGCCAGCATGATCCTGCGCCAGGGAATCGCGGTAGCGGATGTCGGGGTTGTCCACGCCGTGCAAGAGCATGTTCATGCTGCCGATGCGCAACATGGTGTTGTCGAAATCGAAGCCGTGGAACATGGCCTGGTGGAAGTGCTTGCGCAGCTTGCTGTCGTGCAAGAGGTTGGGCTGGCGCTCGCGCAGGAATTCGCCGGCCGCGACCAGAAAGCCGGCAGTGCCGCAGGCCGGGTCGCAGATCAAATCGGTGGGCTGCGGCGCGGTCATCTCGACCATGAGGCGGATGATGTGGCGGGGCGTGCGGAACTGGCCGTTCTGCCCGGCGCTGGCGATCTTGCCCAGCATGTACTCGTAGAGATCGCCCTTGGTGTCGCGATCCTCCATGGGCACGTCGTCGAGCAGGTCCACCACCTTGGCCAAGAGCGCGGGCGTGGGAATGGTGAAGCGCGCGTCCTTCATGTGCTGGGCATAGGTCGAGCCGTCGCCGCCCAGGTCGCGCAAGAACGGAAAGACGTGCTCGCCGATTACCTTGTACATCTCGGCCGGGGCGAAGTTCTTGAACTTGCTCCAGCGGAATTCTTCGTAGGCGCGCCCGCGGTCCTTGCCGCGGCCATCCTTGCCCTTGGGAAACACCCGCCGCTCCATCGGCTGCTTCAGCCGCGCGGCCTTGTTTTCTTCCAGGGTGTGCAGGTCGTCCAGCCGGCGCAGGAAGAGCAAGTAGGTGATCTGCTCGATGACCTCCAGTGGGTTGGCGATGCCGCCGGCCCAGAAGGCATTCCAGACCGCATCGATCTTGCTCTTGATTTCACCGGTCATCATGTCGGGTGGTGTCCTCGCTGTGATTGTACAGGCGCCTGACCCGAACGGGTAACTCTTGCGCTGATGACCGGCGCCAACCTGGTATTCCCGCGGTCACGGGGCCAGGCGCCGGATGCCGTAGGCGTCGAGTTGACGGTCGGAGCTGAGCACGGGGACGCCCTCAACCAGTGCCTGCGCCACGATCATCTGATCAATCGGTGGCCAAAGGCGCGTCGAAGTCGTCGGGAACCACGAACGTGCCCACGTCGGCTCCCAGGGTCGGCACGGCCGTGGCAAGGTCGATCGCGACCAGCTTGGCCACTGGCTTGCCTGCCCGTGCGATGACCACCGCCCCTCCCCGCTCGACCTTGGCCAGCAGCTTGGAGAAATGTGTCTTTGCCTCGTGAACGTTGACCGACTTCACACCCCAAATGATGGACAAAACGATGGACGAGGGCAATGCCGAATGAGATGAGACGGCCACGACCACGGCCACGTCTACGACCACGACCCTCTGCTGCTATCGCGGGACTACGGTCTTGCCATCACCCTGGCGCTCCCCAAGCCAATGCGCCATAATGCACATAATGTCCAAGATGGCTAGGAAGACAACGGCCCCGGTTGAGCAGGTGAGTGTCGCGGGCGCCAGGAACCGCCTGTCGGAACTCCTCGGTCGGGTGGCATACGGGGGCGCCAATGTGCTGATCACCCGCCGTGGCAGACCGATGGCCAGGCTGGTCCCTGCCGAATCCGTTGACGAGGGCCATGGTCTGGCGGACGTCACGGGTTGGCTGGAGGACACACACCCGTTCATCGCCTGCGTCGAGGAGATTGTATCCGCTCGCCAGCATCATCTTCCCCGCGCGCTGAAGCGTCCGGCGCGAGGTCACTGAATCCGTGCCCCGTTACCTGTTGGACACCAATGTTCTGTCCGAGGTCGTCAAGAAACGACCATCGGTAGCCGTGCTCCACCACTTGCGTGAGGCTCCCCAGAACGCCCTGTACACCTCGGTCGTCTCGGTCATGGAGATGCGCTTCGGCGCGGTCAGGAGCGCCGCGGGTTCCATTTTGTGGGAGCGAATCCGGAGGGATGTTCTTGCGCGCGTGAAGATCCTCCCGCTGGGTGAAGACGAGGCGAGCCGCGCGGGCGAGATCCTGGCGGACCTCGAACTGCGCGGGGCCTCGGTCGGAATCGAGGACGTGATGATCGGCGCGACAGCCCTGGTCGGCGGTCTGGTTGTGGTCACGCGGAACGTGAAACACCTCGGTCGGATTCGGGGCCTAGTCGTCGAGAATTGGTGGGAACAATAGACGGCGTCGAATGCAGTCTCGCAACGCCCCCAAACGTAAGCTGGGCGTTATCAATAGGCGTTGCCGCCGCGTTGGGTCACGCATAGAATTCTAATTCTGTTGTCGACCTGCAAGCCACCTGACGAGTAGGCTTGACTTCGTTTCTAGGTCGAACCGCCTTCTGCTTTGGAGGGAAGCCATGAAGATGATTCAGAAGACTCTTGTTCTTGTGCTGCTAGTCGCCACGCCTCTGGCTGTTGGCTGCAAGGGAAGCACCGGTGCCACTCCTAGTGCCGGTGGACAGACGGGAACTGGCGGCAGCATTCCTCCAGTCGGAGGGGGAGGCGCCGGCCAGGTTGGTGGCACGAGCGAGAGCACCGGTGGAATCACTGTGACAGGTGGNNCACGGGTGGCATCATCACGGGTGGCACCACCGGAGGAGGTGGTGGCGTGACTGCGATTCAGCCGGTCGGGAATCGAGTGCGAACCATCATGCCCCTCGACCGGAACTGGCTGTTCAACAAGGGTGACGCCAGCGGAGCTGATGGCGCCGCTTTCGCGGATTCTACCTGGCGCCCGGTGAACCTGCCGCACGACTGGAGCGTCGAGGGGCCGTTCTCTCAAACCGCCCCGATGACCGGCCGCGGGGGCTATCTGGCGTCGGGAATTGGTTGGTACCGAAATCATTTCACGCTTCCCTCAAACGTCACCTCGGGCCAGCAGGTCTACGTTGAATTCGACGGCGTCATGGCCAACTCAACCGTTTACATCAACGGCACTGCTCTCGGGACTCACCCCTACGGCTACGTAAGCTTCCGCTACGACATGACGAAGAACATCAAGTTCGGGGCGGAAAACGTGATCGCGGTCAAGACCGACACGACCACGCAGCCGGCCTCGCGCTACTACGCGGGCGCTGGCATCTACCGCCACGCTCGCGTTATTGCCACCGATCCGGTGCACATCGATCAGTGGGCCACCTACGTCAACACGCCCGCGCCAACGACTGCATCAGGGACCGTCAAAGTCACAACCTCGGTGGTCAATTCGGGCACGTCGTCTCAGAGCGTGAGCGTGCAAGGCACTGTCAGCGACGCCAGCGGGACGGCGGTCGCACCCGTCACTGCGGCTGCCCAGACCATCGCTGCGGGCGCATCGGCCAACTTCGCCTTCGATGTTCCNNGCAAGACGGTCGACGATGACGTCACCCCGTTCGGGATCCGGGGCTTGGTATACGACGGCGCGACGGGGCTGAACATCAATGGCAAGAATTACAAGTTCAAAGGCGTCTGCCTGCATCAGGACTACCACGGGCTCGGGCTCGGCGCGCCGGCGCGGGCCATGCAGCGGCGGATTGCCAAGCTCAAGCAGATCGGAGTGAACGCCGTCCGCACGGCCCACGATCCGCCCAGCCCAGACTTCCTCGATCTGTGCGATCGGATGGGCATTCTCGTCATGGACGAGTTCTTCGACGCCTGGATCGCACACAAGTACAGCGATGTTGGCGATGACGGCGCTTTCTTCAACAAGGCCTCGACGGAGCCGACCGGAATGCCTGCGGTGCCTGGGGGGACCAGCGGGGCGCCGTGGTACCAGGTCGACGTGACCGGCGTCGTCTCGCGCGATCGCAACCACCCCTGCGTCGCCCTGTACAGTACGGGCAACGAAATCCGCGATTCCAGCACCACCCGCAATCCAATCCTGACCAAGATGGCCTCCATCATTCACACCCTCGATCTCGACGGTGTTGTCACCCAGGCCCTGTTTCAGCCCCAAACTGCTGGTGACGTCACCGGACCCAACAGGACTCTATATGACGTTTTCGGCGGCAACTACCGCACCAGCGAAGTCGAGTCCGCCATGGC
>PMBY01000181.1 GCA_003153875.1 Myxococcales bacterium | reverse complement strand
CGTCATTGCTATGACGATCCGATGACTCGTCGCCCCCCGGACGTTCGTGATCTTGGGCGGTTAGGATTCGCTCAGCTCTGGCATGGTGGCTGCATTGGCTGCCCCACATGCCAATGGTCAAGCGCAAGAAAGCAAAGGGGCGAGCGCCACGCAAGCCGTCGGCGAAGATTTTGGCAGCACGCCGTCGCGAATACGCGGCGAAGTTCTTTCCCTACATAGAGAAGGTGGCTCGCCGACTTGCGCGCCGTCTGCCTGCACACGTCGAGATGGACGATCTGATTTCGTCCGGCGTGATCGGGCTGATGGAAGCCGCGGAACGATTCGATCCCAAGCGCGTCGATCGCTTCGAGGCCTTTGCCGAATTCCGCATTCGCGGCGCCATGCTGGACGATCTGCGCTCACGCGACACCCTCTCGCGCGACATGCGCCGGTTGTCGAACGAGTTGCGCGAAGCAACCCGCAAGCTGGAAACGCAGCTTGGCCGCACGCCGGACAACACGGAGCTGGCTGAGACCTTGGGGCTGAACGTGCAGGAGCTGTACACACGCCAGCAGAAGCTGTCTGGATCCTCCGTGGTGGGAATCGACGACGCAGGCCCCGACTTTCTAGATCGCACCCGCGACGAGAGCCAGCCCGACCCATTCGAGATGACGGCCCATCGTGAGACGCTGGCGCGTCTGGTGGCCGGCATCGATGACCTGCCGGAGAAGATGCAACAAGTCCTTTCGCTCTACTACTGCGAGAACCTGAACCTGAAGGAGATCGGGCATGTGCTCGGCGTCACCGAGTCGCGCGTCTGCCAGATCCATGGCGAGGCCACGCGTCGGCTGCGCGAGTCGTTGGGCGACCTGGANNTCGTGAGAACGGTCGATTTGTGTGTGTATGGCACTCACAAGCCGAAGTCGATTGCGAACGAGTTCAGCCAAAGACTTCGCCGGAGCGATGGGGACACATGCCGCTGACATCAGCCGGCAGGCAAGAATCGAAGAGCTGCGGCAGATGGTGGCGGCCGGGCAATATCAGGTGCAGCCGCAGAGGCTGGCACTGAAGATATTGGTCCGGGCCTTGAGACGAAACTAACTTACTCTTCCGCGTCGGCCATCTCGACGCGGTTGCGGCCATTGGCCTTGGCTCGGTACATGGCCGCATCAGCGAGGCGCAGCAGCAAATTCTCCCGCCGACGTTGGTTGCCCCCGGGGGCCAAGTGTTCCCGATACGACGCCACGCCGATTGAAGCGCGTACGCCCGGCAGAGGCTGAGCCGTCTGCTCGCCTTCCGCTTCAGCATCGAACATGGTCGCCTCGGCAATGACCCGCCGCAAGCCCTCGGCGGTTTGCACCGCGCGGTGGATATCGCTGCCGGGCAGAATGGCTACGAACTCATCTCCCCCATAGCGGGCCAACACCGCTGCGGGTGGCGCATTCTCTGACAAGAGGCGCGCCACTTCACGCAGGGTCCAACTCCCCGCCAGGTGTCCGTAGCGATCATTCACCTCCTTGAAGTGGTCAAGGTCGATGAACAGCAACGACAGATCGGTGGCGTTGTGGTCAGCGTGCGCGATCTCGTCCTCCAATCGAATATGGAAATACCGGCTGTTGAACAGGCCGGTCAGGTGATCCAAGCGGGCCAGGGCGCGCGCGCGGATGGCGTCCAGAGCGTTCTGGATCGACGAGGACATGTAGGCCGCGAAGATGCGCAGAAGCTCATTGTCGCGCGCGCTGTAGGGACCACCCGAGCCCCGGTTGATGAGCTGCAAGACACCACAAATCGATTCGCCGACGATCACGGGCAGCCCGATCACCGATGCAACGGGCCGGCCCGAACCATGCGCCGGCATCGCGATCGACAAAGGATCCTCGGGAGACAGGTTGTCGCAGCGGAAAGGCGTTCCCGTGCGATAGATCTGTCCGACGAAGCCACTATCGCTGGGGACACGTTTTCCCAGCAACTGGGCCGTACCCGGGCCGTAGGTTGCGATAAACGTCAACCGCGGAGTTCGTACGCCCGCGAGCTTGGCGCGCGGATCGTCGAGCAGAATGCCGCCCGACTCGGAGGGCACGAAGTCGTTGGCGCGTTCGAGGATCTCGCGTAGGGCGGCGTCGAGGCGCACGTCCCAGCGCTCGGTGTCCTGATCCCGTCGAGCGCGGAGGAAGAAGCGGGTGATCTCCTCTGGCGAGAGGGTCAGAATGGGACCAGGCGCAGTTGGCGGGTTGGGAATAGACAGCTCTTCCTCGACTTCCTCCGCGGGCGCAGCCGCCCGAGTGGGATCGTCACCGTCGGCAAGGTACTCGACATTGCCGGTGGGTTGCATGTCGCCAACCGTCACGCAGAACCTCGTTGTGGGTTCCAGCTTACAGGATATCGTCGCAAAGTACCACCAGCGGGTTACGCGACTCCAGCGGCCTCGGGATCAAGGGTGCTGCGATACACGGCCCTGAGGCGCGCCCGACGCTCCAAGTCGCGGATGATCACGGCGGCGACGTCGATGCGGTAGATCTCGCGCAGCGAGTGGATGCCGCCAGGGGCGAACACGTTCAACTCCAAGATCTTGTCGCCGGCAATGTCCACGCTGACGAAGTAGAGGCCGTCGGCCAGGAGCTTGGGACGCAGAAGGTCGCACAGACGCTGCTCGGCGGGTCCGAATCGACAACGACGGTTGCGATGAACCGGAGGCCCGCCCGGCTGTGCATGCCGGGGCGACGCAGGCCCGTCCAGATGCGGCGAGGGCAGACGCCGGTAGAGCGCGACTTGCGAGCCCATGCGGATCGGCTCGCCCCCGAGAAGCAACAGGCGCTTCTCGCCCGCGCCCGCTTCGGGCAGGTACTCCTGCGCCACGGCGTAGCCGTCTCGGGTAATGGCGCTGATGATGGGGTTCACATTTCGCGCTTGGCGCCGGCGCAAGAAGAAGACTTTCTCGCGACCTGCGTGAGCCAGCGGCTTGAGCACTGCAGGTCCGTCCAGCTCGCGCAAGAACGCCTTGATTCCCTCGGGCGAACGCGAAACCACGGTGCGCGCGCGCACCTCGGGCGGCAGGTCGGCCAAATACAGCCGACCCCAGGCGCGCCGCACCCCCTCGGGATCGTTGACCACCAGCACGCCGCTCAGGCGCAAGCGCCAGCAGAAATCGATGACTGGCGAGGGCGGTTCACCAGCGGGTTCGCGCAAGGGGTTGTAGCGAAGAAAAACCACATCAAAGGAGCTGAGCGCGTCCTCCTCACGTACGGCATCGGCCGACAGCANNCGCCGGTGCGCGGCCCAAGCCAGGTGAATGCCCCCGAAGCTGGGCTGCTGGGTTCTGACGTCGGGAACCAGGAAGGCGATGCGCATGGGAACGGAGGTTAGTCAGTTCGGCCACGGCCACGGCCACGACCACGACCACGACCACGGCCCAGTCGCGGGATTGACGTTCATGGATCGACTTTCTGCGCCTCGCGGTGGCGCGACAGGATTTCGGCCAGGCGATCAAGAGGCAAGGCGGGCGCAAAGTGGCCGGAAGGACCGGTCATGTCTTCGGCCGAACACAGGGCGTTCACGATGGCTTCCTCGGTACACTCCACCACAGCCTCGTAGAGTCCATCGCAGACTTCGTCGAGCAAAACCTCGATCGGATGAATCATGCCCGAGGTGACGCGGGGGACTTTGTTGGCGGTGGAGAAGCCGATCACGATCTCGCCCGAAGCGTGGGCCGCGAAAGAACCGACCCGGCCGATGCCTAGGGCGGCGCGCTTGCACAGTCGGTTGATCTGCGACGATAACAGCGGCGCATCGGTGGCCACCACGCAGATGATGGAACCGGCGTTGCGCACGCGCTTCTCGGCGCGAGTGAACTCGGGTTCGAGAATCTGGCCTACCGGAGCCCCCGCGATGGACAGCGAGCGCATGACGCCGAAGTTGCTCTGCACCAACACTCCCAGGGTGTAGGTGAGCGGGTCGGCGTCCCCATGGGTTCCGTGGATGGTCACCTGGCGCGAGCTGGTGCCGATGCCGGCCTTCAAGTCACAGGTCACTAGTCCCGTCCCTGCGCCCACGCAGCCTTCCGCGACCGGCCCACCCTCGGCCTGCTCGATGGCGCGATAGACGTGCTCGGAGCGCACGTGCCGGCCCACGACATCGTTGAGCCATGAGTCGTCGCATTCGGCCACTATGGGAATGATTACGTCGTATTCCGTGCCAATGCCGGGAAACCGGCGAGTCATCCACTTGATGGTGGCATCCGAAACCTTGCCCACGGACATGGTGCTGGTGAGCAAGATGGGGGTTTCCAGAAGCCCCCACTCCACCACCTGGGTGAGGCCCGAAACCTCGCCGGCGCCGTTGAGCACGAAAGCGCCAGCCAGAACTCTCTCAGAAAAGATCGGGTCAGGCGGCAGGATGGCGGTCACGCCTGTGCGCACCGGCCCCTTGCCCACCACCAGCGGCCCTTCGCCCTGGATCAGCGTGGTGTGGCCCACGCGCACGCCGGGCACGTCGGTGATGGCGTTGAGCGGCCCCGTGGGCAGATGCCCGATGGAGAAGCCGAGGTCGCGTAGCCGCTTTCTCATTGGCTAGCTCCGCTCCCGCCCTATGATGTCTGCGGCACCACCGTGGGGGTTTTTTCGGCGGTTGGCTTCTCTCCCTTGCCGTTGCCTTCGCTCTTGCCTTCACCGTTGCCATTGCTCGCGGGCGCGACCCGAGCGGCCTCGGCCTCGCGAGCACCGGCGCGACGCTTTTCACGCAGCCGCTTGAGCCCACCCGAAAGAATCTCGCCTATCAGCGAACGGTAGTCGATGTTGGCGGCCTTGGCGATCAGACATAAGTCCGAGTATTCGGGCGTCAGGCCGGGCAGCGGATTCACTTCCAGCACGTAGAAGTTGCCCCCCTCGTCCATGCGCAGATCCACACGCGCGACATCACGACAATCGAGCGCTTCGAACGTCTCACGTGCGACCTTCTCGATGGCCTTGCTCTCCGCCGGCGAAAGCTGGGCCGGACACTGGTAGTAAACGTGCTTTTCCCATTCCTGCTTGATCTGGTAGTCGTAGACGGGCCGCGGGTTGTTCTTGTCGAGGAAGAGAATCTCCATGGGCGGCAACACACGCGGGCGCTTGTCGCCGAGCAGTCCCACGGTGAATTCGCGACCGGCCACGTAATGCTCCACCAGCGCGGGCTGGCGATACTTCTCCAGCAGATCCCGTACCACGGCCCGCAGCGATGCCTCATCGTCGACCACCGAGGCATGGGCGCTCACGCCTTTGGACGAGCCTTCCTGGTTGGGCTTGACGATGAGGGGGAAGACCAGCTTGGGCGACAGGCGTTCGCGTCCGGTCTCCATCAACTGGAACTCGGGGGTGAGAATCCCGTGCTGGCGCAACACCTTTTTGGACAGGGCCTTGTCGAGCGCGATGGACAGTGTGGCTGCGTCCGATCCGGTGTAGGGAATTCCCATCAACTCGCACAGCGCGGGCACCGCAGCCTCGCGGTTGCGACCCTCCACACCCTCGGCGATGTTGAACACCAGGTCCACCGGCGAGTCCATGAGCTGGCGGGGCAATTCGGCGGTGGCCTCGATGGGCAGCACCACGTGGCCGTAGCTCTCGAGTGCCTGACGGATCGCTTCGATGGTCTGGGGGGCATCGTACTCGGCCTCGGCGTCATCGCCGCCCTTCGAGTCGACGCGCTTCATGTTGTGGGTGAAGCCGATGCGCAGAGGCTCAGGCCCCCGCCGACGGCGACCCACGGCCGGGACGCTCATTCCCTGCCGTCGCGCCGCACTGGCCACCACCGCGCCCAGCGCCGCCTGATAGTCGAGCCCCTCGCGCGCCGCCGCGGCGAAGGTGCTGGACCCTCGTTCCAGCGACGGAAGAGCGTTGACCTCGAGCAAGTAGATGCGGCCGTCGTCGCCCAGTCGAAAATCGACGCGTCCCAGATCGCGCACACCCAGGGTGCGAAGAGCCAGCTTGGAAATGGCGCGCAGACGGGCCACCACGTCGCGCTGCAGGTCGGGGGGACAGCGCACCGCCACCCGGCCGGCCTCGGCGGTCTTGAGCCGGTAGTCATAGATGTTGAAGCGGCTGCGGGCCGCCGGATCGATGACGTAGTCGACCGGCAGCAACACACCTTCGTCACCCGCGCCTTCCAGAAAGGGGACCGTGACGTCGGTGCCCGTGACGAACTCCTCGACGATCAGTCCTGTGGGGTAGCGACGCAGAGCCTTCGGGAACATATCAGCCAGGGCGCGCGGATCGCGTGCCACCGCCTCGTCGCCGATGCCTTTCGAGGATCCCTCGAAGTTCGGCTTGACCAGAACCGGATAGGCCAAGCCCAGCATGCCGATGTCGCGGCCGCGTTGCACGTCATCGGGCACCACCAGACGCGCCCGTGGCGTGTCGATGCCCTGCGCGCCCAGCACCAGCTTGGTCATCCACTTGTCGAGGGTGACGGTCATCACGTAGGCATCCGAGCCGGTGTAGGGGAAGCCCAGCTCCTCGAACAACGCCGGATAGAACGCCTCGCGCGTGCGACCGCGACGACCCTCGGCCGTGTTGAAAATGAGGTCAGGCCCGTATGACTCCAGCCGCGCCGCCAGATGCGAGGCCGGTCCGGTGACCTCGACCTTCTCGACCTCGTGCCCACCGGCGCGCAGACCGTCGGCGATGGCGTCGACGGTTTCTGCGGTGTCGAATTCGGCTTCGTCCTCGCTATCTGTGAGGCGCAGGTTGTGAGTAAATGCGATCTTCACGTCGTCGTCGCCACCCGAGGTCGATCGGATGTCTGGGGCGAGAGTAGAACAAAAATGAAAGCGATCCGTCAACAGTTACTAGGGAGAACACTACCCCAGCAGAATTCCCCCCCGGCTGCGGAGCGCGCCGGCCACTTTTTCCGCCAAGGCCTTGAGATCCTCGCTGGGCCGCGCCAGGTAGCCGTCCACGCCTGCCTCGAATGCCTCCTTGACCGTCTCATATGAAGGATAGGCGGTGTAGAGCACGGAAGCGCAGTGGGGCAGCAGGCGCTGCGCCTGCTCGATGACGCGCAAGCCGGACATCCCGGGGAGGTTGCGATCGGCCAGCACCACGTCGTAGTGTTGGTCCTTGATGAGGGCCAGGGCCTCGTCGCCATTGGCCGCCGCCGTCACGTTGAACGCGCGGCCCAAGAACTCGGCAATGAGATGGCGCCGCGGGCCTTCCACCTCGACCACCAGCACGCGGCCCTTCTCGCCCCGCCGGTCCTGGTCGACCCGCAGGCTGGCCTGCGCGCGCGCGAGCTGTTCATCGCGGCGGGAAAGCGCGCGGCGGATGCGGAAGCGCAGCGCCTCCACGTCGCGGATCGGTTTCTCGATGTAGTCCTGCGCCCCGATGTCCAAGGCCTCCACCGCCGAATCATAGGACGAGTATCCGGTGATCATCACCACGGCGGGCTGGGGATCGAGCGTGCGCGCTACGCGCAAGACCTCCAGACCCGACGCTCCCGGCAGGTTCTTGTCCGTGAGCACCAGATCGAAATGCCGCTTGTGCATCAGATCGATGGCTTCTTCGGCCGAGGCGGCCGTGGTCACGCGATAGCCGCCCCGGCGCAAGATCTCGCGCAGCACGGTCAGCACCACGACTTCATCGTCGACCACCAAGACTTCGTGAGCCGAGGGGACCACGGCTCCGCCCTCGCTGGCGGCGGTGTCGGCGATCAGCTTCGCGTCCACGTCCTGCGGTGTCGCCGGGGTCGAGCCCGCACTCGCCACCTGGTCCATGACTCCAAAACGCGCCAGCGTCTCTACCAGCTGGCGGCCCATCACCTCGGCGCGACGACGGCTCGCCGTGCTGGCCACGATGCGACCGATCTCTCCAACCCGCGCGCGGCCCAGATAGGCGCGTACGCCGCCATAGACCGCTGCTCCCAGCCGTTCGGAGGTTGGGGTGGCATCAACCACGACAACCGCGGCACCAGCGGCACGGCTTCGGGCTTCGCGCAAGCGCGCGTCCATCCGATCCTCCGCCGCGACCCCGACCACCACCACATCGCACGAACCCGAAACCACCGCGCCCCCCAAGAGCTTGGCTAACTCCGCGTCACCCATCACCATGATCGACGGCTGGCGTTTGCGCTCGCTCAGGGCTGCCGCCAGCGCGCCGGCCAGCGCCGGCTCGTTCTCCTCCAATTCGACGAGATGGCTGGTGATGGCGTTCCCCAGCAGCAGTTCGCGCGTGCGCGCCCGCCGACACGAAGCCAGCCAGCGCAAGTGGGCGCGAAAAAGCGCATCACTTTCCGGCAGCGGCCGCGTAAGCAGGGCCGCCACCTCGCGCGCGTAGAAGTCGGAGCAGCGTTCGGGATCGCCCCCCAGCAGTAACACCACATCCGCAAAAGGCCGCAGATCGCGCGCCGTGGCGAAGGGGTCACGCCGGCCATTCACACCCTCTTCATCGAGCACCACCAGTTCGAACGGCTCTTCGCCAAGGCGATCAAGGGCCTGCTCGGCAGAAGACAATTCCACCACGACGCCCTCGGCGGAAAGGGCAGCCGCAACGCGCGCGCGTTCCCCGGCGTCGGCAAGCCCGACCAGAAAACGTTCCTGTGTCAGCCGAGCGGCGCCGCGCAGCGAAGCAAACAATCCTGCTGAGCCTGGGCCCGGCATGGTTGGGCCCATTCTACTTCACCAAGGCGCGATATCGTCATGGAGATTGCAGTTTCAGAATGGTGGCATCAATCTTGTAGGTTGCGAGTATGCTACTGCGCAGTTTAAGGAGAGAGTCATGAAACCCAACGGCCCAAATTGGATGTTGAGGCGAGTTTCGGTCCTCGCGACCGCGACGCTTGCCGTGCTTGGCGTTCACACTGCGGCCCTCGCGCAACAGGGCCAGGCGCCTGATGCGCCGCCCGTTGCGGCGGCGGCCGAGGCGGCTCCGCAGGCCACTCCGGCGCCCGCGCCGCCGGCCGAGGCCGCGCCCACGCCGCCACCCAGCTACAACCCGCCGCCAGGCTACAGCCCGCCGCCAGGCTACGGCCCGCCGCCAGGCTATGGCCCGCCACCAGGCTACGGCCCGCCACCAGGCTACGGCCCGCCACCAGGCTACGGCCCGCGCTACCGCTACGGGTACCATCCAAGCTACTCCCCAGCACCCTACACAATCCCGATGCACTCGACCTACCGGCCCTTCATGCTCAGCATGGGGCTGGGGCTGAGCAGCCTTTCGTTCAGCAACCCGGACAGCTCGGGCCACGAGGCCGGCATGTCGTACGCAGTTCATCTTGGCTTCGGAATCACGCCGCGCTGGATGGTGATCTTGGCCGCGGATGGGGCCTGGGCCCAATTCTCCGGCGCCGGCGTCTACGGGCATTCGAGCTACGACCTCACGACATACACCGCTGGGGCGCAATTCTTCATGCAGCCCTGGCTCTATTCGCGGCTTGGCCTTGGCGCGGGTTGCGTCGAGTGGAGTGACGACCGTGACAACAGCTGGTCGGATTGCAGGGGCCAAGCCGCTGTGGCGGGCGTCGGGGCTGAATTCCTGCAAGCCCACAGCTCATCGCTCGCGGCTGAGCTGGGCGCGATTGTTGCGCGATTCCCCGATGCCGCGGCGAAAGGCAACGGGAATGAATGGTGGTACAGCATCGGCGTCAACCTGATGCTCAACCTCTACTAGCACTCTCGCTTGAACGTGGTGGGCCGTCGAATCAAGCCCCAGCGCCGGCCGCGGTGTCCGCTGGGGCTCGTCATCATCGGGGTGGCTGGTTGCGCGGCCCACGTTCCGTCGCCTGTGGGCTGCGCATCCGACAACGACTGCAAGCTGGTGCGCATCTGTGAAGCCGGCCAGTGCGTCTGGCCCAAAACGCCGACGGCGGTGTCCTGCGTCGCCGCTCCCGCCGCCATGGCCGCTCCCCCGATACCTGTAGGGCCGCCAGCGCAAGCCATGTTCCGTTTCGAGCCCCAGCATCGGGGCCGGTCGCCCTACAAGCTTCCAGCCCAACGCCCGGCAATCCGTTGGACCTTCGAAACCGCCGGGCCCATCACCTCGTCGCCCGCGTTGTCGTCCGACGGCCTGGTTTTGTTCGGCAGCCACGATGGCCGGCTGCGCGCCATCGATGCGCAAGGCAAGCTGCGCTGGACGTTTGCCACGGGCGACACCATCTTCAGCTCACCGGCCCTCTCCGCTTTNNGGCAAGTCGTTGTGGAAGATGCGCGCGGGAAGCTGCGCCCAGACGCTCGGGGTCGGTCCCGACGCCAGTCGCTGCGATGTGGATGGCGGGCCGACCATCGGGCTGGACGGAACCATCTACTTCGGCGGCGATGCGGTCTATGCCGTGAACCCCAACGGCGACCTGCGCTGGCGCTTCACCACCGGCGGGCATGTTTCCAGCGCGCCGGCGGTAACCCCCGACGGAACCGTGGTGGTGGGGAGCCTGGATAACAACGTCTATGCCATCAACAAGGATGGGACCAAGCGCTGGGACTTCCGCGCGCGCGGCGACGTAGAATCCAGCCCTGCCATCGAAGAAGACGGAACCATCTACTTCGGATCTGATGACAACAAGCTCTATGCCATCAGTCCGCTGGGCCAAATCGTGTGGGCCTTTACCACCGGCGATGACATCCGGGCGGCCCCTGCCATTGGCCGCGACGGGACGGTGTACGTGGGCTCGTTCGACGGCTTGTTCTATGCCGTTCATCGTGACGGAACGCCGGCCTGGACGTTTCGCACCGGCGATCGCATTTTTTCCTCAGCCCTGGTGGACGCGGCCGGCGCCATCCTCTTCGGGTCGGAGGATGACCGCCTCTACTGTCTGGAGCCCGACGGAAAGCTGCGTTGGTCGGTGGAACTGGGCGGCGATGTGGACAGCTCGCCCATCCTGGCCGCAGACGGCACGATCTACGTGGGCACCGACGACAAGAAGCTCTACGCGCTTCACGCGCCGTAGAAGTTACCTATTCCACACAGAGGCGCAGAGGGCACGGAGGCGGATGAGAAGAAGAGGCTGGGGCTTGTCCGATCCAACCCCTTTCTTCTCTTCCGACCTCTGCGTTCTCTGTGGACTCTGTGAGAAAAAGCTAACTTGAACTTCGGCCATGCGCGGCGGGCGCGTGTATGCTGGACTGACAAGATGGATACAGAGAACCAAAAGCCCGCGCCTCGCGTGGTCACGGGGCGAATCAAGGTGCATCCGGATGGCTACGGGTTTGTCGTGCCGGAGGATGGGTCAGAGGACGTTCACGTCAACCGGCGTAGCCGCGCCACGGCCATGGACAGCGATCGGGTCGAGGTCGAATGGTGGGTGGGCCCGCGGGGACTGGAAGGCCGGGTCACCAGCGTGCTCGAGCGCGGGCGCGGCAAGATCACCGGGCAGATCGTGGCGGCGGGCCACACCCTGCGTTTCCAACCCGACGATCCGCGCATCACCGAGCCGGTGGTTCTGCGCGGCGGCGGTACACCGCCGCGCGCAGGCATGGCGGTGGTGGCCGAGATCGCAGCCTACCCCACCCAACCAGACGCGCCGCTGGAGGTGACGCTGCTCAAGGTGCTGGGACCGCCCGAGGATCCACTCACCGAGGTGGAGAAAGTNNCAGATGCCACGCAAGGTTGAGGACGCCGACCGGCGCGATCGCGCCGACCTGTGCGACGTCCCCTTCATGACCATCGACCCCGAGACGGCGCGCGACTTCGACGATGCCGTGGCTTTGCAGTCGCTGCCCGGCGGCATCCACCGCCTCTGGGTGGCGGTGGCAGATGTCTCGCACTACCTACGCGAGGGCACCGCGCTCGACAAGGAAGCGCAAAGCCGCGGCTGCAGCCTGTACCTGCCCAACCGGGCCATCCCCATGCTGCCCGAGGCGCTTTCCGGCAATATCTGCTCGCTGGTCGCCGGCCAGGATCGCCTGGCCATGGTGGTGCGCATCGATTTCGACAGCAATCTAGGCGTGCGCGACCAGGACTTTTGCGCAGCCGTGATCCATTCGCGCGCGCGCCTGGACTATCCGGGGGTGGCCGCGGCCCTGGCGGGCAAGGTGCAGGGGAAACAGAAGAAGTACGAGCCGCTGGTTCCCGCTCTGCGCGCCCTGGATGCACTGGCGCGCAAGCTGCGAGCGCGGCGCCAGCAGGGCGGCGCCCTGGACCTGGATCTGCCGCAAGTTGTGGTGGAGCTGGACCACGATGATCCGGGGTTGGTGCGCGACATTCGGCGGGCCCGGCGCGATCCCGGCGAGCGCCATGCCTACGCCATGATCGAGGAGTTCATGCTGGCCGCGAACCTGGCGGTGGGCGAGAGCTTTCAAACGCGCGGCGAGCCCACCCTGTGGCGCATCCATCCCGCGCCCGATGCCGAGAAGATGCACAACTTCGCGGCCATGGCCGAGCGCTATGGCATCCAGGTCGACGAGGAGAAGGCGCGCACACCCGCGGGTCTGGCGGCGGTGCTCAAGCGGCTGCAAGGCCACCTGGCGGAGAAAGCGCTCTCCTTCCAGCTCCTGCGCTCGCTCAAGCAGGCCACCTACGACGCGACCAATGTGGGCCACTTCGGCCTCGCCGCGCCCGCCTACTTGCACTTCACCTCACCCATCCGCCGCTATCCCGACGTGGTGGTGCACCGCTTGCTCAAGCAGCGGCTCGCCAGCCTGGGCAAGCCGGCCGGGGGATTCTCCGCCCAGCCGCAAGGACTGGCCCCCTCGCTTGAGGACCTGCAGCGGGTCGCCAGCGAGGCGTCCTTCGCTGAACGCAAAGCCATGGAAGTGGAGCGTGAGGTGATCGACCTCTACCGTTCCTTCTTCATGCGCGACCGCGTGGGCGACGTGCTCGAGGGCACCATCTCCGGGATAGCCAGCTTCGGCGCTTTCGTGGCGACCGACCAACCCTTTGTCGAGGGGCTGGTGCGCAGCGAGCATCTTCTTCCCGACGATTTCTACGACTACGACGAGGTGGCCTGTCGCTTGGTGGGCCGGCGATCGGGCCGGACCTTTTCGTTGGGCGATCCGGTCAAGGTCGAGGTTCTGTCTGCCAGTGTGGCGCGCCGCCAGGTTGACCTGCGCCTGTTTGGGGAGGGGATGCGGCCACGACGCGAGCGCCGCGGACCAGGCGAGCGTCCCGCGAAAGGCCGACAGCAGCAGGGAAAGCGTCCCGGCAAGACGACGTCCAAGCGGCCCAGTCGGACGGGTAAGAGGCGACGATAGACGGTGACCGGGTACAGCCGCCCGCCGGCCGACATGCCGGCAGACGAGATCATCGAATCCTGGCTGCCGCGCGCCTTCGCAGCAGCGCCTCGACGTCCGCCGCCCGACAGCCCCTGGGTGCGAGTGGCTCTCTCTGGCCCAGGCGGCGGCACATGGAATGTGTGCGCTTCTGAGGACGCTCTCATCGTGAAACGTTGCGAGCCGGGTGCGCTGCATGGGGCTGGTCCCTGCGGTGATCCCGACGTCTGGCTCCGGCAGAGCCCGGCCGATTTTCTCGCGCTTTTTCGCGACGACCCCGATCTTCCTGCGCTCTTGCCGCCCAATACCGACGTGATGGATCTGCTGTGCGTTGACGAAAGCAAAATCGACTTGCTGGCGCATCTCGATGGCCGCATCGCTGTCGAAATCCAGGGGCGCAGACGGCGGCGCTGGGGCCTCGACCTGGCCTTCGGCCCCTCAGGCATGCGCGCCGGCCGTCCCCGTTCAACCGTGCGCGTGGACAGCCGCACCTGCGAAGAACTGTCGAACGGCACTCTCGCCGTCTTGCCGGCACTGCTAGCCGGGCGGTTGCAGGTCGAGGGCGACCGCGCCCTGGTCATGCAAGTGGTGATGCTGGCGGGCTCAGTTCAGAGAAGGCGCCCTCTGTAGAGCGCCGCTCTTCCCTATTCCGTTCCGCGGCAATGTCAATTCCCAGCCGCGCACCCATCGGAGAATCAATCGAACGCGTATTTGAATTCGCCGCCAGCTGCCGTGGTCGAGACACGCGCCACAGGCTTGCCTTGCATCATGCGGGTGAGCAGTTCGTGGCTGATTCGGGGCAACAGGGTGTTGGTCAAGATCGAGTCGATCATGCGGCCGCCGCTTTCCAGTTCGGTGCAACGGTCTGTGATCAGTTTGACCACGTCGTCGTCGTAACTGAATGGGATGCGGTGGCTCTCGTACACACGCTTGGCCACGCGGCCTAGTTGCAGACGCACGATGTTGCCGATCATTTCGTCGTCAAGCGGGTAGTAGGGGATGGCGACCATGCGGCCGAGCAAAGCCGCGGGAAAGGTTCGCAGCAGCGGCTTGCGCAGGGCCTGGGCGATCGATTCGGGATGGGGGCGCGCAGCGGGATCCTTGCACATTCCGAGGATCAACTCGCTGCCCACGTTGGTGGTGAGCAGGATGAGCGTGTTCTTGAAGTCGATCACCCTGCCCTCGCCGTCTTCCATCCAGCCCTTGTCAAAGACCTGGAAGAAGATCTCGTGCACGTCGGGATGGGCCTTTTCCACTTCGTCGAGCAGCACCACGCTGTAGGGGCGCCGCCGCACCGCCTCGGTCAACACGCCGCCCTCGCCGTAGCCGACATAGCCCGGGGGCGCGCCCTTGAGCGTGGACACGGTGTGCGCTTCTTGGAATTCGCTCATGTTGATGGTGATGGCGTTCTGTTCGCCGCCATAAAGGGTTTCGGCCAGGGCCAGCGCGGTTTCGGTTTTTCCCACGCCCGAAGGCCCGGCCAACATGAACACGCCTATGGGCTTGTTGGGATTCTCAATTCCGGCGCGCGATGTCTGGATCCGGCGCGCGATCATGTCCAGGGCATGGCCCTGGCCAAGCACGCGTTGGCCCAAGGTCTCGGCCAGCTTCAGCACGGTCTCGATTTCATTCTTCACCATGCGGCCCACCGGGATGCCAGTCCAGTCGCCCACCACCGACGCCACTGCCTGCTGATCCACGGTCGGCAGGATCAAGGGCTGCTCGCCCTGCAACTTGCCCAGCGCGGCCTGGGCCGCGTGCAGCTCGTCCAGCCAGGCGGCTCGCTCGACCGCCTCGGGGCTGCCGCGCAGCTTGGCCCGCAATTCGAGAATCTGGTCGAAAGACCTTTTCTCCGCGGTCCAACGCTCCTCCAAGTCTGCCAGTCGCTTCCTCTCTGTGTGCAGCTTTTCCTGGACGGCCTTCTCGCGACCCGCGGCATCCATCCCAAGAACGACTTCTCGCCGAACGATCTCGAGCTCGGTCTCCAGAGCCTGGATCCGGCGGCGGCTGTCCTCAACCTCGGCCGGAACCGCATGTTGACTGATGGCGACCCGCGCGCAGGAGGTATCGAGCAGGCTGACCGCCTTGTCGGGNNTAGCGGTGGGACAGCTTGACCGCCGCTTCGAGCGCCTCGTCGAGCACGAGAACCCGATGGTGCTTCTCCAGCGCGGCTGCCGTCCCTCGCATCATGAGCAGCGCCTTGGCCTCGTCGGGCTCGCCCACTTGCACGAGCTGGAATCGCCGGGTGAGCGCCGGATCCTTCTCGATATGTTTCTTGTACTCGGCCCAGGTGGTGGCCGCAATGGTGCGCAGCTTGCCGCGGGCCAGGGCCGGCTTGAGCAAGTTGGCCGCGTCGCCGGTGCCCGCCGCGCCTCCTGCGCCGATCAAGGTGTGGGCCTCGTCGATGAACAGGATGATGGGTTGCGCTGACGCCTGCACCTCGTCGATGACCTGGCGCAGACGGTTTTCGAATTCGCCCTTCATGCTGGCGCCCGCCTGTAGCAACCCGATGTCCAACGCCCGCAACGACACATTTCGCAGAGGCGGCGGCACGTCGCCGCTGGCAATACGCTGGGCGAATCCCTCGACCACCGCGGTCTTGCCCACGCCCGCCTCGCCAGTGAGGATGGGGTTGTTCTGGCGTCGGCGCATGAGGATGTCGACGATCTGTCGAATCTCCTCGTCGCGCCCCACCATGGGATCCATCTCGCCATTGCGCGCCCGCTCGGTCAGGTCCACCGAAAATCTGTGCAGAGCCTCCTGCTTGCCCATGGGCGCCGGGGCCATTGCCCCACTGGCTTCCCCAGGCGCGACGCCTGCGCCGGCCCGGAACCCGTCGCTGGCAGCCATGGTTTCCTCGGGCGAGCCGCTGCTGATGGCGCTCCAGCGGTCGGTCAGTTGCTCGACCTTCACTTTGTCAAATTCGCGCGAAATTAGAGACAGTGCATGCTTGAGCCCGAGCGTCTTCAAAATTCCCACCACCAGGTGCCCGGTGCGTACTTGCGACTCGCCGAAAAGCAGGGTGCCGTAGACCCAGCCGCGCTCGACGGCCTCCTCCACGTGAGAAGACAGATCGGAGATGGACGTGGCCCCGCGCGGAAGCTGATCCAGGGCCGCAGTCATGTCGCGCGCCAGCCGCGAAGGATCAATGTGGAACTCGCGCAAAATGCAGTGCACGTCCGAGTTGGGCAATTGCAAGATCTGATTGAACCAGTGGACCAGTTCGACATANNCCCCGCAGTTTGCAGAACACCGTGGCACTCTCAATGGCCTTGTAGCCAAGGCTGTTGAGCTTGCCGAAAAGAGATGCACGCGCGATTTCAGACATTCTTGGATCTCCTCTTGTCTTGCAGGCCCGACACGGCAGCGGCGCTTGCTTTCAGGGGGTTCAAGATCACGTCTTGCCTGCGCTCGCCCTGCGGGAATCGCCCCAGCCATGAGGTCCAGCCCAGTCGCGCCGAGCGGCCAAGACCAAAGGGCCTCTTCACCCGATCCTCAAGATGCAGGCGCACGTCCCAGTTCAGTGAATCGCCGATGTAGTTGCGCACCAGTGCGACAAGCCGCTTCAGTCTGCTTCCCCCGGGCAGCAGACTATGGAAGTCGTTCTCATTGAGAGGGCCAAACACAATGCGGAACTTGCTTTGTCGCTGCCAGGTCCGCGCCCCTGCCACCGTGCTCTGGCCGAGGACACCGGCCCCGCCTAGCCGCCACCGTGCTTCCTCAGGGAGAGCCAACCACTCGCCCACGAACTCCTCGACCTTGACCGGCAACCCGAAGAAGTCGGCCACAATCGCCACGAGTCCTTCACGGTTGCGCGGCTGGGCGGCAAAGCGTCCCGCGAAATACAGCTTGGCCCGGTCGGGGAATTCGTCGCGATCGCGCAGCGATGGCATCCCCAGACCGATCAGGGATCCGAGATAGGTCGCGAAGCGGTCTTGGCCGGGCCGGTCGAAGCTGACGGTAGGCTGTGCGTCGGCCCAGGCACGATAGAAGAGGGCGAGGATGCGATGGTGAAAGACGTCGAGAAAGCGCACCAGCGCGAAGTCACCCGCGTTGCGCACCCGATCACGCGCGTAGTCGGTCAGGTGGATGGGCAGCGGCCCGTTGGGGCCAAGCAGCCCGAGAAAATGGACCGAAAGACGCGGCGGCTGGCCGTCCGCAGATGGCGCAAAAGACGCCAAGGTCGCGGGGGCGAATTCCAGGGACGCTTCCTGCCCCAGTCGGATCGGCTCGTCGCAGGGGCGGGCGGCTCGGCCCAGGCGCGCGCGGTGCGGATGGGCGCACTCAAGGCGTCGCAGCACATCGAAGAAGTCGAATCGATGAGGCGCGCGTGCCAGCGCGCGCAGCAATTCCCCAGTGGAAAGACCATTCTCCTTCCCTGTGGGATCTACAGCAGCGGGCGACGTCCGATGCGGGCTGGCCATCGCGCGATTTCCCCACGCTGCACAGTCTGCAGCGTGGTCTCGGTAAAGGAGTTGAGGGAAACATACTTGCTAAAGAACCGTTCCAACACGGCGCCCAGGAGGAAGACACCCGTGCCCTCGAAGGCGCTTTCGTCGCAGCAGAGGGTGACCTGGGTGCCGCGAGCAAAGGCGACCGGCCCAGGCAAAGGCAACCGCCTGGTCACAGGCTGGGACGCAACCGAGCGCACGCCCTCTATTTGCCGCCGGACCACGGCATCAGCACAATCGCCGCAGAGCGCCAGCAATTCGCGCAAGGCTGACGCCCCACCCCCGTCTGCGCCGTCGGTGAGCGACAGGTAGTTGAGCGACAGGTGGCTGATCAGCCGCCAGGTTGGATCGCCGTGGGCGTACGACGGTCGCGGCGCGGTCGGGCCGGCCACACAACGAATCGCTGCCACAGGCGCGCCAGTTTCCAACGAGAAATCGCTGGCACCTTGGCCCAGCGGAAGGTGCAGCGGCAGATCGCGGTTGCTGCAGGTGATGCCGACGGCAAGCTGCTTGAGCTGCGATCGGAACGGGGCCTCGTCGGGATCGACCAACGCAACGAACACCTCGCTGCCCACATAGCTCGACCGCGCCCCTTGGGCGCGCTGCTTGGCCGAAAGCACGCGCGGCTGGCGGTGCACGGTGTAGTAGGCTGTGCCGGCCGCGGGCGTCTGGTCGCTGGTCGCGTAGAAAGGAAGAAACTCCTGTTTCTCGTCGCTGCCAGTGCCATACCCGACCACCTCGGTAACCGAGTGGACCTCGAAATCCATGGGCCGGGTTCGGTCAGGCACCACGTGGTACTCGCTGGCGCTCGCGCCCAAGTGGATGCGATCGGCGCGCCGAGGGAACAGATTCACCGCCGGCGCGCAGAAGAGCGCGAACTGCGCGGGACCAACCGCTTTCTCCAGGCGTGGGTCCTGAATGTCGAAGACGACGATGATCTCCAGTTCCCGGTCGGCACACCGCCGCACGGCCTGTTGCAACCCACCCAGTTCAACAAACATGTAGCGACTGGGAAACGCGAAGTACTCCTGTAACTGTCGATAGCCTTGAAAACAGCGCGGTCCATAGGGAAGCAACGCCTGCTCGTCGTCGAACCCCAGCGGGCTTACGCTGGCATCGGCCAAGACCTGGCACCCGGGTTGGCCCGATCCCCCTGGACGGGCGACCAGCGCCACGGTGTGGGCCATCAGCAACTCGTAGAGCCGCATGGAGATTTCGTCGCTGCCGCGCAGGAAGATGGGCAAGCTCTCCAGGGCAAGATGGTCCATGGTCAACCCAGCTGCGGCACGCAAGCGCAGCCGCAGCGCCGCCTTGCTTTTGCCGGCAAACCGAAGCGAGCCGAGATCCGCCAAGAACGACGTGTATTCGGCGCCCACCAGCTCCAGGGGCCACAGAGTCACTTCGTGGGCCGTGCGGTACTCGCAGGCGGTCTCTGCGCCCCGGCCGGCCAGACTGCGCAAGACCGCCCCACGCGCCACGCGGAACCCATCGGCCAGCGCGCCTTCGGACAGATTGGGCTGCAACTCCAGTACCGCCATCGACGGCGTGGGCGCCAGGGCGTGGGGGTAGACCATTTGCAACAGGTGCTGGCTGAAGCGCGGAAATTCGTCGTCGATCTTGAGCTGCACGCGCGCGGCCAGGAAAGCGAAGGACTCGAGCAGCCGTTCCACGTATGGGTCGGAACATTCCAACGACTCCAATCCCAGCCGGCCCGCAATCTTGGGGAACTCGCGCGCAAACTCCCCGCCCATTTCTCGCAGGTACTGCAGCTCGCGGTTGTACGTGCCCAGTACCCGAGGATCCATCAAGCACCTCCTTTGCCGCCCTGGTCGGTCACTTCCACTTTTCCGGCTTCCAGATCCACCGCGGTTCGCAAGAAGAGACGCAGCGGCAAGGGCTGGGCCCACAGTTCCGCCTCGACGTCGAAGGACAGGGCATTTTGGTTCATCTGGCGCTGGTCCACGACCGGCCGCACCCTCACCGAATTGCGATCGAGACGAGGCTCGAAGTTCAAAATGGCCTGACCGATCATCTGTTCCAACTCCGCGGTGTCCAGACTTGACGCCGTCCGGCCGGCCAAATCGGGGATGCCGTAGTTCAGCACCGAGCGCGCGACCAGAGGCAATTCATCCAGGTTGTGCAGCGACTGCATGTGTGTCGTATTGAAGAGCCAGGTCAAATCCCGGCGCACGCATTCGCGCAACCGAGCGGGCGACAGAACTCGAGACTCACGCGGCTCTGTCGCTCGCTCTGGCTCGTCATCAGTCAGTCGATCGAGCAAGGAGGGCGACAGTCGCTCCTTGGGCGTCAGCTCAGCCATGGCGCGAGGCCTGGATCTCGACGGTTACTATCCTCTCCGGCTGATCGTGAATTCGCCAGCCGCAGTCGCGCCCTTGCTGTTGTTCGGACCCGTCGGCGTGTACTCGAATTTCACGTGCGCGAAATTGAGGGTCACGGTCTCGGAATACCGGTCATTGGGAAGAGGATCGCCCGTGTTGATGGAAGAGATGATCACGGTTCCACTCATCGTGATCTTGATAAACTCCAGCACTTCTTTCCCGTTGGCCTTGATCACGGTGAGGACCGTGTCCCCCAGATTGTTGCCCTCGAAACACTGTTGAATGAGTGTGGGCGAGGAATTGTCCACGAACTTCGTGAAGGTGAGATCCTTCACGTCGGCGGTGCCCGAGCCCGCCCCTCCCACTTGGCCTGAAGCGGACTGGTTGAGGCCCCAGCCCCACGACAGCACGTCGATTTCTCCTGTGTGGTTGGCGACGGTCGACTCGCCCGCGATGTTTCCGATCTTGATGCAGATAGTGAACGCCATATTCCTGACTCCTTGCTAGATTGCCGTTTCTCTGACGACTGTTCCTGAGGACTGAAATCAAGCCGCTTTGGCTGAGGGGAGCTTCGCGACCAGTCGCAAAGACACAGTCAGCCCTTCGAGTTGGTAGTGGGGACGAAGGAAGAACTTGGACGCGTAGTAGCCGGGATTGCCCTCGACCGGGTCGACCATCACCTCCGCAGCCGCCAGGGGCTTACGCGCCTTGGTGGCCTCGCTGGAATGCAACGGGTCGCCGTCGACGTACTGGACGATCCAGTTCTGCAGCCAGCGCTGCATGTCCGCGGCTTCCTTGAAGGATCCGATCTTGTCGCGAACGATGCACTTCAAGTAGTGGGCGAAACGGCAGGTGGCGAACAGGTAGGGCAGACGCGCGGCCAATGCGGCGTTGGAGGTCGCGTCGGGGTCGTCGTACTGTGCCGGCTTGTGCAGGGACTGCGCCCCGATGAAGGCGGCAAAGTCGGTGTTCTTCTTGTACACCAGAGGCATGAAGCCGTTCTTGGCCAGCTCGGCCTCGCGTCGGTCGCTGATGGCGATCTCGGTGGGACAGCGCAGGTCGACGCCCCCGTCATCGGTGGGGAAGGTGTGCGTGGGCAGACCCTCGACGGCGCCGCCCGATTCGATACCGCGAATCCGAGAGCACCAGCCGTAGGTCTTGAAAGAGCGGTTGATGTTGACCGCCATGGCATAGGCTGAGTTCGCCCAGGTGTACTTCCTGGCGTCGGGCCCGCTGGCATCCTCCTCGAAGTCGAACGCCTCGACCGGGTTGGTCTTGGCCCCGTAGGGCGGCCGGGCGAGGAAGCGCGGCATGGTCAGGCCGACGTAACGGGCGTCATCCGAGTCGCGCAACGATCGCCACCCGGCGTACTCGGGGATCTGAAAAATCTTGGTCAGGTCACGCGGGTTGCTGAGCTCTTGCCAGGACTCCATCTGGAACACGGTGGGCGACGCGGCCGCCAGGAAGGGGGCATGGCCCGCCGCCGCGATCTTGGCCAGCTCGCCCAGCAGCTCCACATCCTGGGGACCGTGATCGAAGTAGTAGTCGCCCACCAGACACCCGAAAGGTTCTCCCCCCAAAGTCCCGTATTCCTCTTCGTAGAGTTTCTTGAACAGCGGGCTCTGGTCCCACGCGGCACCCTTGAAGCGCTTCAGGGTCTTGTGCAGATCCTTCTTGCCGACGTTGAGCACCCGGATCTTCAGCATGTCGTCGGTCTCGCTGTTGCTCACCAGGTAGTGCAGGCCGCGCCATGCGCTCTCCAGTTGCTGGAAATCAGGGTGGTGCATGATCGCGTTGATCTGCGCGGTCAGCTTCTTGTCGATCTCGGCGATCATGGCCTCGATGGTCTGCAGCACGTCGGTCGAAATGAGCGGCGTGCTGGCGAGAGCCTGCTGGGCCAGGGTTCGCACCGCGCCCTCGACTTCTCGCTTGGCCGTATCGGTCTGGGGGTTGAACTGCTTGTTGAGTAACGCATCGAAATCAGAAATCTGAACCGTCGCTGCGCCAGCCTGGGTCTGGGTGCTTTCGTTGGTATCAGCCATGGATCACCCTCACTTGTCCTTTGCGGTTTCGGGATTGCTCGTCTCGGGTTTGGGCGCCGAGGCCAGCGCCTGCAGCAACGCCGGATCGTGCAGCGCCTTTGCGATCAGATCCTCGGCTCCGGTTCGACCATCCATGTAGGTAATCAGGTTGGACAACTGCTGCCGCGCCTGCAGAAGCTGATTGAGCGGCCCCACCCTGCGCGCGATGGCCGCTGGTGAGAAATCGTCGAGGCTCTCGAAGGATATGTCCAAGCTGAGGTTTCCCTCGCCGGTCAAGGTGTTGGAAACCTGGAACGCCACCCGCGGCTTCATCGCCTCGAGCCGATCGTCGAAGTCGTCGACGGAAATGTCCAAGAACTTCCGGTCGGCAACCGGTGCCAGCGGCTCGGCGGGATTGCCGGAAAGATCGGCCATAACCCCCATCACAAAGGGCAGCTGGACCTTCTTTTCGGCCCCGTAGAGCTCGACGTCGTATTCGATCTGAACGCGTGGAGCGCGATTGCGCGCAATGAATTTCTGTCCGCTGTTGCTCATGGTGTTCCCCTATTTCGTGTTCTTGGAAATGGCGTTGCTGTCCACCTGTGCTCGGGCTTCTCTCTAGCTGTCGCGGCCGCGCAGCATCTCCACTTGGGAAACGGCGTCGGGCGCGACGTCACGGACGATGTCCAGGAAACTTGCCGACACCAACCGCTTGCATCGCTGTAGCAGAAGCGGCATGGGGCTGGATGGCTCGTGGCACTGGTAGTAATCGCAGATCCGTTCGAAAGAGCGCACCACCTCTTCCCGAGAGGTCACCGTCCCGATCGGTGCGACCTGGGCCACGGGCGCTTCACCGGCAGCCGCCGCAGCGGCGGACGGACCTGCCGCAGGGGACGCGCATTTCACGCCGCGCACCTCGAGACGAGCCGCCAGAATCCTGTGGGCCTGTTCCAGCAGCCTCGAAAGCATCGAGAAGCTCGGCGCGTGGGCGAGGCCCACATGCGCGCCAACCGTTGTCTCAAGCGCGGCCAGGTGTTCGAGGGACTCGCGCACGCTGGAAGCCGTGGCTTGCAAGTCGGCGACCGCGCTCTCGGAAAAGGCCCCGTCAATTGCGATGCTTGCCGGTGCTGCCGTCCCGCGCGCAGGCGGCAACTCCCCCGACGCGATCGCAAGCTCCCTCAAGTTGAATCGGCCAAAGGCTCGCGAAGTCACCAGGGGGATCGCCCGAACGCGCTCGATGACCGCCGCCGAATCACACAGCCCCATAAGGATGTTGATCCGGAACGTGGGATCGTTTGCCTCAGCGGGCTCCAGCCGCGGAAACAGGCCGTCCCAGTGGCGTTCGACCAGCCCGCGCAACACAGCCAAGCCATCGCGCAGACCCGCGAACCCGTCGCGGTTGAGCAAGGCTCGCGTCAGGCAAAGCACAACCCGCAGGTCTTTGGTCTTGCCCAAAAGTGCAGCGGCGTGCTTGGCGATCGAGTCCCAGTCAGGCTCCTGCGCCGGGACCACCGCGCTTCCCATCTGTTGCTCCGGCCTGCCTTGCACCAGGCGCTCAAGCTCCAGAAACGCAAGATCGTACTCAAGGTCAGCCCCGCAGGGAGTCGCGGAGGCGACCGGCTGCAGGAGGGACTCGACCCGGCTGGTGAGAATCATGCCCGGCTTATCGGAAGCCGAGGCAGAAGGTTGCGTGAAAAGGTACGGGGGGGACGGGACGGCGCTATTCGAGCCGATTCGTTCCATCAAATGGTGCCGTGAACGGGAATCTCCTGCGCTCCGCAGCCGTCGCGGACAGGGCATGCAACCTGCCGTTGTCGTGATCGCTCACCGCTTGTACCCAGGCGACGGTGCCCTTGCTCGCACCGCCGACCACACCGGCCAGTGAAGCCAGGCTTGGAGCCTTCACCAACGACACTTCAAAGGTGGCGGCCAGGGTATGGTTCTTCCAATAGGCGTAGTCGATGTATTCGCCCTCGGTCGGATAGTCGTCGTAGGACTGCTGATAGATGGCGAAATTCATAGCCTGAGCCGTCTTCTGTCCGGCAGCCGTGAAGAATCCGCCGTCGACCGTGGCGTCGCCGGTGTAGCACCAAGGCCACAGCACCTCTTGCGCGCCACTGTGAAACGCGATAGCGGCGCGGAACCCGACGCTTTCCTGCAGCGACTTCACAAGCTTGGCCTCGACCGTCGTGAACGAATTTGCGTCGCTGCGTCCCGGGTAGGAATAGTCGCGGTTGATATCCAGCCCGGCTGCGTTCTCTCGCGTGTCCAAGGCAAACCCATCCGGGTTCACCAGGGGCAGCACGTAAAAGGCGTAGGTCTGAAGTAGGCTTCGCACCGACGCATCGGTGGTGCTCTTTCGCAAAAGATAGTCGGGGATGGCCAGGGCCGCCTCCGTGCTGGCGGGTTCGTCGCCGTGGTGGGTGCCATTGGCGAGAAGGGCTGGCGGGCTGGCCTGGCAGGTTGCATTGATGACGAGATAGGGAAGATTCCGACCCTGCCCCGATTGCCCGAGCACCTTGTACGTGGCGATGCTGGGGACGGCCAAGGCCACCGCCTGCAAGTAGGCCTCGATCTGCGACTGATTGTGATAGGTCAGAAAGCTGACAGTCGGCAGCTTGCCGACCAAGATGTTGTCGGCCAGGGCGCAGCCACCATCATCCGACGCGCCTACCTCGGGGCCGTCGCCGGCGGCGTCCGTGTCGGCGCTGGCCGCGTCCACGACGTCCCTGTCGGCACTGGCGTCCGCAGCCAGGTCGGCGGCAACCCGGAGGTCCGAGGCCAGGTCCGGGCTGGTGCCCACATCCCCCGGCTGGTCAGAACTGCTGTCCCTGTCAGTCGTCGAACCGCGATCTGGTGCGTTATCCAGCCCGCCGCCGGCCTCGATACGGTTCTGCCCGTCGGGCTGGGCGAGGCGGCCCAGATCGACGGCACCGTCTTGCCGTGGAGCATGCCCCGAGTTTGACCCCTGGCCACAGCCAGCCAGAAGCAGAGCGAGCGCAGGGAGCGAATAGCGAATGATCATTTTGGGATTGCCCGGCGGCCCAAGCGGCGATGCCCATCGGGCTCCGTGCGCCTGGTGTTCAAGTTTGGCACAGGAATGACCCGTCTTGGCTGGTCCCTCCCCCCTTATCTGACAGGTCGGTTTGTGTACACGACGCGTCTCCGCGGCGCGTTGTCCGTGGTCTGCGAAAAGCGACGTCTGGATGAGAAAGGGGCGACACGATGAGATACAGAGTCTTCTGGTCTTCTATTTGCCTGGCCCTTTGCCTGATGGCAATGCCCGCCTATGGCCAGCGTATCATGGAAAAACTGGGCAGGGGTTTTGTGGCGGTTGGGGGAGCAACCGGTGGGGGGACCCTTCTGTCGTGGCGGCTCTACGGCACGGAACAGGGCACTGATGTCGCCTTCAACGTGTACAAAGGCACGGCGAAACTCAACGCCACACCGATCACCACCTCAACCAACTATCTGGACAGCGCCGCCGGCGGCACCGGCTACACCCTGAAGGCGATAGTCGGGGGCGTCGAGGAGGCGACGGGGACAACCTCGATGGATCTGCCAAAGGGCTACCTTGAAATCCCGAT
>PMBY01000384.1 GCA_003153875.1 Myxococcales bacterium | reverse complement strand
CCAACCTGTCCGAGCCGGACATGCTCGGCCGCGCCTACGAGTACCTGATCGAGAAGTTCGCCGACGACGCGGGCAAGAAGGGCGGCGAGTTCTACACGCCCAAGAAGGTGGTCGAGCTGATCGTCGAGATCTTGGCGCCCAAGGAGGGCATGCGCATCTGCGACCCGACCTGCGGCTCGGGCGGCATGCTGATCGAGTGCGCACGCCACCTGGAACGGCACGGGCAGAACCCGAAGAACCTGTCGCTCTTCGGCCAGGAGAAGAACCTGGGCACCTGGGCCATCTGCCAGATGAACATGCTGCTGCACGGGATCACGTCCCACATCTTCAAGGGCGACACGATCCGCGATCCCAAGCTGGTCGATGGCGGCGAGCTGCGCCTGTTCGACCGGGTGATCGCCAATCCGCCCTTCTCGCTCGACGACTGGGGCCGAGAGGTGGCCGAGCACGATCCGTGGGGCCGTTTTCGCTTCGGCATCCCGCCCAAGACCAAGGGCGACCTGGCGTTCGTGCAGCACATGATCGCCACCCTGAACCTGCACGGCCAGCTTGGCGTGGTCATGCCCCATGGCGTGCTCTTCCGTGGCGCGGCCGAGGGCGAGATCCGGCAAGGCATCTTGAAGGAAGACTTGGTCGAGGCCGTGATCGGCCTGCCGCCCAACCTATTTTACGGCGCAGGCATCCCGGCCGCGATCTTGGTCATGAACCGCGAGAAGAAGCGCGAGCGCAAGGCCAAGGTGTTGTTCATTGAGGCGTCGCGCGAGTTCCGCGGGGGCAGCGGCCAGAACTATCTGCGGGACGAGGATGTGAAGAAGATCGCCGCCACTTTCCACGCCTGGAAAGACGTGCCCAAGTACGCGCGAGTAGTAGATCTGGCCGAGATCGAGAAGAACGACTTCAACCTGAATATCAGCCGCTACGTGGAAACCGCCGAGGCTGCCGAGAAGGTCGACGTGGCGGCGGCCATCACCAAGCTGCGCGAGGTGGAGAAGAAACGCGCTGAGGCCGAGGCGAAGATGAATGGGTTCTTGAGGGAGCTTGGGTATGATGCCTGAGGAGTGGCGACGGGTCACCGTGGCAGATGTTGCTGAGGTGAACCCCGAGCAGCTCGGAGGGGATACTCCGGCTGCACATGAACTGCTCTACCTCGATATCGCCTCAGTCGAGAGCACGGGACACCTCGGTACGCCTACTGCCTACCAGTTTTCCAACGCTCCGAGCAGGGCGCGCCGCCGGGTAAGAATCGGCGATATTCTGGTGTCCACGGTGCGTCCATACCTGCGCAGCTTCGCGCAGGTACGTAAGGCTGCTCCGAATCTGGTGGCGTCCACGGGGTTTGCAGTTATCCGACCTCTGGCCCCGGCAGATTCTGAGTTCCTCTACCAGCATGTGCTGGCGTCCGACTTCGTCGAGTTCTTGAGACCACGGATGAAGGGTGGAAACTACCCCGCAGTGACAGGCAGTGATGTGGCCAGCTACTCTCTCGCGCTGCCGCCTCCGCCTGAGCGTTTGAAGATCGCGACCATTCTCTCGTCGGTGGACCACGCCATCGATGCGAGCCAGGCCGTCATCGACCAGCTCCAGGCCGTGAAGAAGGCCATGATGGCCGAGCTGCTCACCAAGGGCCTCCCCGGCCGCCACAAGAAGTTCAAACAAACCGAAATCGGCATAGTGCCCGCGGAATGGGATGTGGTTGCTCTTGACAGTCTGACCGCCCCCGAACGACCTATCGCCTACGGAATTTTGAAGCCAGGCCCCTACGTCGAGAACGGCGTCCCAATGCTGCGGATCACCGACATCAAGGGTGGTTGGGTTGATATGGCAGGGGTCCATAGGGTGAGCGACACCTTGTCGGAGCAGTACAAGAGAACTCTGCTTCGCGGCGGGGAGACAGTCATTTCGCTTGTGGGAACGATAGGAGTCGTTGCCTACGTAGAGCCAGCCTTGAAGGGCGCGAACGTTCACAGAAACCTCGGTGTCATCGTCCCTGGAGCTTTGACTGATGCCCAGTTCCTGGCCCTCTGCCTCGATGGCCCGCAGTTCCAGAGGCAGGTCACTGCCATCACGAAGGGCGGCAATCAGCCCCTTCTGAACCTGGGTGATCTGAGGACGCTGCGCATTCCGCTGCCACCGCGTGAAGAACAGGTTTGCATGAGGAATATGATGGCATCGGTGAATGATCGTTGCTCCAGAGAACTACTTTGGCTCAAGGCGATCACGTCGTTCAAGTCCGCCCTCATGTCCGTCCTCCTCACCGGCGAGGTCCGCGTTCGCGTGGACGAAGGGGGCGCCGCGTGACAGATGTCGTGGCCGAGGAACCTGGCTCCAGCGGCCCGCTCGTAAAGTGGCCTGATGGAACGATGGCTGCTTCCGTCGAATGGCTCCGCGAGCAGTTGCAGACCCTTGGGATCGCCATCCACTCGGACTGTGGGCTTGCCTGGTCTCTAAGACGCCTGGATATTCTCCAAGGGATGCTTGCGACGCATGTCAACATTCGATTTGGGGGGCGGGACGACTTCGTTAACTTCTTCCTCGAAAGCGACGGTGCCGACTTCTTGTCGAAAACGTTGCACCGTGGAACGCTGGCGGGATTGTCGTTGGACCGCATGCGGTGGAGGCACCTGGTCTGCGGTAATCCCATTCCAACCATGAAGGCAACGCGGTCATACGAACGCGACTGCGTTTGGGAGACCGTACTTGCCGCCGCGATGGCGACCTTTTGCCAGAACGTCCAGTTCGCGGAGCCCGATGTAACCGGCAACTTTCAGGGGAGACCGTTCGGCGTTGCTGCCAAGGTGGCCTACTCCGACGAGAATCTATGGCCCAACGTCGAGAAGGGCGCGGCACAGGCAGACGGGCTATCGAGCGCCAGCGTCGTCTTTGTCAACGTCGTGAACCTTCTTCCTGTAGCCGACGTCTACGAAGCGACCCGTGCGTTCTCGACCAACCAAGAGGCCTCCGACTTCGTCAAGGGTTGGGCGGATAGTTGGTGTCAGCAAGCACAGGCTCGCGCTTTTGCCACCGAGTGGAGCCAGAGGGCGAAGAACCCCGTTGGCGTCGCGTTCTTCATGCCACTACTGGTCCACGCGGTAATCCAGCCCGTACCCTTCTACTACGTCTCGATGCCCGTCGTCTGGTCCAAGGACCCGAGTCCTGACTATGAATTCGCGCGTGCGTTCCTTCAATCCTGCAACACTGTCCTCGGATTTCAGTCGACAGCGAGCATGGAGCAGTCCGCATGACTCCGCCGCAGGGCCGCGACTGGAACGAGATCAACCTCTCCGAAAAACCGGCTGTCGAGCTGCTGCAACCGCTCGGCTACACCTATTTCCCGCCCGAGATTCTTGAAGGCGAGCGCGAGTCGTTCAAGGAGGTCGTGCTCACGAAGCGCCTGGGGGCCGCGCTCAAGCGCCTGAACCCTTGGCTGTCCGACGACAACCTGGCCAAGGCGGTGCGGACTGTGACCAATGTGCAGGCGACCAGCCTGATCGAGGCCAGCGAGCGCGTCCACACAATCATCACCCAGGGTATCGCGCTTGACCAAGACCTGGGCGACGGCAAGAAGGGGCAGACGGTTCGCTTCATCGACTTCGATGACCCGGCCAAGAATGAATTCGTCGTCACCCGGCAGTTCGGCGTGATCGGCAGCAAGAAGAAGATCGTCCCGGACGTGGCGGTCTTCATCAACGGGCTGCCGGTGGCGATCGTAGAGTGCAAAAGCCCGACCCTGGGCGACGGCTGGAAGGCCGAGGCCATTGATCAGTTCTCGCGCTACCAGGAGCTGGAAGACCGCTATCACGATCTGGGTGCGCCAAAGCTGTTCGAGACGGTGCAGGTGCTGATCGTTGCCTGCCGCGAGGCGGCCGTGTACGGCACGGTGACGACGCCGCATCGGTTCTTTGCCGAGTGGAAGGCCACGTGGCCGCGCTCTGCGAGCGAGCTTGAGGCTGTGTGTGGACGAAAGCCGACAATCCAGGATGTGGCCCTGGCCGGGCTGCTCACGCCGGAGACGCTGCTCGATCTGATGCGAAACTTCGTCGTGTTCGAGCGGGATTCTTCCAGCGGCCGGATCATCCGCAAGCTGTGCCGCTATCAGCAGTACATTGCCGTGAACAAGGCCGTGCGGCGTGCCCGCACGGCCAAGAAGGCCACCGATCGCGGCGGCGTGGTCTGGCACACCCAAGGCTCGGGCAAGAGCCTGACCATGCTGTGGCTGGCGCTCAAGCTGCGCAACGATCCAAGACAGGACAACCCCACGCTGGTCATCGTGACCGACCGGACCGATCTCGACGATCAGATCACCAAGACCTTCCGCGCCTGCGGCTT